>NZ_JBKDTZ010000419.1:0-28904 GCF_046339755.1 Acidovorax sp. | reverse complement strand
GGCCCGATGGCAAGCCCCTGCGGGGCACCAAGGACGCCGACAAGATCCAACGCTTCGTAGCCGCCGTGCGCGCGGCCGATGCACAACTTGCAAAGAACCCCCATGAATTCCTATCAGCAACCTGATCCCTCGGGCCATTTCGGCTCCTATGGCGGCAGCTTCGTCAGCGAAACTCTGACCCACGCGATCAACGAACTGCGCGAGGCCTACGCCCGCTACCAGAACGACCCCGAGTTCCTGGCCGAATTCGAGTACGAGCTCAAGCACTTCGTGGGCCGCCCCTCGCCCGTGTACCACGCAGCCCGCACCAGCCGCGAGCTCGGCGGCGCGCAGATCTACTTGAAGCGCGAGGACCTCAACCACACCGGCGCGCACAAGATCAACAACGTGATCGGCCAGGCCATGCTGGCGCGCCGCATGGGCAAGCCGCGCATCATTGCAGAGACCGGCGCCGGTCAGCACGGCGTGGCCACGGCCACGATCTGTGCGCGCTATGGCCTGGAATGCGTGGTCTACATGGGCTCGGAGGACGTCAAGCGCCAGAGCCCCAATGTCTACCGCATGAAGCTGCTGGGCGCCACCGTGGTGCCCGTGGAGTCGGGCAGCAAAACCCTGAAGGATGCGCTCAACGAGGCCATGCGCGACTGGGTGGCCAATGTGGACAACACCTTCTACATCATCGGCACGGTGGCCGGCCCGCACCCCTATCCGATGATGGTGCGCGACTTCCAGAGCGTGATCGGCAACGAGTGCCTGGAACAGATGCCCGCACTGCTGGTGGAGCAGAAGGTGCCCGCCGAACAGCCCGATGCCGTGGTCGCCTGCGTGGGCGGCGGCAGCAATGCCATGGGCATCTTCCACCCCTACATCCCGTTCGAGAAGACGCGCCTGATCGGCGTGGAGGCCGCCGGCGAGGGCCTCGATAGCGGCAAGCACTCGGCCTCGCTGCAGCGTGGCAGCTCGGGTGTGCTGCATGGCAACCGCACCTTCATCCTGCAGGACGCCAATGGCCAGATCACCGAGACGCACAGCATCAGCGCGGGCCTCGATTACCCCGGCGTGGGCCCCGAGCACGCCTGGTTGCAGGAGATCGGCCGCGCCGAGTACGTCGGCATCACCGACAAGGAGGCCCTAGCGGCTTTCCACCACCTGTGCCGCGCCGAGGGCATCATCCCCGCGCTCGAATCGAGCCACGCCGTGGCCTATGCCATGAAGCTCGCCCAAACCATGCGCCCGGACCAGTCCATCCTGGTCAACCTCTCGGGCCGGGGCGACAAGGACATCGGCACCGTGGCCGACCTGTCGGGCGAGGATTTCTATGACCGCCCTTCCATGCGCGGACTGACCGTCAAAGGCGCGGAGACCAAGGCATGAACCGCATCAGCACCACTTTCGACCAGTTGAAGGCGCAGGGCCGCAAAGCCCTTGTGCCCTACGTCACCGCCGGTTTCCCGTTCGCCGACATCACGCCTGCCCTCATGCACGGCATGGTGGAAGCAGGCGCCGACGTGATCGAACTGGGCGTGCCCTTCTCCGACCCCATGGCTGACGGCCCGGTGATCCAGAAAGCGGGCGAGAAGGCCCTGGCCCTCGGCATCGGCATGGCCCAGGTGCTCGACCATGTGCGCGACTTCCGCAAGCGCAACACCACCACCCCGGTGGTGCTCATGGGCTATGCCAACCCGGTGGAGCGCTATGACCAGGTGCACGGCGCCGGCGCCTTCGTGCGCGATGCGGCCGCGGCCGGCGTGGACGGCGTGCTCGTGGTCGACTACCCGCCCGAGGAATGCGAGGCCTTTGCCGCCAGCCTGCGCGCGCACGGCATGGACCTGAGCTTCCTGCTGGCCCCGACCAGCACCGATGAGCGCATGGCCCAGGTGGCACGCGTGGCCAGCGGCTACGTGTACTACGTGTCGCTCAAGGGCGTGACCGGTTCGGGCGCGCTCGACACCTCGGCCGTGGAGCAGATGCTGCCGCGCATCCGCCAGCATGTGCAGATCCCCGTGGGCGTGGGCTTCGGCATCCGCGATGCGGCGACGGCACAGGCCATCGGCAAGGTGGCCGACGCCGTGGTGATCGGCACGCGCATCATCCAGCTGATCGAGGACCAGCCGCACGAGAAGGTGGTGGCAATCACGGTCGATTTCCTGCGCGGCATCCGCAAGGCACTCGACGCATAATGCAGCCCTGGCGCCCACCCACCGGTGGGCGCCCACTGCTGTTTTACACAGGGTTTTGCCATGCGCCAAGGCCCTGTCTTTGAAGAGGAAAGCACCATGTCCTGGCTCGAAAAACTCCTGCCCGCCAAAATCCAGCAAACCGACCCGACCGAGCGCCGCCAGGTGCCCGAAGGCCTGTGGATCAAGTGCCCGAGCTGCGAAACGGTGCTCTACAAGTCCGATCTGGAGCACAACCAGAACGTCTGCCCGCACTGCAGCCACCACCACCGCATCGGTGCGCGGGCACGCCTGGACGCCTTCCTGGACCCCGAAGGCCGCTACGAGATCGGCCAGGAAGTGCTGCCCGTGGATGCGCTGAAGTTCAAGGACAGCCGCAAGTACCCCGAGCGCCTCAAGGAAGCCCTGGAAAACACCGGCGAGACCGATGCCCTGATCGTGATGGGTGGCGCGGTCAAGAGCGTCAACGTGGTGGTCGCCTGCTTCGAGTTCGACTTCATGGGCGGCTCCATGGGCTCCGTGGTGGGCGAGCGCTTCGTGCGCGGCGTGGAAACCGCCATCGAGCAGAAGGTGCCCTTCATCTGCTTCACCGCCACGGGCGGTGCGCGCATGCAGGAAGGCCTGCTGTCGCTGATGCAGATGGCCAAGACCAATGCGGCGCTCACGCGCCTGGCCAAGAAGGGCCTGCCCTACATCAGCGTGCTGACCGACCCGACCATGGGCGGCGTGAGCGCCGGCTTCGCCTTCGTGGGTGATATGGTGATCGCCGAACCCAAGGCTTTGATCGGCTTTGCCGGCCCGCGCGTGATCGAGTCCACCGTGCGCGTGACCCTGCCCGAAGGCTTCCAGCGTGCCGAATTCCTGCAGACCAAGGGCGCGGTCGACTTCATCTGCGACCGCCGCGAACTGCGCAACACCGTGGCCAGCAGCCTGGCCATGCTGCAGCGCCTGCCGGCCGACGCCGTACTCTGAACGAACGCTGGCCCATCCAAAAAAGCGCCTGTCTCCGACAGGCGCTTTTGTTTGGGGCCCGGTGCTTCAGCGCATGACACCGGCCTGCAGGTGACCCAGCACGATCATCACCACCTGCAGCAGCACCAGCACCACCAGCGGCGACAGATCTATCCCACCGAGCAACGGAATCACTTTCTGGAACGGCCGCAGCACAGGGGCACACAGCCGCCACACCACGTCGGACAGCGGGGAACGGGCCGCAATCCAGGACATCACGGCATGCACGATGAGCAGGCCCATGAGCCCCGACACCGCCACCTTGGCCAGGCCGAACAGCACCAGCCAGGGCAGCCAGGCCCAGGCGGCCGCCGCGCCGATGAGCACCAGCAGCAGCACATACTGCAGCACCTGGAACAGGAGGGCCGCCACCAGGCTCGACAGGTCCCATTTGCCTGCGGGCGAGATCAGCTTGCGCAGCGGCAGGATGATCCAGTCCGTGAGCGCAAAGACCAGCCCGCCAATGGGGTTGCCAAACGGCACGCGCTGCCATTGCATGTACAGGCGCAACAGGCAGGCCCCCGTGAGCAGGCCACCGACGACATCAAGCAGGAACGAAGCGATCTGGAAGAACATGGGAGGGGCAAAAAGGAAAGCGGGCGGTGCGAAAGCAGCCCGCGCCATGGGATGATAGCGGGCCAAGGTCTTCTCCCATGACTCAACCCCTCTCCCTGTCGTCCCTGCCGCTGTTTCCGCTGGGCTCCATCCTCTTTCCCGAAGGCCTGCTGGCGCTGCGCGTGTTCGAGGTGCGCTACCTGGACATGGTGCGCAAATGCCACCAGATGGGCGCGCCCATCGGCGTGGTGTCGCTCACCCAGGGCCACGAAGTGCGCCAGGCGGGAGCCCCCGAGGAACAGTTCAGCGAAATCGGCACCCTGGCCGTGATCGAGCAACTGGACACGCCGCAGCCCGGTCTCATCACCCTGCAGTGCCGCGGCAGCCAGCGTTTTCGCATCGTGCAACGCAGCCACCTGGTTCACGGGCTGTGGATCGCCGACGTGGATCACCTTGCCCCCGACATGCCGGTGCCCGTGCCCGACGACCTGAAGAAGGCCTCGCAGGCCCTGGCCCAGGTACTCACCACCTTGCAGCAGCGCGACCCCGACAGCCCCACAGCCCTGGTACCCACGGCGGCCCAGCTCGACGACTGCGGCTGGGTGGCCAACCGCTGGTGCGAGCTGCTGCCGGTGCCGCTGGAGCTCAAGCAGCGGCTGATGGAACTCGACAACCCCCTGGTGCGCCTGGAACTCGTGGGCGACGTGCTTGAGCGCACGGGCATCGCGCAGTGAGCGCCCTGCCGAAGGTGGGGCTTACGTGCTGAACAACGTCCTGGAGTGGCCCCGCCCGGTCAAGCGGCTGGTGGTGGTGGCGCTGGACATCGCCATGGGCCTGTTCGCCATGTGGCTGGCCTTCACGCTGCGCCTGGATGTCCTGCACTGGCCCGACGAAGGCATGCAGTGGCTGGCCTACGTGCTGGCGCCGGCCCTGGCCTTCCCGATCTTCGTGAACCTGGGGCTGTACCGCGCCATCTTCCGTTACACCGGCATCACGGCGCTCATCACCACGGGCAAGGCCGTGGCCATCTATGGCGCGCTGCTGTTCGCCATCCTGATGCTGGGGAAGTGGACGGGCATCCCGCGCAGCGTGGGCATCCTGCAGCCGGTGATCTTTCTGCTGCTGGTGGGCGCCAGCCGCTCGCTGGGCTGGCTGTGGCTGGCAGGGCAGAACACCAAGGCCCCGCACCGGCTGCTCATCTATGGCGCCGGCTCGGCGGGCGCCCAGACGGCGGCCGGCCTGGTGAGCGCACGCAACTATGTGCTCGAGGCCTTTGCCGACGACGACCGGGCCAAGGTGGGCCGCAGCATCAACGGCGTGCGCGTGTATGCCCCGATCGCGCTGGCCGAGGTGGTCCGGCGCCTGCGTATCACCGACGTGCTGCTGGCGCTGCCCAGCGTGTCGCGCCAGCGCCGCAACCAGATCATCCAGAACCTGCGCGACCTGCCGGTGCGCATACGCACCATCCCGGGCCTCACGGACCTGGCCAGCGGCCGCGTCACGGTGACCGATTTCCAGGACCTGGACCTCGAAGATCTGCTGGGCCGCGACCCCGTGGCCCCCGACCCTGCGCTGCTGGGCCGCCACATCCGCGGCCAGGTGGTGATGGTCACGGGCGCGGGCGGCAGCATCGGCAGCGAGTTGTGCCGTCAGATCACACGCCAGGGCGCAGCGCGCCTGCTGCTGGTGGACCACAGCGAGTTCGCGCTCTACAGCATCCACCAGGAGCTGCAGTCCATCGTGCAACAAGAGGCCCTGGCCTGCGAGCTGGTGCCGCTGCTGGCCAGCGTGGCCCATGCGCAGCACATGCTGGACCTGTGCCGGGCACAGCGTCCCCGCACCATCTACCACGCGGCGGCCTACAAGCACGTGCCCATGGTGGAGGCCAATGCGGGCGAAGGCATCCGCAACAATGCCTTCGGCACCCTGCACATGGTGCGCGCCGCCATCGCGGGCGGCGTGGAGAACTTCGTCCTCGTCTCCACCGACAAGGCCGTGCGCCCCACGAATGTGATGGGCGCGAGCAAGCGCGTGGCCGAACTGGTGCTGCAGGCCGTGGCATCGTGCGCAAGCCAGCCCGGAGCGGTGCAGACCCGCTTTTCCATGGTGCGCTTTGGCAATGTGCTGGGCTCCAGCGGCAGCGTGATCCCGCTGTTCCGCGCCCAGATCGCCGCTGGCGGTCCTATCACGGTGACGCACCCGGAGGTGATGCGCTATTTCATGACCATCCCGGAGGCCGCGCAACTGGTGCTGCAGGCCGGAGCCATGGCCCAGGGCGGCGAGGTCTTCGTGCTCGACATGGGCGAGCCCATCCCCATCCTGGACCTGGCCCAGCGCATGGTCGCGCTGTCGGGCCTGAGCGTGAAGGCCCCGGACCATCCCGAGGGGGACATCGAGATCGTCTTTACCGGCCTGCGCCCCGGAGAAAAACTCTACGAGGAGCTGCTGATCGGCGATGGCGCACAGCCCACGGCGCACCCGCGCATCCTGCGCGCCCATGAGGAGTACCTCGCCTGGGACGTGCTGCAAGGCCGGCTGCAGGCCCTGGAGCAGGCCATCCACCAGGGCGACATCGCGACCATGATGTCCTTGCTGCACGAGCTGGTGCCAGGGTTCCACCAGGAGCCCCAGGCCCTGCCATGAGCGCCAGGCTGCTGAGCGCCACGGCCACCCTGCTGACCGGCAGCGTGGTGGCCCATGCGCTGCCCCTGCTGCTGGGTCCGGCGCTGACGCGCCTGTACACGCCAGCCGAATTCGGCCAGTTTGCCCTGCTGTGGGCCATTGCCACCAACCTGGCCGTGGTCGGCTGCGCGCGCTACGAATTCGCGCTGCCGCTGGAAAAGGACGACGCCGATGCTGCCGAACTCATGGCCCTGTGTGCCCGCGTGCTGCTGGCGGTCACGGCCTGCGCCGTGGTGGCAGGCAGCGTGGTCGCGGCTGTGCAGGACATGCCGCTGGCCTGGGCACTGCCGCTGGCCGTGCTGTCCATCGCGGCAACGCAGTGGCTCACGCTGTGGGCCACGCGCTCGCAGCGCTTTGGCTTGTTGTCCCTTGCGCGGCTGGTACAGCACGGCGGCGGCGCGGTTCTGCAACTGGCGCTGGGCCTGCTCAAGATCGGCGCGGCGGGCCTGCTGGCCGGTGCCGTGGCGGCGGGGCTGGTGGCCGCCGCCGCCCTGGCACGGCCGGCACCTGCCGGGGGCTGGGCGGTGCTGTGGCGCGCTCCCTTTGCATCGCTGCGGTCCATGGCTGCGAAGCACCGGGACTTCCCACTGCTCAACACACCGCATGCCTTCATGGGGGCGCTGCAGGACACGCTGACGCTGGTGGCGGTGGCGGCCTGGGCAGGCGGTGCAGCGGCCGGCCTGTGGGCCCTGTCGCTGCGCTACCTCAAGGCACCGGCCACCCTGCTGGGTGGTGCGCTGTCGCAGGCGCTGTACCCACAGTTGCTGCAGGCCCGCACTGCAGGCGAGGCCCGCGCCCTGGTGCGCAAGAGCATGCTGGCGCTGGCCGCCATCGCCCTGCCGATGATGGCGGTGCTCATGCTCTGGGGGCCCTTGCTGTTCACCACCGCGTTCGGCCCGCAGTGGAGCGAGGCCGGTCCGCTGGTGCGCGCCATTGCCCCCTACATCGCCCTGCACTTCATCGCCTCGCCGCTGTCGGTGACCACGCTGGCCTGGCGTGCGCAGGGCTGGGCCCTGCGGCTCGCGCTGGTGGGACAATTGGCCTTCTTTGCCGGGCTGCTGGCCGGCCTGGCCCTGGGGGGCCTGGAAGGTGCAGCCTGGGGCATTTCGGCTTCCATGCTGCCTTACTTCGCCTACTACTTTCTCACCCTTGCCCAGTGGAAAAACATCCCCGATGAAAGCCTGGCTTAACCGCGTGCGGCGCAAGCTCTGGCGGGCGCTGCTGTTCCGCATGGTGTTTGGCGAGCGTGCGCCCGGCGGTACGCTGCTGGCGCACACACGCATCGCGCCCAGCACTTGCATCGAAGGCGAGCAAGGCCTTGTGCTGGCCGACCATGTGTTCATCGGGCAGTTCAATTTTCTCGACGCAACGGCGGGCCTTCACATCGGCGAGGGCGTGCAGATCACCAATTTCGTGAGCATCGTCACGCACAGCTCGCACCGCTCCATCCGGCTGTTGGGGCGCGGCTATGCCACCCATGCGGGCGGCGAGGTGCCCGGCTACGTGAAGGGCGCTGTGCACATCGGCGCCTATACCTTCGTCGGGCCGCACAGCCTGATCGAGGCCGGCACGCGCATCGGCCGCGGCGCGCTGGTCTGCGCCTATTCGCAGGTGCGCGGCGAGGTGCCCGACTTCGCCATCATGGCCGGTGCCCCGGCGCGCCAGGTGGGCGACGTGCGCACGGCCGATGCGGCCCTGCTGGCGCAGTACCCCGAATGGGCCGAGCACTACCGTGCCTGGGCGGGCGATCTGCCGCAATCGACGGAGGCCGGTGCCCATGGCTGAGGTACCGAAACACCTGTGCCTGCTGGGCGACGCCACCAGCCCGCACATCCAGCGCTGGGCGGCGGAGATGCGCGCGCGCGGCTACCGCGTGTCGCTGGTCACGGCGCGCCCGGCTCCCGTCGAGGGCGTGGAGCAGAAGGTGCTGGCGCCCGTGCGCCGCTCGACCGACTGGCTGCTGCGCGCGGGGCAGGCCCGGCGCTATGTGCAGGCCCTGGCGCCCGACATCGTGCATGCGCACTACACCACCTCGTACGGCTACGTGGGCGCGCGCTGCGGGCGCCACCCGCTGGTGATGACGGCCTGGGGCAGCGACCTGCTGGTGACGCCGCACCAAAGCGCGCTGATGCGCTGGCTCACTGGCTGGACCCTGCGCCGCGCCGACCTCATCACCGGGGATTCGCAAAGCCTGCTGGATGCCGCACGCAGCTACGGCCCCGCCTGTCCCGTGCAGGAGATCCACTGGGGCGTGGACCTCGCGCGCTTCGCGCCCGCCCCCTGGGCCGGCAAGACCGGCCTGCAGATCGTGAGCCTGCGGTCGTGGGAGCCCAACTACAACATCGACACCATCGTGGAGGCCGTGGCCACCCTGGTGGCACGCCAGCCCGAGGCGGGCGTGCAATTGCACCTGCTGGGTGGCGGCTCGATGGAGGCGGCGCTGCGCGCGCTGGTAGCCGCTCGCGGCCTGCAGCAGCGCGTGCTGTTCCACGGCCGCCTGGACGACGCGGGCATGGCACGGGTGCTGGCACAGGGCAAGCTCTCGGTCTCGGTACCCACGAGCGATGCGACCTCGGTCTCGGTGCTCGAAAGCATGGCCTGCGGCCTCACGGTAGTGGCCAGCGACCTGGACGCCAACCGCGCCTGGCTCGATGCCAGCGTACTGGTACCCCCGCGCGATGCGGCCGCGCTGGCGCGCTGCCTGGAGGCACTGGTCACGGACGATGCGCGCATGCAGCGCCATGGACAGGAAAATGTGCGGCGGATCGCGCGCGATGGCGACCGCGCCGTGCAGATGGACACAATGGACCGACTTTATCGAGAACGGATGGGCACCCTATGAACGTGCCCAAGGACATCCCGGCACAGGACCTGCGCTGGGTCAGCGTGATCGCGCCCTGCCGCAACGAGGCAGCGCACATTGCCGCCTTCTGCGACAGTGCGCTGGCGCAGGTGCTGCCTGCGGGTTGGCAGATGGAAGTGCTGGTGGCCGATGGCTGCAGCGACGACGGCACGCGCGAGCTGCTGGTTGCGCGCAGCACAGCGGACCCGCGGCTGCAGTGGGTGGACAACCCGGGGCGCATCGTCTCCACCGGGCTCAATGCCTGCATCGCCCGCGCGCGCGGCGAGGTCATCGTGCGGCTGGATATCCACACCCGCTTTGCGCCCGACTACGTGGCGCGCTGTATCGAAACGCTGGCACGCACTGGCGCCGACAACGTGGGCGGCCCCTGGGTGGCCGAGGGCACGGGGCCCATGGGCTGCGCCGTGGCCGCGGCCTTCCAGTGCCGCTGGGTGGTGGGCGGTGCACGTTCGCGCGACACCAGGTACGACGGCGAAGTGGACACGGTCTACCTGGGCTGCTGGCCGCGCACCGTGTTCGATCACATCGGTGGATTCGACGAGGCCCTGGTGCGCAACCAGGACGACGAGCACAACCTGCGCCTGCGCCTGGCGGGCGGACGCATCTGGCAGAGCCCGCAGATCCACTCGCTCTACCACCCGCGCAACTCGCTGCGCCATTTGTTCGCGCAGCAGCGGCAGTACGGCTACTGGCGCCCCTTCGTGATGCGCAAGCACGGGCAGCCCGGTTCGATGCGCCAGCTGGTTCCTGCGGCCTTCGTCGCGGCGCTCGCGCTGTTCGCGCTGTGCACGCCCTGGACGGTGCTGCCGCTGGCGGCGCTGGTGGCGGTCTATGCCGCCTATGTGGGCTGGGCATCCGTCTCGGCCGCGCACGGTGCGGGCCAGTGGGGCCTGCTGGTGCGCCTGCCGGTGGTGATTGCCGCCTACCATCTGGCCTATGGCCTGGGCACCTGGCGTGGCCTGTGGGACGTGCTGCGCGCGCGCGCACCGGACAGCCAATTCGCCCGGATCACGCGATGAGCCATGGCACCGAACCCCAGGCGGTGCAGGCGCGCTACGCGCGCCGCGATGGCGCGCAGGATGCCCTGCGCTACCAGCTGATGGCCAGCCCGTCGGCCTTGCAGGCGCAGCAGGAGCGACTGCGCGCCCTGGTGACATTGTGGAACGCCCATGGCTGGAGCAGCCTGGCGGACCTGGCCATCACCGAAGTGGGCTGCGGCACGGGCGGCAACCTGCAGGACCTGCTGCGCCTGGGTGCCAGCCCCGCACGCCTGCAGGGGCTGGAACTGATCGCCGAGCGTGACGTGCAGGCGCGTGACGCGCTGCCCGCTGCCGTGCGCATTGTGGAGGGCGATGCCACCCTGGCGCCGGTAGCTGACGGCAGCCAGCAGGCGGTGCTGGCCTTCACCCTGTTCAGCTCGCTGCTGGACCCGGCCTTCCGGCGCCACATGGCAGAGACCCTGTGGCGCTGGGCGGCACCGGGCGGCGGCGTGCTGGTCTACGACTTCGTGGTAGACAATCCCAACAACCCGGATGTGCGTGGCATACCGCTGGCTGAACTGCGCCAGCTGTTTCCCCAGGCGCAGGTGCAGTCGCGGCGGATCACGCTGGCGCCCCCGCTGGCGCGCCGCCTGCCTGCCGCCTGCCTCGCGCCGGCATCCGCGCTGCTGTACCCGCTGCGCACCCACCGCCTGACCTGGCTGTCCAAGCCGCACTGAATCTCGCTCCATGAAAATCACCGTCATCGGCACCGGCTATGTGGGCCTTGTCACCGGGGCCTGTCTCTCGGAGATGGGCAACCACGTGGTGTGCCTGGACCTGGATGCGCGCCGCATCGCCTCGCTGAACCAGGGGCACATGCCCATCCATGAGCCCGGCCTGCTCGACGTGGTGCTGCGCAATGCGCGCGCCGGCCGCCTGGAGTTCACCACCGACACCGACCATGCCGTGGCGCATGGCCTGCTGCAATTCATCTCCGTGGGCACGCCGCCGAGCGAAGATGGTTCGGCTGATCTGCAGCATGTGCTGGCGGCCGCGCGATCAATTGCCGAGCGCATGGCGGGCTACAAGCTCATCGTCAACAAGAGCACGGTACCCGTGGGCACGGCCGACCGTGTGCGCGATACGGTGGCCGGCGTGCTGGCGGAGCGCAGCCTGCCGGCAGACTTCGCCGTGGTGTCCAACCCCGAGTTCCTCAAGGAAGGCAGCGCGGTGCAGGACTTCATGCGGCCGGACCGCGTGATCGTGGGCAGCGACAACGAGCGTGCCACCGAGCTCATGCGCACCGTGTACGCACCTTTCATGCGCAACCGCGACCGGCTGGTGGTGATGGATGTGCGCAGCGCCGAGTTCACCAAGTACGCGGCCAATGCCATGCTGGCCACGCGCATCAGCTTCATGAACGAGCTGGCGCTGCTGGCCGAGAAGCTGGGCGCCGACATCGAGAACGTGCGAACGGGCATCGGCATGGACCCGCGCATCGGCACACATTTCCTGTACGCGGGCACGGGCTATGGCGGGTCGAGCTTTCCCACGGACGTGCGCGCGCTAATCAAGACCGCGCAGGACGCGGGGCAGGAGTTCCATATCCTGCCCGCCGTGCAGGCCGTGAACGAGCGCCAGAAGCAGGTGCTGACCGGCAAGATCACCGCGCGCTTCGGCCCCGACCTCACGGGCCGGCGCTTCGCCCTGTGGGGCCTGGCCTTCAAGCCCGGCACCGACGACATGCGCGAGGCGCCAAGCCTGGCCATCATCGACCGGCTGCTGGCCCTGGGCGCCGATGTGGTGGCCTACGACCCGCAGGCCATGGACCAGGCGCGCCTGGCGCTAGGCCCGCGCGCCGGCCTGTCCTTCGTGGAGCAGGCCGACGCGGCGCTGGTGGGGGCGGACGCGCTCGTCATCGCCACCGAGTGGAAGGAGTTCCGCAGCCCGGACTTTGCCCACCTGGCCGCCACGCTGCGCGAACGCGTGGTGTTCGATGGCCGCAATCTTTTCGATCCCGCCGAGCTGCACGCCGCAGGGCTGCAATACCACGCCATCGGCCGTGGCGCAGCCCCCTCCACCCCTTTGCCGCCTGACCATGCCGAACGCTGACACCGCCGCCCTGCCCTTTCTGCCCTTCGCGCGCCCCGACATCGGCGATGCCGAAGTGAGCGCCGTCGCCGAAGCCATGCGCTCGGGCTGGGTCACCACGGGACCCCAGACCAAGTCCTTCGAGCAAGCCTTCACCGACTACCTGGGCGGCGGCGTGGACAGCCTGGCCGTGAACTCGGCCACCGCCGGCCTGCACCTGGCCCTGGAAGCCCTGGGCATCGGCCCGGGCGACGAAGTGATCGCACCCACGCTGACCTTTACGGCCACGACCGAGGTGGTGCGCTACCTGGGCGCCGACCCGGTGCTGGTGGACGTGGACCCGGTGACGCTGAACATGGACCCGGCCCGGGTGCGCGCTGCGATCACGCCGCGCACCAAGGCCATCATGCCAGTGCACTACGGCGGTCTGGCCTGCGACATGGATGCCATCCTGGTCATTGCGAAGGAGCATGGCCTCAAGGTGGTGGAAGACGCCGCACACGCCCTGCCCACGACCTGGAAGGGCACGCTGGTGGGGCAGTTGGCGTCCGACGTGACGGTGTTCAGCTTCTATGCCAACAAGACCATCACCACGGGCGAAGGCGGCATGGCCGTGACGCGCGACCCGGAGCTGGCCAAGCGCATGCGCGTGATGCGCCTGCATGGCATGAACCGCGATGCCTTCGACCGCTTCACCTCGAAGACACCGGCCTGGTACTACGAGGTGGTGGCCCCGGGCTTCAAGTACAACATGACCGATGTGGCGGCCGCCATGGGCGTGCAGCAACTCGCGCGCCTGCCCGCCTTCGTGCAGCGGCGCCAGTACCTGGCGCAGCGCTACCACGCAGGCCTTAGGGACTTGCCGCTGGTGCTGCCGGCCGAAGCGCCTGCGGGCGACGTGCACGCCTGGCACTTGTACGTCATCCGCCTCGCAGAAGGCGCACGCCTGTCGCGCGATGCGCTGGTGCAGGGCCTGTCGGACAGGGGCATCGGCACCAGCGTGCACTATGTGCCGCTGCACCGCCACCCCTACTGGCGCGACCGTTATGCACTCACGCCCGAGATGTTCCCGCAAGCCGACGCGGCCTACCAGGCCATGGTGAGCATTCCCCTGTTCACGGCAATGAGCGATGCCGACCAGGACCGCGTGATCGCAGCCCTGCACCAGTTGCTCGGCTGATGCTCAAGCGCCTGCTGGACATCGTGGTTGCGGGCAGCGCCCTGCTGGTGCTGGGCCCGGCGCTGCTGGCCATTGCGCTGTGGGTGCGCTGCGATTCGGCTGGCGGCGCATTCTTCCGCCAGGAGCGGGTGGGCCGGCACGGGCGGCATTTCACGATCTACAAGTTCCGCACCATGCGCACCGGCGCGGACCGCTCGGGGCCGGCCATCACGGTGGGCGAGGATGCGCGCATCACGCGCGCGGGGCACTGGCTGCGCCACAGCAAGCTCGACGAGCTGCCGCAGCTGTTCAACGTTCTCGTGGGCGACATGAGCCTGGTGGGCCCGCGGCCCGAAGTACCGTACTACGTCGCGATGTACCCACCGGAGCTGCATGACCTGGTGCTGAGCGTGCGACCGGGCATCACGGACCTGGCCTCCATCGCCTTCCGCAACGAGAGCACGCTGCTCGCGCAGAGCGCCGACCCCGAGCGCACCTATGTGGAGGAGATCCTGCCCGCCAAACTGGACTATGCGGCCCGCTATGCGCAGAACCATGGACTCTGGCAGGACCTGGTGATCATCGCGCGCACGGTCGACGCCGTCCTGCGGCCGTCCCGGGCGCCCGGCAGAGGCGCCGGCCAGCCCCGCTGAAGCATTGACTACGCGGCTGCAGGGGCAAAAACCGTGCAGCGTGCGCCAAGCCGATAAAATGGCAGGTTCGCCACCGTGGACCGCCACGGCAGCCCCCATACCACGACGCACACGCGCGCACCGCATTGACCGCACCTATGTCTGAACAGAACACCCCTCCAGTGCCCCAGGACGACAACAAGCTCATGGCCGAACGCCGTGAGAAGCTCCGCGCCTTGCGCGAAGTTCAGGCCCAGGGCGGCGGCGTGGCCTTCCCCAACAACTTCAAGCCGGCCAACAAGGCGGCCGAGCTGCACGCCACTTTTGGCGCCGTGGACGCCGAGGCCCTGGAAGCCAGCCCCGCAACGGTGAGCGTGGCCGGCCGCATGATGCTCAAGCGCGTGATGGGCAAGGCCAGCTTCGCCACGGTGCAGGACGGCTCGCTGGGCGACACCGGCGGCCAGATCCAGCTGTACGTGACCCGCGATGCGCTGGGCGAGGAAGCCTACGCGGCTTTCAAGCACTGGGACCTGGGCGACATCGTGGGTGCCGAGGGCACGACCTTCAAGACCAAGACCGGCGAGCTTTCGATCAAGGTCACGCGCCTGCGCCTCTTGACCAAGAGCCTGCGCCCGCTGCCCGACAAGTTCCACGGCATGGCCGACCAAGAGCAGAAGTACCGCCAGCGCTATGTGGACCTGATCACCGACGAGCAGGCGCGCAAGCGCTTCATCGCGCGCAGCAAGGCCGTGAGCGGCCTGCGCGAGTTCATGGTGGAGCACGGCTTCCTCGAAGTCGAGACGCCCATGCTGCACCCGATCCCGGGCGGCGCCAATGCCAAGCCTTTTGTGACGCACCACAACGCGCTGGAGCAGGAGATGTACCTGCGCATCGCGCCGGAGCTGTACCTCAAGCGCCTGATCGTGGGCGGCTTCGAGCGCGTGTTCGAAATCAATCGCAGCTACCGCAATGAAGGTATCTCGGTGCGCCACAACCCCGAGTTCACCATGATGGAGTTCTATGCGGCGTACTGGAACTACCTGGATCTGATGGACTTCACCGAGACGCTGATCCGCGAGGTGGCGCTCAAGGCCACGGGCTCGCTGCAACTGAGCTACCAGGGCCGCGCCGTGGACCTGTCGCAGCCGTTCGCGCGCCTGACCATCCGCGAAGCGATCTTCCAGTACACCGAAGCCGGCGCCCATGTGGACGACGCCGCCTGGCTGACCAGCGCCTTGAAGAAGCTGGGCCTGAATGAAGAAAAGGACAAGCTGTCAACGCGCTCGCTGGCCAGCCTGCAGGTGCTGTACTTCGAGGAGACGGTGGAGGACAAGCTGTGGCTGCCCACCTTCATCATGGAGCACCCGACCGAGATCTCGCCGCTGGCGCGCGCCAACGACACCCGCCCCGAAGTGACCGAGCGCTTCGAGCTGTACATCACCGGGCGCGAGTTCGGCAACGGCTTCAGCGAGCTCAACGACGCCGAGGACCAGGCTGCGCGCTTCCATGCCCAGGTAGCGGCCAAGGACAGCGGTGACGACGAGGCCATGTTCTACGACCACGACTTCGTGCGCGCCCTGGAGTACGGCATGCCTCCCACGGGTGGCTGCGGTATCGGCATCGACCGCCTGATGATGCTATTGACCGATAGCCCCAGCATCCGCGACGTGATACTGTTCCCGGCACTGCGACGGGAATCCTGAGCGGCTGGCTGCTGCCCACCTCCTGAGCTTCGCACCAAGGAGTCACCGTGCCATTCACTCCCAGCAGCGCGCCCTACCCCGCCACGGCCAGCGGGTCCTCGTCCCGCAACCGCTTTTCAGTGCTGGTGGTAGAGGACCAGAATTCCGTGCGGGCGGCCCTCGTAGCCGAACTGCGCCAGGCTGGGATCGCGGAGATCTTCGAGGCCCCCGAGGGCACGGCGGCGCTGCACCTGTTCAAGGCGCAGCGTCCGGACCTGGTGCTGCTGGACATCAAGCTGCCCGGCAAGGACGGCTACTGGGTGGCGCAGCAGATGCGCGAGAGCGAAGCCGGCGACTGGACGCCCATCATCTTCCTGTCGGGTCTGGACAACGAGCTCGACGTGTGGCGCGGCATCGAGGTCGGGGGCGATGACTACCTGGTCAAGCCGGTCAGGCCCATCGTGCTGATGGCCAAGCTGCGCGCCATGCAGCGCCTCTTGGACATGCGCCGGCGGCTGGTGTCGGTGTCGGCCGAACTGCATGTGGCCAACCAGCGCCTCAATGAGATGGTGGAGGTGGACGCGCTCACGGGCCTGGTGAACCGCCGGGGCTTCGACCGCATGCTGCACAACGAGATCCTGTCGGCGCGGCGCGATGGCACACCGCTCACGCTGATGCTGTGCGACCTGGACCATTTCAAGCTGTTCAACGATGCCAGCGGCCATGTGCAGGGCGATGCCTGCCTCAAGGAAGTGGGCCGGCTGCTGCGCGAGGTGTGCGTGCGGCCGCGCGACGTGGCGTCGCGCTATGGCGGCGAGGAATTCGCGCTCATCCTGCCCAACACCCCGCGCTCCGGCGCCATGACCTTTGCGCGCGCCCTGGGCCAATTGCTCAAGGTGCGCGGCATTGCACACCCGGATTCGCCCCTGGGCGACGCGCTTACGCTCTCGGGCGGCATCACCACCTGCGTGCCCGACGACAGCACCAATGCCGAAAGCATGATCATGCGTGCCGACCAGGCCCTGTACGCCGCCAAGGCCCAGGGCCGCAACCGCTTCTTCAGCTTCGAGATGCAAATGGACACGGTGGAGCAGTTGCGCGGCTGATGGCGATTCTTTCTGTTCTGGAGCCTTGCGCTCTTCTCCCATGGCCACCACTGGTCTGCATGCTTTGAAGACATATCTGCCCACCTGGGTGCAGGACTGGCTGGAGGTGATCGTGCCCGGCCTGCAGATCCTGCTGATCATTTTCGTCGCCTGGATGCTGCAGCGCTTGCTGCGCCGCCTGGTCGCCCGTGCCGCCGCCCACTACCAACTGCCGGACGAGCTGCTGGTGCCCATCAAGGGCTTGATACGCTGGATCCTCGTGGCCAGCGCCTTCCTGCTGGTGCTGGAGCGCATGGGGGTGTCGGCCACGGTGCTGTGGACGGCGCTGACGGGCTTTGCCACGGTGGGCGCGGTGGCCTTCTTCGCGGCCTGGAGCGTGCTGTCCAACCTGTTTTGCGCACTGCTGATCTTCACGGTGCGGCCGTTTCGCGTGGGCGACTACATCGAGGTGCTGGACACGGCCGAGAAGCCCGGCGCCAAGGGCCGGGTGGTGGACATCAACCTGCTGTACACCACCCTGGAGGACCACCACCATGCGGGACCCGAAGGCACCTGGCTGCAAATACCCAATGCACTGATCTTTCAGCGCGTGGTGCGGCGCTGGCGGGGGCCGCCCCCCGCAGAGGCTGCGGCGCCTGCTCCGCCCGCAGTTGCCGCGGCGGTGCAGGAATCGCCCCTCACCACTACCGCTCCCTGACGGGGCGGCAGCGCCGAGCCATCAGGGCAGCAGATCGAGCGCCTGCAGGTAGGCTGGCTGGTACATGAGATCGTCCCAGGCCTGGGGGATGGTCTCAGGCAGCAGTGCAATTCGGCGTGACTCGCTGTCCGCACTGGGCTGCCAGCGGCCCTGGGCCAGGGCATCGGCCAGGCCATCGAGCAATTCGTCCACCGCCTTGCCATCACCCACGCTCTGGTTGCACAGCAGCACCAGGTCACAACCGGCCTCCAAGGCTGCCAGCGCCCCCTTGGTGTAACTGACCAGTTGGCCGTCGAGCCGGCGTGCGCCTTCCATGCTCAGGTCGTCGCTGAAGATGGCGCCATCGAAGCGCATCTCGCGGCGCAGGATGTCCTGCAGCCAGCGCCTTGAAAATCCTGCCGGGCGGCTGTCCACCTTGGGGTAGATCACATGGGCCGGCATGACGCTGGTGAGCGTGCTGCTGAGCCAGGGGTACGGGGCAGCGTCGTCGGCCAGGAGGGCCTTGAGGCTGCGCGTGACAACCGGGACGTCGGTGTGCGAATCGGCCTTGACGAAACCATGGCCGGGAAAATGCTTGCCGCAGTTGGCCATGCCGGCCTGGAGCAGGCCGTGCATGAGGCCCTTGGCCAGCAGCGCCACGACGCGCGGGTCGCGGTGGAAGGCCCGGTCGCCGATCACGCCACTGCGCGAAGTGGCCACGTCCTGCCAGTCGAGGTCGAGCACCGGGGTGAACGAGAAATCCACGCCGCAGGCGCGCAGTTCGGCGCCCAGCACATAGCCCGCGGCTGTAGCCGCATTGGTGGCGCGCAGGGCACCGCTGCCGGGCATGGCCTTGGCGCCCTTGCCATCGTCCATCCACATCGCGCCCAAGGCGCGCATGGGCGGCAGGTGGGTGAAGCCATCGGTGCGAAAGCGCTGCACGCGACCACCTTCGTGGTCCACGCAGATCAGGAGGTCGTCGCGCACGGCCTTGATGGCGCTGGTCAGGCCCAGCAGCTGGGCCCGGTTTTCCCAGTTGCGGGCGAACAGAATGACGCCGCCGGTGAGCGGGTGGGCCAGGCGGCGGCGGTCATCGGCACTCAGGGAGGTGCCGGCCACATCGAGGATGACGGGTGCGTGTTCGGTCATGGGCGTGGGGAAATCAGAAAGAAGATGGGTTGCAGACGCGCAGGGTACGCATGCGCGCACAGATCAAGGCGTTTTTTCGACCACGCAGAAGCTGGCGGCATAGTCCGTCTCGTCGGTCACGCTCAGGTGGGCCTGCAGGCCGCGCTCCTCGAACCACACCTTGAGCGCGCCATGCAGCACGATCACGGGCTGGCCCGAGGCGAGCTTGGCGACTTCGCAGTGGCGCCAGGTCATGGGCATGCGCATTCCCAGGCCGATGGCCTTGCTGAAGGCCTCCTTGGCGGAAAAGCGGGTGGCCAAGTAGCGCAGGCCGCGGTCGGGCCAGCGGGCGGTGCGGGCGCGCCAGGTGGCGAGCTCGCCCTCGGACAGCACCTTCTCGGCAAACCGGTCGCCGTGGCGCTCCAGGCTGGCCTTGATGCGGCGCACGTCGCAGATGTCGGTGCCGATACCGTAGATCATGGCGTGCAGCGCTCAGGCAGCAGCATCGATGCAGGCGTTGTACGCCTGCACGGTGGCGGCGTAGCCCAGCTCCAGCGCATCGGCGATCAGGGCATGGCCGATGGAGACCTCGAGCACGCCGGGCACACCGCGCACGAAGGCCCCGAGGTTGTCGCGGTTGAGGTCATGGCCGGCATTGACGCCCAGCCCGGCATCCAGGGCATACTGGGCGGCGGCGCGGTAGCGCTCCAGCTGCACGGGCTGGTCTGGAGTGCCCCAGGCGGCGGCATAGGGCTCGGTATAGAGCTCGATGCGGTCGGCGCCCACGGCCTTGGCAGCGGCCATGGCCTCGGGTGTCGGGTCCATGAACAGGCTGACTCGCACACCCAGGGCCTTGCATTCGGCAATCAAAGGGGCCAGGCGCTCGGCGTCCTGCGGAAAGCTCCAGCCGTGGTCGCTGGTGAACTGGTCTTCGCTGTCGGGCACGAAGGTCGCCTGGTGCGGGCGCACCTGGCGGATGAAGTCCATGAGGTTCTGCGACGGGTTGCCCTCGATGTTGAATTCGCGGTCGGGCCAGGCCTTCATGAGCTCGGCCAGCTCGTAGACGTCATGGCTGCGGATGTGGCGTTCGTCCGGGCGGGGGTGCACGGTGATGCCCCGGGCACCCGCTTCAAGGCACAGCTGCGCGGCACGCGTGACGCTGGGAATGCCCAGGTGGCGCGTGTTGCGCACCAGGGCGACCTTGTTGACGTTGACGGACAGGGCGGTGCGGTGTTGTGCCATGGAGGAGGTGGAGATCAAAGGGAGATCAGAGGGCCTGCAGATCCATCATGAGCTGGCGGGTGCGCAGCACGGGACTGCCGCAATGGTATTGCAAGAGCGCCCTGAGCTGGGGCTTGAGCTCGGCGGCCACGGGCGCGCAGGCGCGCAGGGTGGCGGTGTAGCCGGTGTCGAGCGCGGCCTGTAAGCCCGCCCACTGGCTTGCAGGCAAGGCAACGCGATCGCCCGCCGAGGCCCTGCGCAGCCCGCCTTCGGCCACCAGGGTGTAGCGCATGGCGGCCTGCAGGGGCTCGAAGGTCATGGTCTCGGCGTCCAGGCTGGGCAAGAGGCCGATCTCGCGCAGCAGCAGCAGCTCGAAGCTGCGCAGCACCGGTTCGAGCGCATCGCCAGGCTCGCTGGCCAGCACGCGCACCACACCAGCATAGGCGTCAAAGAGCGCGGCATGCGCATCGGCCCGCGCCAGCAGGCGCAGCAGCAGTTCGTTGAGGTACATGCCCGACAGCAGGGCATCGCCCGTGGGCATGACATGCCCGCCCACCCACTCGGCGCCCTTGAGGGTGTGGATGTCGGCCGAGCCATCGCCCGAGAGCGTGTAGGTGAGCAAGAGCGGCTGCAGGGGCAGCAGCACCGGGCGGAAGTTGGAGGTCGGCTTCTTGGCACCCTTGGCGACCAGGGCCACGCGGCCCTGGCGGCGGCAGAACACCTCCAGGATCAGGCTCGACTCGCTCCAGTCGTAGCTGTGCAGCACGAAGGCGGGTTCATCGGAAACGCGCTTGGCAACGGCCACGGGCGGCTTTCGTCAGGCCGCAGGCGCACCGAGAACCGGGGCGGCGGCCATCCTCACTCGTAGCCGAACGAGCGCACGCGCGCCTCGTCGTCGGCCCAGCCCGAGCGCACCTTGACCCAGAGTTCCAGGAAGACCTTGGCGTCCATGAGCTTCTCGAGCTCCTGGCGCGCCTCGGTGCCGATGCGCTTCAAGCGCTCGCCCTTGTCGCCGATGACCATCATCTTGTGGTTGTCGCGCTCGACCACGATGGTGGCGGCGATCTTGACCAGGCGTTTGTGCTGCTTGCTGGCTTCTTCGTCGAACTTGTCGATGACCACCGTGGAGGTGTAAGGCAGTTCGTCGCCCGTGAAGCGGAACAGCTTTTCGCGCACGGTCTCGCCGGCCAGGAATTTCTCGCTGCGGTCGGTGAGTTCATCCTCGCCGTACCACCAGCCCTGCTCGGGCAGGTACTTGGCACAGATGCCGAACAGCCTGTCGATGTCGCCCTTGTTCTTGGCCGACATGGGCACGAACTCGGCAAACGGGTGGCGCTCCTGCATGCTCTTGAGCCCGGGGGCCAGTTCGGCGCGGCGGTTGACCATGTCGAGCTTGTTGGCCACCAGCAGCGTGGGAATGCCGGGCTTGAACAGGGACAGCACCTTGGCGTCTGCCAGGGTGAAGTTGCCGGCTTCGACGACAAAGAGGATCAGGTCCACGTCGCCGATGGCGCCCATGACGGTCTTGTTGAGCGACTTGTTGAGCGCCGTGGCATGGCGGGTCTGGAAACCCGGGGTATCGACGAAGACGAACTGGGTCTGCTCGCGCGTGCGGATACCGGTGATGCGATGGCGCGTGGTCTGCGCCTTGCGCGAGGTGATGCTGATCTTCTGGCCCACCAGGGCATTGAGCAACGTGGACTTGCCCACATTGGGCTTGCCGACGATGGCGATCACACCACAGCGCTGGCCCTCGACCGCGGCCGGCACGCGCGCCCCGGCCAGCATCGCCTCCAGGTCGGCAGGCGACTGGGCGCCCGTTGGCGGCTGGCTGGTATCGCCGGCCGGTTCGTTGGTGGCGTCGTCGTTCATAGGTTCTTTGCTTTCAGTGTAGCCAGCATGGCGGCCGCAGCGGCCTGCTCGCCGGCACGGCGGGAACCGCCGATGCCACGCTCGGTCAGGCCCAGTTCGGGAATATCGCACTCGACGTCAAAGGTCTGGCGGTGCGCCGCCCCCACGGTGGCCACGACGGCATACAGCGGAAGCTTCATTTTGCGGCCCTGGAGCCACTCCTGCAACGCGGTCTTGGCGTCCTTGGAGGCGGCCTGCATCTGCGGGTTGATCTCCACTCCCTGGAACAGGCGGTGCACCAGGGCCTCGGCCTTCCCATACCCGGCATCGAGGTACACCGCACCGATCAGCGCCTCCAGTGCATCGGCGAGGATCGAGGGTCGCTGGTGGCCGCCGGATTTGGACTCGCCTTCACCCAGGCGCAGCACCTCGGACACGCGCAGGCGCAGCGCCAGCTGGTGCAGCGTGTCCTGCTTGACCAGGTTGGCCCGCACGCGCGAGAGGTCGCCTTCGGGCAAGGAGCCCAGGCGCTGGTACAGCAGGCTGGCCACTGCCAGGTTCAGGACGGAGTCCCCGAGAAACTCCAGCCGCTCATTGTGGTCGGCCGAAAAGCTGCGGTGCGTGACGGCGCGTTGCAGCAGAGAAGCATCGGAAAAAGGGTGCTGCAGGCGATCCTGCAGCGCTTGGAGACTCGGAGGCACTACTTGGTCTGTCCCTCAAGGCGGTAGACAAGATAGGCCGGACCCGCCAGTGCGATCTCGCGCGAATACTTGAAACTCACGATGTTCTTGTCGCCGCGCTTGGTGATTTCCAGGTCCTTGCCCTTGATGGAACTGATGTCGTCGATGGCGCCGGCACGGTCAAACGCCCCCCGGATGCCTGCAACCGTCGTCTCTTCCCTGGCAGCCTTCGCGGCGGCCTTGTTGATCGCCTGGTACTCGATGAAGATGGGTACGGACTGGCCGCCGATGGCGAACGCGGCCACGCAGATCAACCCGATGAAAATCACGCCGATGAAGGACAGGCCACGCTGGCGCGAGCGGCTGGCGAAACGATGGGTGTGCATGCTCTCCCCTCTCAATGTTGATGGAAATGGGCTATCGGTCAATGAAAAGGTCCGATGCGCTTGAGATTACCGAAATTCATCCAGACAAAAAAGGCCTTGCCGACAATATTGGCGTCCGGCACAAAACCCCAGTAGCGGGAATCCAGCGAATTGTCGCGGTTGTCCCCCATCATGAAATAGTGGCCCTCGGGCACCTTGCAGACCACCCCTTCGACACTGTAGCGGCAGTTCTCGCGGTAGGCAAAATTGCTCGCACCCTGGATGAAAGCGGGGACCTCGGGATTGTTCAACAGCCGGTGGGGCTTGCCGTCCACCTGCTCCTCCAGCTGCTTGAAGTAGCGCATGGTGTCTTCCTCGAAGAAATCCGGGGCGTTGGTGGTGCGCACTGCCTGTCCATTGATCGTGAGGCGCTTGTTCAAATAGGCCACTTCGTCGCCCGGCACACCGATCACGCGCTTGATGTAGTCGAGGTTGGGCTGGGGCGGGTAGCGGAACACCATGACATCGCCGCGCACCGGCTTGTTGCCCTCGATGATCTTCGTGTTGATCACAGGCAGGCGCACGCCATAGGTGAATTTGTTGACCAGGATCAGGTCGCCCACCAGCAGCGTCGGAATCATCGAGCCCGAAGGAATCTTGAAGGGCTCGAACAGGAATGAGCGCAGCAGGAACACCGCCGCAATCACCGGAAACAGCCCTGCCGTCCAATCCAGCCACCAGGGCTGCATCAGCAGGCGCCCCTGGGCCTCCTGCACGTCCACATCCACCTTCTGGATGCCCATGCGGTCCAGTTCGGCCCGGCGCTGCACGGCCGCGTCTTCGATGGCCTGGGCCGCACGGCGCCGCCGGGGCAGAAAGTACAGGCGTTCCGCGAGCCAGTAGGCCCCCGTGACCACGGTGGCCAGGAACATCAGCAGCGCGAAATTGCCCTCGATGGCACCAAAGTACCAGGCACCGACATAGCCCAAGAACGCCGCCAGGACGGCAGCTGTCAAAATTTCCATGAACCGCATCAATCTTCCACCTGCAAAATGGCGAGGAAAGCCTCCTGCGGCACCTCGACCGAACCGATCTGCTTCATCCGCTTCTTGCCCGCCTTCTGCTTTTCCAGCAGCTTGCGCTTGCGCGTGATGTCACCGCCATAGCACTTGGCCAGCACGTTCTTGCGCAGCGCCTTGATGGTCTCGCGCGCGATGATGTTGGCACCGATGGCGGCCTGGATGGCCACGTCGTACATCTGGCGGCTGATGATCTCGCGCATCTTGCCGACCACGGCCCGGCCGCGGTACTGGGACTGCGAGCGGTGCACGATGATGGACAGCGCGTCGACCTTCTCACCATTGAGCAGGATGTCCACCTTGACCACGTCGGACGCACGGTACTCCTTGAACTCGTAGTCCATGGAGGCGTAGCCGCGCGAGACGGACTTGAGCTTGTCGAAGAAGTCGAGCACGATCTCGCCGAGCGGCATCTCGTAGGTCAGCATGACCTGGCGGCCATGGTAGGCCATGTTGATCTGCACGCCGCGCTTCTGATTGGCCAGCGTCATCACCGGGCCCACGTAGTCCTGGGGCATGTACAGGTGCACCGTGACGATGGGCTCGCGGATTTCCTCCAGCCGGCCCTGGTCGGGCATCTTCGACGGGTTTTCGACCATGAGGATCTCGCCGTCCGCCCGGACCACCTGGTAGACCACGCTCGGCGCGGTGGTGATCAGGTCCTGGTCGAACTCGCGCTCCAGCCGCTCCTGCACGATCTCCATGTGCAAAAGGCCCAGAAAGCCGCAGCGGAAGCCGAAGCCCAGCGCCTGGCTGACCTCGGGCTCATAGTGCAGCGAGGCATCGTTGAGCTTGAGCTTTTCCAGCGCGTCACGCAGCGAGTCGTACTCGCTGGCTTCCGTCGGATACAGGCCGGCGAACACCTGGGGCTGGATTTCCTTGAAGCCCGGCAGCGCTTCGTCGGCAGGGCCGGCATTGTTGGGCAGCTTCTTTTCGAGCGTGATGGTGTCGCCCACCTTGGCGGCCTGCAGCTCCTTGATGCCGGCGATGATGTAGCCCACCTGGCCTGCATCGAGCGAATTGCGCGGCTCGTTGGCGGGGGTGAAAACACCCAGGTTGTCCGCGTTGTACACAGCCCCCGTGGCCATCATCTTGATGCGCTCGCCCTTGAGAAGGCGGCCATCGACGACGCGCACCAGCATCACCACGCCGACGTAGCTGTCGAACCAGCTGTCGATGATCATCGCGCGCAGCGGACCATCGGCGTTGCCGCGCGGAGCGGGCACCTTGGCCACGATGGCTTCGAGGATCTCGTCGATGCCCATGCCGGTCTTGGCCGAGCAGGGAATGGCATCGGTCGCATCAATGCCGATCACGTCCTCGACCTCGGCCTTCGCGTTGTCCGGATCGGCGTTGGGCAGGTCCATCTTGTTGAGGACAGGCACCACTTCCACACCGAGGTCCAGCGCGGTGTAGCAGTTGGCAACGGTCTGCGCTTCCACACCCTGCGACGCGTCAACGACGAGCAGTGCGCCCTCGCACGCAGACAGCGAGCGGCTCACCTCGTAAGAGAAGTCCACATGGCCTGGCGTGTCGATCAGGTTGAGGTTGTAGACCTGCCCATCACGTGCCTTGTATTGCAGTGCTGCGGTCTGTGCCTTGATGGTTATCCCACGCTCTTTTTCGATGTCCATCGAGTCCAGAACCTGGGCCTCCATATCGCGGTCCGCAAGGCCACCGCATCGCTGGATCAGGCGGTCGGCCAGCGTCGACTTGCCATGGTCGATGTGCGCAATGATGGAGAAATTTCTGATGTGGTTCATCAACGGGAAGCGTCAAGTAATTGAATTAAAACGGCGCGCACAAGAAAAAAGGGCGCGTCGAGTGGCGACGCGCCCTGAACCAACAATCATTGGCAACTGCGATAGTTGGATCTTCATTGTAGGCAAAAAGCGTGTCGGGAGCAGCCCGGCACTGGCAGGAAAAGGGTCGTTGCCTGACTGCAACACGGATTTTATACACAGTTTATTCACAGATCCAGTCCACGCAGTCCTGAACAACTTGTGGGTGAGCTGTGGATCAGCTGTGCATGAAACCGGGGCATCCCGCATGGTGGAGCAGGAGCCGTTCAATATGCACATAACAATTGAACAGACCCCTGCATTCTATCGAAACTGGTTGATGCCCCACTTCAGAAGTTAGCGAGCGCCAACCTCTCAATTTTTTTTCAGCCCACGGTTCCTGCGCGGTTTTTCGGCAAAGCCCCAGTGCAGGCAGAGGGAATAGACGCTTGCCATCACCCCTTTGCCAACCTGGAGCATGCGAGCCCCGGCCCTCAGCGCAGAGGGCGGATCACCGCGTACTGGGCCCATTCGCCGCGGCGATAGAGCACGCTCAGGGGCTTGCTCTTGTCCGCCTTGGAGACCACCGCCTCGAAATCCTTGAGACCCGAAATCTCCGTGTTGGCAACCGACAGGATCACGTCGCCTTCGCGCAGGCCTGCGCGCGCAGCGGCGTCGGTGGCCGTCGCCACGGCCACACCGCCCTTGAGCTTGAGTTCCTTTTTCTGCGCCTCGGTGAGTTCGAGCACGGACAGGCCGAGCTGCTGGCCAATCGAGGAAGCCTTGGGCTTTTCTTCCCTTTCGACCGCCTTGGCTGCCGGCTTGTCGGGCTCGATCTCGGCAATGGTGATGGACAAGTCGCGCGCGCTGCCACGGCGGAATACCGTGATGGAGCTCTTGGTGCCGGGCTTGGTGTTGCCCACCAGGCGCGGCAGATCGGCCACTTTCTCGATGGGTTTGCCATCGAAGCGCGTGATGATGTCGCCTGCCTCGACGCCCGCCTTGTCGGCGGGCGAACCCGATTCCACTCCCGTCACCATCGCACCTTGCGCCTTGCCCAGGCCAATGGTTTCGGCCACATCCTTGCTGACATTGCCGATCTGCACGCCAATGCGGCCGCGCGTCACGCGGCCCGAGGTGCGCAGCGGCGCGCTCACGCGGATGGCGTCGTCCATGGGAATCGCGAACGAGAGGCCCATGAAGCCGCCCGAGCGCGAATAGATCTGGCTGTTGATGCCCACGACCTCGCCGCGCATGTTGATCAGCGGGCCGCCGGAATTGCCGGGGTTGATGGCCACATCGGTCTGGATGAAGGGCAGGTAATCACCCGTGTCGCGCGCCTTGGCGCTCACGATGCCGGCCGTGACGCTGTTTTCCAGGCCGAAGGGCGAGCCGATGGCCATCACCCACTCGCCGACCTTGAGGCGGCTCACGTCGCCCACCTTCACGGCCGGCAGGCCGGTGGCCTCGATCTTGACCACCGCCACGTCGGTGCGCTTGTCCGCACCCACGACCCGCGCCTTGAACTCGCGCTTGTCGGTCAGTGTGACGATGACCTCGTCGGCCCCATCGATCACGTGGGCGTTGGTCATCACGAAGCCATCGGTCGTGAGG
This sequence comes from Acidovorax sp., assembly GCF_046339755.1. Lineage (GTDB taxonomy): Bacteria > Pseudomonadota > Gammaproteobacteria > Burkholderiales > Burkholderiaceae_C > Acidovorax. The sequence continues at coordinate 1,571 of NZ_JBKDTZ010000419.1, read as the reverse complement.
ATGAAGCCCGAACCCACGCCACGCGGCTGCGCCTCCTCGTCCTGCTGGGGGCGCTGTGGCCGCTGCGGGCGCGGCATGTTGGGAATCGGGACACCGAAGCGGCGGAAGAACTCCAGCATCTCCTCGTCCATGCCATTGGCCGAGCGATCCGATGCCTTTTCACGCGTGCGGATGTTCACGACCGATGGACCGACCTGGTCCACCAGATCGGTGAAATCGGGCAAGCCGCGCACCACCGCAGACTGCGCCATCGCCACCTGCGGCGGCAGAACAGCGACGCTGGCCACCGTTGCCACTATGCCCGACATGGCCAGGGCGCGCAGCGTACTCCAATCAAACTTGGACATCATCGACCTTTCATGAAATGTGGGGAACGTCAAAAATCTGTCAATGCATGTGAAAGGAGGATGGGCAATTGGTTCCCGAAACCCCCTTCATGCCGGCGCGCGAGGGCCTGGGTTCAGCGCGCTCGCTCCAGCGCCCCGACGAACAGGCGCAGCGTCTGCATCGGCACCTCGCCCACCGCGGTCACCCAGGCATCGGGCACCATGCGCTGGCCCAGCATCTGAGTGGCCCCGACACTGCCCAGCTGGCCCTGCGTGCCGTGGCGCTGCAGATCGAAGGGCTCCACGAACAGCGACACCGTGGCCAGGCCATCGGAGTACAGACACTGCAGTACCGCAGGCGCGCCAGCGGGCGCTGCCGCCGCCCTCTTGTGGCAACTCTGGGCCACGAAGCCCGCCACCGGCTGGCGCAGGCGCCACCCCTCCTCCTGCGCCGTGGTCTTGACCACAGCCGGCGCGATCACCTTGTAGCCCGAGACATCGTCCATCATGCGCGCAAGCTTGTCCATGGGGACGGAAGCGTGAAGATCGAGCTCGGAGAACGCCGCCTGCTCGAGCACCCTGCCGTCCGTGGCGAGGGTCTGCATCTTGACCACCAGACCCGACTCCCTTTCGCTCCAGATGCGGTAGCCAAAGCGCAGGGGATCGAGCGGCTTGAACCAGACCACGTCGGCATCCAGCCCCGCCACGCGCTCCTGGCCCAGCATCTGGGCTTCATAGTGTTTTGCCAGGGACGCGCCCTGCACCGAAGGCAATTGCGGGAACAGGCCCCGGGCATCCCCGCGCTCGGTGCGCACGGTGCGCTCCTCCGGCAGGAAAGTGCGCACCTCGTCATTGCGCCGAAAGACCTTGCGCGGCTTGCCGCTCAGTCCGTCCACGCGCTCGAGCTGCTGCTTGCCATCGCAGGCATTCCAGATGCGCGAGCTGAACATGGCCCCCGAAGAGGACAGCACCACGAAGGTGCCGACGTAGGAACGGTTGCGTGGCGCCTGGTGCATGCGCTCGATCCACTGGCCGATGTCCCGGGCCGGGGTCACCACCGACATCGGCGGCAAGGCCGATCCTGGCGGCGGCTGCACGGAAGACTGGGCATGCACGCCCGCCACCAACCCCAGGCCGGCATACACCCACACGGCCGCGTTGGCGAACACCTTGCGCCAACGCAGTGTTCCAGCGGGACCCACGGCGGAGAAATCAGGCATCAATCCCTTCCCGAGGCAGCACGCA
>NZ_JBKDTZ010000418.1:0-5251 GCF_046339755.1 Acidovorax sp. | reverse complement strand
GTGCACGGGCAGTCATGCGAAATGCCCCTGGAGAAACCAAGCCGTCTCCTCGGCCGCCAGGCGTGCCTGGAAAACCCACAGCACGCCGGCATGCGGGCTGAGCGCCAGGTAGTAATCGCGCTGCACGTTGAGCGTGATTTCTTCGCCGCTCTCCTGCGCGCGGTGCCACCAGCCGCCCTCGATGCGGTCGGGGCCCAAAAGCAGCTGCAGCGGACCCTGGTATTGGGGGCGGTGGTCACGCTCAACGAGGCGAAGCGGCTCCACGAGCAACCAGCTCGGCTGAGGCAAGTCATACGAGTTCGAGGAAGGCGCTTTCGCGGGCTTCTCGGCATCAGTGTGGGACCACAGCTGCCCATGCTCCAGCCGATGGTCTGCGCAGACCAGGGGGCGGCGGATGCAGTCGTCTCCAAACCTTGCCTGCATGCGTTCAAGCGCGAGCCCGGTGGAGGCGCCCTTGCGGCGCACCTCGGGCAAGAAGGAGCGGCTTTCTTCCACGACGGGCAGGACCTCTGTCGCCAGAAGTTCGATGTCACCCGCCGGCGCGAGCAGCGTGACCTTCGCCAGGTGCTCCGCAAGCAGCTTGCCCAGGTGCTCTACGTTCTGCGTGGGGACGGCCGTCCTGATGACCAGCTCGCCACCGGTACCAGCATCCTTGGCCCGCATCACATCGTGGCACCAGCGGAATGTGTACGCGGTCGCGCCGAGCCGCCTGGCCTGCAACCACCCCGACATCTGCAACAGAAGCCGCCTGGCGCCAAACAGCAGCGCAGGCGCACTCTCCACCCGCGACATCAGCTCCAACCGCGCATGAAAGCTCTCCGGGATGGTGACCCACGCATACGTCTCCGGCCGCAGCCCATAGGCCAAGTCCAGGGCTGCGAGCAGTTCCTTGCTGAACCGCCGGCTGATGCCTCCCCGCGGCAATGCGCGGACATCGCCCAGAGTGCGGCAGCCGACGCGGGCAAGCGTTGCCTGGTGGGCCGCCACCGCGCTCAACGCCGTCAGCGGCAGCTTGTCGAGCACCTTCTGCCACGGGCCTTTGAAGCCGTCCGCCACTTCAGCGCGCACAAGGGACAGCGCGCCCAAGCCCGTGGGAGCCCATGCCACCCGAGCACCCAGCTCCGCCGCGCCTTGCTCGATGAGCTCGCGCAGGCGGGGTAACCCGCCAAACAGCCGGCCGCTGGCCTCTACCTCGACGAGGACGCCTTCCTCACACACCGCGACGCGCGGTGTGAACTGAAGTGCCCATGTGCCGAGAGATGCTGCATCAATGGGGGACGCGGAGCTTGGAAGCTGGATTGGTAGCAAGGCTGCCCAATGCATGGGGCACCTCCTCACGCGCCGGCCTGGGAACAGGCAGCGTGCGCAATCGCGGCGGGATGACGATGTCCAGGTTGCTGGGCATCGCGGGCAACTCAAGGACACCATCGAACGTGGCACCGCGGCGCTTGCGGATGCGCACGTCGATGTTCCAGCCAGCGCCGAGCGCCACGGAGACGCGCAGCGGGGCCGCAGAGGTGTCCCGCAGAGCCGTCTCTGGACGAACGATGAACACGGGGGCATCACAGCTTTGCGCGTGCACCTGCAGCCGGCGCAACTGCTCTGGACGCGCCTGGGGCAGCCAGACCAGCACGGCGCCGCAGGGGTCGGACTTGATGAGCTGCTCGGCCACCCATAGCCTGTCCGCAGGCCCCTTGACCTCAATCCAGACCAGCCGGTCCGGGGTCACGCCCAGCTGGGCGAGCCCGGGAGCGTTGGGCTGCTTTGGGGGCGAGACGAGGTAGACAGTGCTTCCTTCCTCCGCGAGAAGGGAGGGCACCGCCGGCCCCAGCAGGCGCCACTCGCAAATGGCGGACTGCGGAAGCAGCAGCTCGGTCAGGCTGCGGGTTGGCCAGCCACCGCCGGGAAGCTCGGCATCAAGGACAGGAAAGCCGCTGCTGACAACGCGCGAGTCCACTTTGCCCAGCTCCGTCCCGCGCCACACGGCCTCGGCCACGTGCACTGGCAGGGCTCTGGTGAGCTCTTCCGGTGCAACGACGGCAGGTGGGCCTGGCGAAGGCTCGGGGCCTTCTTGCCATAGGGCGAGGGTCGACATGGAGGACTGTAGAATTCACTGTATAAAAGCACAGTATATCGGCGGAAATGTCAGCAGGTGTAGGCCGAAACCCCTTGCCACCAGGGCCGCCGGGTGGGCCTTGCAGGTATTGATAGCAGCAGGTGCAGCAGCCACAAGCTCCGCCGCGGTGGCAGGTTTTGAGAGGTGCCTCGAATTTTTTCCGCACCGGGCAATTCCCGAGTTGCCGGCCAGGTTTCCGCTGCGAGCAGAATTCTTCTCGTAAAAGAGTGGGGGCTTCGACTCAACTCGAGCGGACTTTTGTATAAATGAAAACGATGGAAACCGACCGAATTGCTCCTGTGAACCGCTGCGGCTACTGTGGCTCGACCAACTACCGCAGGGTGGTTGAGCGCGATGGCCAGGGGGTGATGCGCTACGGCGAGAGGCTGGTGTGTTCCGGCTGCACCAGGGAGTTCGCTGATATGGGTGCTTGGCGTCAAGGCCAGTCTGAGGCACCGTCAGCGCTACCGACAGCGGCATGAGCGACACCTATCTCGTCTCGTCCTTTGCGGATAAGGACAGGGTGAAGGCGCTCGGCGCCCGATGGGACCCGGGTCGCCGACAGTGGTACGTGCCTGAGGGGCGCGACCTGGCTCCGTTCTCCCAATGGCTTTCCGATGGCGGTGCCGCTGTCCCCAGCACATCCAGAGATCTGCTCGCTCCAGCTCCGGCAGAGTCCCATGATCTGGCCGTGCCCAGCAAGAAGGGCTTGCCACTCTCGCAACTGCTGCAGGGCGTCTCCGCAGCCGTGGCCCAGGCATTCAAGGCGGGAGTCTGGACTTTGGTAGAGGTGGTGGACACCCGGGTGCGCAACGGCCATGTCTATCTGGAGGTGTCCGAGCGTGATGCCTCCGGGGTGATCACCGCCAAAGCGAATGCCGTCATCTGGGCCAGCACGGCCAGCCAGATCCTGCCCAAGTTCGAGTCGGCCACAGGGGCGCAGATTGGCCCGGGTATCAAGCTGCTTGTGCGAGCCCGGCCCGTGTTCAAACCCCAGTTCGGCTTCAGCATCGAGGTCGATGCCATCGACTCCGAATACACGCTGGGCGACCTGGAAGCCCGCAAGCGCGAAATCCGTGAGCGCCTGCAGGGCGAGGGCCTGTTCGATCTCAACCGCCAGTTGCCAGCGCCCTGGGACTACAACCTGGTACTGGTGGTCGCTCCTGAAGGTGGAGCTGGGCTGGGAGACTTTCAATCAGAAGCCAGCCGTCTGCAGGCCTTGGGTATCTGTCGCTTTGTGTATGTGCACAGCCGCTTCCAAGGTGACGGCGCTGCAGCGGAGATCCGACGGGCGATGTTGGATGCCCTGACCCGCATGGGCACGGATGATGAAGACAGTGACCCCTTGCCCGACGCAGTGGTGATCATCCGTGGTGGCGGCGCTATCAACGACATGGCGTGGCTCAACGACTATGCTCTGGTGCGCACGGTCTGCGAGCTGGAGGTGCCAGTACTCACCGGCATTGGTCATGAGCGCGACAACACGGTGCTCGATGAGGTTGCGCATATCCGCTATGACACGCCATCGAAAGTCATCGCAGGGATTGAGCGACTGATCTTGCAGCGTGCCCAGGAGGCCAAGGCGTTGTTTGCTGACGTGATCCGCGATGCGACCAAGACGGTGAGTGGGGCCCGCCGTACCGTGGTGGAGCACTATGCCGCCATTGAATCGGGAGCACGGCAGGAGGTGGCTCGCAGCCGGCAGGATGCTCGCGAGTTGTTGGCCCAGACCCAGCTCGATGCAGCACATGCAGTGCGTACAGCAGCGGAAGGCACAGAACGCCAGTTCAACGATGTGCGCCGCCTGGCAGCCCAGCAACTGTCCCAAGCCCGCAGTGCCGTGCCGGCAGCCCTGGCCGAGATCCGGGCCGAGGCTAGGCAGTCGCTGCAGACCGCTCGTGCCAGCATCCAGACCAACCAAGCCTACGTGCTCGACAAGGCAAAGGCCGATCTGCGGTTCGTGGCGGATGCAGCCAACCGCGCATTCGATGATGTTGCGACGCGGTCTCGCCAGGCCGTGGTCACCGCCAAGACCAATACGCAGGCCCTCATGCGCGAGATCGCAGGGCAGGGGCCAGAAAAGACCTTGAGCCGCGGCTTCGCCCTCGTGCGTGACGCCGATGGCAATGCCATCACCAGTGCATCCAGCACCGAGGCGCAGGTCACCATTCAGTTCAGAGATGGAGTTCGGAGCGCGCAGCTCCGAGAGGACGATAGGCCATGAGCACCACGTTCAAACAGTCGTACAGCGTCTTGCAGCGCCATGCCCAAACACTGCGGCAGCAGTCCGAGCCCAACATCGATGACCTGCTCAGCATCGTCGAGGAGTCCGTGGCCGCGTACAAGGTGTGCCAGGAGCGCATTGATGCGGTTGAGAAGGCTTTGGAGAAGGCGCTGGGTGGGGCGCAACAGAAGGCCTCCGATGGCAAGGCATCTAGATCCCGCGCCAGCGCGCCGAAGGAGCAGCAGGCTCCAGACGGCGAGGACGATATACCGTTCTGAACGCCGCTGATGACCTGCCGTCGATCCTTCGTTCAATAACGATTCCTTCCCATGGTCAGTTCTTGAAGAGTGCATGAAGTTCAACCAGGCGTCGCGCCAGCGCGTCGGAATCGCTTCGCATGTCGCCTGCAGTCACGCTGCCAACTGAAACATGCTCGTACCAGAGGTGGAACCCCGCCAAGTCGGGGAGAGGATTTTCTGCTGCCAGGCGAATTGCGTCGGCAATGCTCGTCGTCTCATAGTCGCCGAGATGCTGGGCACCTTCCATCACGTGGGCTCGGTAGTCCCCGGACTCGATCTTGATGATGTGCAGGGTGAGCAGCATGGGGAGATAGTAGTCACACCTTCACGATGGCGCTATGCGCCCCGTTCAGGTAGGCGCATCACTCCATGGGAATCACGAAGGCCTGCAGTTTGTCCAGCTTGCCGTCCTTGAAGCGCCAGACGTCACTGTAGGAATGCCGTACGGGCTGGCCTGTGTCGTTCTTCAGGGTGATCTCGCCGATGGCGATGAGCCAATCGTTCTCCGCCACCATATGGTGCACCTTGAACACCGGTGGCTCAGGGTACGCAGTGGGCATCCATCGGCGAACGGCTTCCTTACCGCGCAGCGTCTGATCGCCCACGAAAGTC
>NZ_JBKDTZ010000417.1:0-12532 GCF_046339755.1 Acidovorax sp. | reverse complement strand
GCCGTGCTCACCCCGCAGGAGAGCGAGGCACTGTTCCACACCCTGTCGCAGATGGTGGCCCAGGGCCTGTCCATCATCTTCATCAGCCACAAGCTCGCCGAGGTGCTGCGCGTCTCGCACCGCGTGGCCGTGATGCACGAGGGGCATCTGAGCGATGCCCGGCCCGCCGAAGCCTGGACGCGCGAGGCCATCGGGCTGGCGATGGCTGGCGCCTCTGCAGCCTGAAAAACCCGGACATCCATGAGACTCGAAAAACGCAACCACATCTCCCCCGCCGCCTACGTGGCAGCGCCGGTGGGCGCCGTGGTGTTCACCTTGCTCATCAGCGGCCTGCTGGTGCTGTGGGCCGGCGCGCCCGTGGGCCGCACCTATGGCCTGCTGCTGCAAGGCGCCTTCGGCTCGGTCTTTGCACTGACCGAGACGCTCACCCGCGCCACGCCGCTGATCCTGACCGGGCTGGCCGCGGCCGTGGCCTTCCGTGCGCGGCTGTTCAACATCGGGGCCGAGGGGCAGCTGTACGCCGGCGCGCTGGCCGCTGTGGCCGTGGGCGGCATGCACGGGGGCACGGGGCTGGAATGGTCGCCGTACGTGCTGTTCCCGCTCATGATGCTGGCGGCGGCCCTGGCCGGGGCCCTGCTGCTGCTGGGCCCGGCGCTGATGAAGTCGCGCCTGGGGGTGGACGAAGTGGTGACCACGCTGCTGCTCAACTTCATCACCCTGCTGCTGGTCTCTGCCCTGCTGGACGGGCCCATGAAGGACCCGCTGTCCATGGGCTGGCCGCAGAGCGTGGCGCTGCAGGGCGACCTGGAACTCTCCAAGCTGGTGCCGCAGACGCGCCTGCACACGGGGCTGCTCTGGGCCATCGGGCTCGCACTCATCCTCTGGGCGATCCTGCGGAGCACGGTTCCGGGCTTCGACATCCGGGCAGCGGGCGCCAATGCGCGCGCCGCGGCCTTTGCCGGCGTGCCCATCACGCGCACCATCGTGCTGGTGGCCCTGCTCTCGGGCGGGCTGGCAGGGCTGGCCGGTGCCATCGAGGTGGCGGGCCGCACCGGCTATGTCACGCTGGACATGTCGCCCGGCTATGGCTACAGCGGCATCGTCATCGCCATGCTGGCCGGGCTGCACCCGCTGGGCGTGATAGCAGCAGGCACCTTTGTGGCCGGCGTGCTGGTGGGGGCCGACAGCATGAGCCGCGCCGTGGGCGTGCCCACCTACATTGCCGACGTGATCGTGGCCACCTCGCTCATTGCCGTGCTGGTGGCCACGCTGCTCACGCAATACCGGGTCCGCATGAAATGAAGCACCCCCTGAGTCGCTTCGCGCCTTCCCCCTCTCTCGCTTTGCTGCGCAATGCGGGAGGGGGACGCTCCCAGCGCGGCGGGGCGGCCCTTGCGCGGGAGCACTGGCCTCAGCTGCGCCAATGCAGTGGCCCGCGGGAAGCGCCCATACGGATTGAACAACTGAAATGAGTGAACTGCTCGACATCCTGGCCAACCCGGCCTTCTGGATCGCCACGCTGCGCGTGGCCACGCCCCTGATCCTGGGCACGCTCGGCGTGCTGCTGTGCGAGCGCGCCGGCGTGCTCAACCTGGGCATCGAGGGCATCATGGTCGCAGGCGCCTTCACGGGCTGGCTCGCGGTGTATGCCGGCTGCGGCCTGTGGACCGGGGTGCTGGTGGCGGCGCTCACGGGCGCCGTGTTCGGCCTGCTGCACGCCTGGCTCACGGTGGGGCTGGCGCTGTCGCAGCATGTCTCGGGCCTGGGCATCACGCTGCTGGCCACTGCGCTGAGCTACTACGGCTACCGCGTGGGCTTTCCCAAGGTGAACACGCCGCCCACCATCGAGCCGTTCGCGCCCATGGAATGGCTGGGCGTGCCCATTCTTTCGGCGCAGACCCCGCTTACCCTGCTGGCGCTGGTGCTGGTGCCGATCCTGGCCTGGGTGCTGATGCGTACGCCGCTCGGCCTGGCCGTGCGCATGGTGGGCGAGAACCCACAGGCCGCCGAGGGCCAGGGCCTGTCGGTCGCGGCCACGCGCACCGGCGCCATCGTGACGGGCTCGGCACTCATGGGGGTGGCGGGGTCCTTCCTCACGCTGTCGGCCTTCAACGCCTTCTTCTTCAACATGGTCAACGGGCGCGGCTGGATCTGCGTGGCGTTGGTGGTGTTCGCCTCGTGGCGGCCTGGCAAGGCACTGCTGGGTGCCCTGCTGTTCGCCTTCTTCGATGCGCTGCAGCTGCGCCTGCAGCAGGCCGGCGATGCCTGGCTGCCCTACCAAGTCTACCTGATGCTGCCCTACCTGCTGTCCATCCTGGCCCTGGTCCTGGTGGCGCGCAAGGCGGCGTATCCGCAGGCGCTGATGAAGCCCTACCGCAAGGGTGAGCGGTGAAAACAGCGATCGCGCTGGCTGCGCTGACGCTGGTGTGCGCTCCTTCGGCAAACGCCCTGGGCATGGATGTGCCTTACGAACGCTTTGCCACCGCCGACGCGGTGGACTGGGTGCAGGTCTGCGGCCAATGGCCGGTACGCAAGAACGAAGGGGTCTACCGCATCGTGCATGGTTCGCAGTACGCGCAGTCGTTCCTGTACCTGCAGTGGATGCATCGCGGCGACGACGGCAGCCTGCAGGCGGTGCATACCCAGGGCATCCGCGAACTCAACAATGACCACGCGGAGATCAGCCTGACCCGCATCGCCTGCCGCGCCACGCGCACCGGCATCCGCATCACGGCGCAGGCCAGCTCGGGCCATGACGGTGCGCTACGCAGCATCACCATCGAGGCCGGCCACCGCCCCGGGCTGTACCGCTATGCGGCAAGCCCCCGGCGCTGAACTCAGCCAGCCGGCGGCGGCCCCACGGGCGTGCACAGCTCCACCAGCGCACCATCGATGTCTGCCACATAGGCCACCGTCTGGCCCCAGGGCATCTGCTCGGGCGCCTGCACAAGCCGCGCGCCAGCGGCCACGGCGCGGTCCACCGCAGCAGGCACGTCGGCCGTGGTGAAGGCGATTTCGAAACTCGGTGCACTGGCCGAGGCGCGCTGCGGGTTCTTGCCCAGCTCGGTCATGAGCCTGAGCGATGAGAAGGCCAGTGCGGTGGCGCCGGTCTCCAGCTCGCCGAAGTCGCCCGCCTCATGGAGAAAACGGCGCTTGAAGCCAAAGGCTGCCTCGTAGAACGCAATGGTGCGGGACACGTCTTCGACGTAGAGAATGGTGTAGCCGAATTGCACTGAAGACCTCCGCAAGGGGACACATGGAAACGAAGGGCTGCACCCACCATGGCCAGCCGATACGCGACACAATAGCAGCCAAGCCACCCACCCCCGTGAACACAGCCATTTCCACACCGCCATGCTCGACCTGCTGATCCACAACGCCACCCTGCCCGACGGCCGCACCCAGATGTCCGTGGCCGTTCAGGACGGGCGCATCACCGAAGTGACCCAAGGCCTGCAGGCCCCCGCGCATGAAACCGTGGACGCCGGCGGCCTGCTGCTGAGCCCGCCCTTCGTGGACGCCCATTTCCACATGGATTCGACGCTCAGCTACGGCCAGCCCCGTGTGAACCAGAGCGGCACCCTGCTCGAAGGCATCGCGCTGTGGGGCGAGCTGAAACCCCAGCTCACGCACGAGGCCATCGTGCAGCGCGCCCTCCAGTACTGCGACTGGGCCGTGGCCCAGGGCCTGCTGGCCATCCGCTCGCACGTGGACACCAGCGACGCCAGCCTGCTGCCCGTGCGCGCCCTGCTCGACGTGAAGCAGCGCGTCGCGCCCTACCTCGACCTGCAGCTCGTGGCCTTTCCGCAGGATGGCGTGCTGCGCTCGCCGGGCGGGCTCGACAACCTGACACGCGCGCTCGACCTGGGTGTGGACGTGGTGGGTGGCATCCCGCACTTCGAGCGCACCATGGCCCAGGGGGCCGAGAGCGTGAAGATCCTGTGCGAACTGGCGGCGCAGCGCGGCAAGCGCGTGGACATGCACTGCGACGAGTCGGACGACCCGCTCTCGCGCCATGTGGAGACGCTGGCGCACGAGACGCACCGCCTGGGCCTGCATGGCCGCGTGGCGGGCGCGCACCTCACGTCGATGCACAGCATGGACAACTACTACGTGAGCAAGCTCATCCCCCTGATGGCCGAAGCGCAACTGGGCGTGGTGGCCAACCCGCTGATCAACATCACGCTGCAGGGCCGCCACGACACCTACCCCAAGCGCCGCGGCATGACGCGCGTGCCCGAGCTCATGGCGGCCGGCCTCACCGTGGCCTTTGGCCACGACTGCGTGATGGACCCCTGGTACGGCGGCGGCAGCGCCGACATGCTGGAGGCCGCCCACATGGGCCTGCATGTGGCGCAGATGACCAGCCAGGCCGCCATGCGCCAGTGCTTCGAGGCAGTCACGACCAACCCCGCCCGATTGCTGGGCCTGGAGGGCTATGGCCTGGCGGCCGGCTGCCATGCCGACTTCGTGCTGCTGCATGCCCGCAACCCGGTGGAGGCGATCCGCCTGCGGGCCGCGCGGCTGGCGGTGTACCGGCGCGGCAAGCGCGTCGCGAGCCGCCCGGCCCCCGTGGCGACCCTGGACCTGCCCGGCAGGCCGGGCAGCGTGGGGTTCCTGGCCGAGTGATCAGCGCGCCGGTGGTGGTGCCGATGCCGCCAGGCTGAGCGTGACCACCCCTGCCACCACCAGCGCCAGCCCGGCAAGCCGCATGCCCGAGAGTGGCTCATCGAACAGCGCCGCCCCCAGCAGCGCCGTCAGCCCCAGCCCGCTGCCGGCCCATACTGCGTAGGTGACCCCCATGCCGATGTGCTTCATGGCCAGTGACATCCACCAGACCGCCAGCACATAGCAGGCCCCTGCGATCACTGCGGGGACCAAGCGGGAAAAGCCATCCGACTGCCTGAGCGCCACGGTACCGGCAACCTCAGAGATGACGCTGGCCGCAAGCCACAGCCAGGCAAGTGATTTCGCTTCCAACAGATACGTGAACGCCATGCGCTGCTCCATATGCCCGCCAGCCGCTTGTACCGAGCGGAGCGAACAGATAGACAGACGACAGGAAAGCGGTACCTGCAAGGAACGGAAAAAAAGCGATGGCGGTACTCTACACCGCTTCACAAATGCGCCGATGACAGGGCCGCGGCCGGCCAATACCCCGCACGGCCCCAGTGGATCAAAGGGCCGGCACGGCAGCGGCGGCCGCCACCACCCGTTGCGGCGCCGGCAGCACCTCCACCCGGTTGCGCCCGCGCTTCTTGGCCAGGTACATGGCCTCGTCGGCGCGCTGCAGCACGGTTTCGGGTTTTTCGCCGGGTACGCTCAGCGTGACCCCGATACTCACGGTGATGGGTATGGCGCTGCGTTCGGTGGCCGCCGGTTGCGCCGCAACCAGGGCGCACAGGCGCTCGGCCACCGTGCGGGCCCCCTCGTGGTCCGCGTTGGGCAGCGCAATCGCGAATTCCTCGCCCCCCAGGCGCCCCAGCACGTCTTCCCGGCGCAGGCAGCGGTTGGCCAGCAGCACAAAGTGCCGCAGCACCTCGTCACCGCACTGGTGGCCCCAGGTGTCATTGACCTTCTTGAAATGGTCCAGGTCCATCACCAGCACCGGCAGGCCTGCGCCGCTGGTGCGCTGGGCATTGCTCATGGCCTTGTCCAGCAGCGTCAGGAAGGCGCGGCGGTTGAATATATTGGTCAGCGGGTCCACCTCGGCCAGGTGGCGCAGCTCATTGGCGATGAATTCGTTGGCCAGCATCAGCGCGCCAAAGGCGAACAGCACCAGCGCGATCAGCGACTCGAGCACCACGAACTGCGAGAGCCGGGCCACCAGGCTCGCGTCAATTCCTGCTTCCGCCGTGCCGGCGCCCAAGCTGAACAGCAAGGGGCGCAGCAGCAAAAACAGGCCGTGGGCCGCCGCCGCCAGCGCGAAGAGATAGCGCGCCGGCACCAGCCGTGCCTCCCCCTGCGCCAGGGTGCGCGCCGTCAGCAGGAAGAACACACCGGCGCCCAGCCCGGCAAACACGAAGCGCATGCCCAGGTGGGGCTGAACCACGGTGAAGTAGGCAGAAGCCAGCACCAGTGCCCCGATGGCCATTGCCGCAACCACATGCGAAGGCGGTGGCCGCCCCATGTAGGCACGGCTGCCCAGCAGGCACATGTAGGCCGCCAGCGAGATACTGCACTGCGAGATGACCACAGACACCAGCTCGGGCAGTTGATCGCGCGCCAGCAGGCTCACACCGAACACGAAGGCCGACAGGAAGGACAGCACCCACCACCCCAGGCCCGGAATGTTCCGGTTGAAATGCCACATGGTGAATACCACCAGAGTGAGCAGCAGCGCAAGAATGGCCGCGAGGATGACGAGGGTCGGGGTGTGCACTGAAAGCTGGCTGGCTGGCAGGTGGTAGGCGCGCTTCTGGAGGCGGTGAAGGCCCGGCAGGCTGGATTGCAGGCAATGTTACTCTTACCCCATGACCCAGGGCTGACACAGCCCCGAGGAAACCCGCTACCAGCCCCGAAGTGTGGCGCGCGCCGCACAACCAGCCCTCCCCACCTGTCTGTCTGCCTGCCGACATGATCTCCTCCCAGTTCGTCAGCCGGATCACGCTGCTGCGTGACAAGGTCGAATCCTTCGACCAGTACCCGTTCTCACTGTCCGTGGTGCGCGCCCTGGAGCAGATCGACCTGCACCCGCACGTGAACTTCTTCGTGGGCGAGAACGGCTCGGGCAAATCGACGCTGCTCGAAGCCATCGCCGTCTCGCTGGGCTTCAATGCCGAGGGCGGGTCCAAGAACTTCAGCTTCGGCACACGCGCATCGCACTCCGATCTGCACCGGTACCTGCGCATTGCCAAGGGCCTGCGCCGGCCCAGGGACGGCTACTTCCTGCGCGCCGAGAGCTTCTTCAACGTGGCCACCGAAATCGAGAAGCTGGACGAAGACCCCATGGGTGGCCCGCCGATCATCGGCGCATACGGCAGCCGCTCGCTGCACGAGCAGTCGCACGGGGAATCCTTCATGGCCCTGATGATGGAGCGCTTCGGTGGCCAGGGCCTTTACATCCTGGACGAGCCCGAAGCCGCGCTGTCGCCCCAGCGCCAACTGGCGACGCTGGCACGCATGCGCGACCTAGTGGAAGAGAAATCGCAGTTCATCATCGCCACGCACTCGCCGATTCTGATGGCCTACCCGGACGCGACCATCTTCCACTGCGGCCAAGAAGGCATCGCACCCATTGCCTACCAGGACACCGAGCACTACCGGGTGACGCGCGAGTTCCTCATGGACCCGCAGCGCATGCTGGACGGTCTGTTCGCCCAGTAGGGCCAGTCAGGAGAAACCTGCCATGTCCATCGATATCCCCTCAGCCCTGCAGAACCTCGCGCCGTTCGTGGGCGCCTGGCACACCACAGGAACCGTCGTCGCCACGTCGGCGGCCTACACCGCCACCGACACCTACGAATGGCTGCCGGGCGGGCATTTCCTGGTGCACCGCTGGGACGCGGCCATGCCCGACGGGCGGTCGCAGGGCATCGAGATCATCGGAGCCGATGCGGCGGACGGAGCGAAGGAGGGGCACTACACCATGCAGTCCTTCGACAGCACGGGCAAGGCCGATACCATGCGCGCGGTGGTCGAGGGCAAGCGCGTGGCCTACGACGGCGACGGCGTGCGCTTTCGCGGCGCGTTCAACGCCGATGGATCGGAAATGGCCGGAACGTGGTCGCTGCAGGCAGAGAGCAGCAGCCGGGAGTGGCAGCCGTGGATGACCGTGTCGCTCCGGCGCCGCCCCTGACCGGGCTCAGCCCGCCACCACATGGCACTCCCGGCGCAGCAGCGCCAGGGCGTCATGCATCTGGTAGTCCATGTCGCTTTGCAGCGTGGCCTGCGACTCCTGAACGAAGCTGTTCCACAGATCCCCATAGTCGGCCTGGCGCACGCCGGCTGCGTGGGCGCGGATGAAGTCCGTGGCCAGTTGGGGCTGCCAGCCGCTCTTGCGCAGCTTGCGCACCAGGCTGGCGGCGGTCTTCTCGGTCAGCACGGTCTTCTTGGGCGTGCCCGTGGCCAGGCACAGGAACAGGGTCAGCAGGCTGGGCTCGTCCTCGTTGCCCTGCACCGCCTTCGCCCAGGTCTTGCTGGCGGGCTGCGGATCGTCGGCCCCCTCCTCGTCCAGGTCGGCCAGGCTGCGGTGGTAGTCGTCCACCTCGGCCAGCGGGTCGTCCAGCAGGAAGTAGCGCGCACGGAAACCGCTGGTGGGTCGCAGCAGGCCGCGCAGCGGCGTGGCGGCATCGAGCAGCCTGGGCAGGTCGGCCAGCACGGTGACGCGCTGGGCTTCGAACACCTCTTTCAGGTCCGCGGGCAGGCCAGGGGGAAGCGAGAGCTTGAGCGTGCCCGCCGCGGTCTGCTTCTTGCGATGGGCGGTGGCGATCTTCTCGAACACCACGGCATTCGGCCAGTCGCCCGCCTTGGGCGCCAGGGCCTGCAGCAGCAGGCCGGTGCGGACCACGGCCTCGGCATCGGCGCCCGCCTCTTCGAGCGCATCCTCATCCAGGCCGTATTCATCGGCCAGCCACTGGGCGGCGCGGATGGCCGCCTGAATCTGGCTGCGCCGCGCCAACTCCACCTGGTACTCGGCATGGCTGCGCAGGGACCACACGGCCAAAAGCGGCGTCTCGGCATCGGCATAACCGCCCATGCCGAAGTTGCTGCTCTCGGGCATGCCGATCAGGCGCTTGAGCATGTCCGAGCCGCCCTTGGAGCGCGACAGGAAGGAGTTGTCGCGCAAAGATACGGCCGCCTCGTGCAGGTCGCCGCCCGTGCTCTCCAGCAGGTACAGGCTGACCAGGTTGACCATGCGGTCGCGCGCCTTCTCCAGCTCGGGCCGCAGGAACTCGCTGCCGAAGTAACGCGCGATCTGCACCATGCCCTTGGGGGCATCGGCGTTCATCGCGGCCAGCTTGGCCGCATCGATGATGCCGTGCGCCACGCCGTAGGCCAGCGCCTTCTCGAAGAATGGGCGCGCATCGTGCAGCTGCAGTGCGTTGGCCGCTGGCGCAGAAGGCGTGTCGTGCTCGGACATGATGGGGGTCAAATCGCGGATTCTTCGTCGGAGTCGCGCGCGACGGGGGTCGCCTTGCCTCGATCCGTCTCGCTGGTCTCGAACTTGCCATCGTCTTCCTCGCCCGGCACCTCGTCACCCTCGTCCAGGCCCAGGTCAAAGGCACGGGCCTTGGCGCGCAGCACCAGCAGGGTTTCGATGAACAGGTCGCGGCACTCGTAGCGCAGCAGCCAGGCCATCTGCATCCAGTCGCGGTCGGCCACCTCGTCGAGGTCGACGCGCGGCTGCACATAGCCCGAGGCGAGCAGCTCGTCGTCGGTCAGCGTGGGGCCGTAATCCTCCACCGCGTCGAAGCTGCCGGTGCGGGCAAAGGCCTCCACACGGCTCCACTTCTCGGCGAAGTAGTTGGCCATGGCCTCGCTGCCGCCTTCCAGGTCGCCGATGGCGGTGAGGAACTCCACCGGGTCCGCATCGTCGCGGAACACCACGGCATTGACCATGTTGCGCAGGTGCGTGTGGGTAAGGTCCTTGTACTGCTTTTCCAGCACCATGGCGCGCGCGAACTGCTCGGGCGTGACCAGCATGTTGACCACCGAGGCCTTTGAATAGTAGTAATCGCGCATCACTGCCAGCACGTCCTTGGGCGCAAGCTGGTCGAGCACCACCATCAGGGCGTTGTCGCCCTCGGTGTCGGCCAGCTCGGACAGGGCCGACTCGGCGCCCACGATGTCGCCGGCGGCAATGAGGGCGGTGGTCTTGGTGATGAGGGCCAGGTGGGTGTTGCTGCTGCTCATGGTCAGTCCTTGCGGTCAAAGCCGACGTCCGAGAGCCAGTTGTCGCTGGCTTCCTCGCGCGAACGGGCGTTGTGCGGGTCGGCCGCATCGTCGGCGCTCAAGGCATCGTAGTCGTCGTCGTGCTCGGCGGCGTCTTCGTCGCCCTCCTCGTCGCCGGCGTCAGCATGGGATGCCGCAGGTGCCAGGCGCGAATGCGCCTGCATGAATTCGAGCCCCGCCGCCACGGCCAAAAAGCGCTCGCCGCCGGGCTCAGCCAGCACGGCCTTGGCCAGGCTCGCAGCCCAGGGCTCCAGCGCCACGGCGCCGTCGGCAGACAGGCTGCTCCAGCCGGGCAGGTCGTCCTGGCCGCAGCCGAGCAAGTTCTCCAATGCGGCCGGGCGCGCAAACCGGAAGCCCTGGTGGAAGACCACGGCCACCATTTCGGGTGCCAGCTCCATCATCTGCACGAGGAAGGCGATTTCATTGCGCTTTTCGGCCAGCCGCTTGCGCAGCACGTCCTTGCCTTCGGAGTCCTGGGTCAGGTCGTCGAGTTCGGCCTGGTAGGCCGAGCGCAGGTCATGGAAATAGGGAGAGAGTTTCACGAAGAAAGAATGCCTTGGGTCACGAGGGAAGAATGCCTTGGGCATAGGTGCGCCAGATTTCCTGGGCCGTCTGCAGCGGGTCGTCCAGCAGGTTGCGGCGGCGGTTGTCGTCGTAGGCCTGGCGGGCCGTGTCGTTGGACAGCACGTCATAGGCCTTCTGCACGGCCTGGAAGCGCTGCGCCGCGTCGGGCGCAGCATTGCGGTCCGGGTGGTAGAAGGCCGCCTTCTGGCGGTAGGCCTTCTTGATGTCGGCGAGCGTTGCGTTGGCCGCCAGCCCGAGGGCGGCGTAGTGGTCTGCGGTCATGGAGTGGACAGGCTGCAGCGGCCAGGCGTCGCCTGGCCTCCTCGGCCTTGGGGGTTGTTCAGCCGGCCAGGCTCACGTACACGTTCTGCACGTCGTCGTTGGAGTCGATGGCGGCCAGAAAGGTTTCCACCTCTTCCAACTGCTCGGCCGACAGGTTGGCCGGGTTCACCGGGTTCTTGGGCTTGTAGCCCAGCTTGGCCGACAGCACCGTGAAGCCATGGGCCGGCAGCGCGCGGCTCACCAGGTCCAGGTCGGTGGGCTCGGTCCAGAAGGTGGTGTTGCCCTCTTCCTCACCGGGTTCGAAGTCCTGCGCGCCGGCTTCGATGGCGGCCAGCTCGGGGTCGGCATCGCCGTTGGCGGGCTCGGCTTCGATGATGCCCACGTGGTTGAAGTCCCAGGCCACCGAACCCGACGTACCCAACTGGCCCTTGCGGAACAGCACGCGCATCTCGGGCGCGGTGCGGTTGACGTTATCGGTCAGGCACTCGACCATCACCGCCACCTGGTGGGGGGCAAAGCCTTCGTAGATCACGCGTTCGTAGTTGACGGCGTCAGCACCGGTGCCGGAGCCCTTCTTGATGGCGCGCTCCAGCGTGTCCTTGGGCATGGAGACCTTGCGGGCCTGCTCCACCACCAGGCGCAGGCGCGCATTGCCGGCCGG
Organism: Acidovorax sp.; assembly: GCF_046339755.1. GTDB lineage: Bacteria > Pseudomonadota > Gammaproteobacteria > Burkholderiales > Burkholderiaceae_C > Acidovorax. Next base: position 1,131 of record NZ_JBKDTZ010000417.1, on the reverse strand, counting down.
ATCGGCACCGCCGCGCGCGGCGACCGTGATTTCCTTGACCAGCTTGCCAAACAGCTTGCCCTTGGCATCCGCCACCTGTGCCTTGCCTTTTGCTTTCCACTGCGCGCCCATGTTGGACCTCTTCCTCGGTGAGTTTTGATTGGTCGGGCCAGAAAATGGGCCTGCAAGCGTTGTAAAAACGCTGCAAAACCGCATCCAGCCGAACCCTATAGAGTACCACCATCGTGTTGCTCCAGCCTACGGCCGGGGTAACCTGTGGCCCGCAGTGCATTTTTGTGGAGACCGGATGCTCAACACCCTGTGGCTGGGTTTTTTCGTCATCGCCGCCATGGCGGCCTTTGCCCAGTGGCTGGTGGGTGGCAATGCGCAGATCTTCGGCAGCATGGTCGAGGCGCTGTTCGCCATGGCCAAGCTCTCGGTCGAGGTGATGGTGCTGCTGTTCGGCACGCTCACGCTGTGGCTGGGCTTTCTGCGCATTGCGGAGAAGGCAGGCATCGTGGACGCCCTCGCCCGCTGGCTGGCACCGCTGTTCGCCAAGCTCATGCCCGAGGTGCCGCGCGGCCACCCCTCGCTGGGCCTCATCACGCTGAACTTCGCGGCCAACGCCCTGGGGCTGGACAACGCGGCCACGCCCATGGGCCTCAAGGCCATGCGCTCGCTGCAAGAGCTCAACCCCCGGCCCGACACCGCCACCAACGCACAGATTTTGTTCCTGGTGCTCAATGCATCCTCGCTCACGCTGCTGCCGGTCACCATCTTCATGTACCGCATGCAGCAGGGCGCGCCGGACCCGACCCTGGTCTTTTTGCCCATTCTGCTGGCCACTTCGGTCTCCACCATCGTCGGCCTGCTGGCCGTGGCCGTGGTGCAGCGGTTGCCGCTGTGGCACCCGGTGGTGCTGGCCTACCTGCTGCCCGTGGCGCTGGTGCTCGGCGGCTTCATGGCACTGCTGGCCACACTGAGCGCCGCGGCGCTGGCCAGCCTGTCATCGCTGCTGGGCAACCTGGTGCTGTTCTCGCTGATCGTGCTGTTCGTCGTGCTGGGCGCCTGGCGCAAGGTGGCCGTGTACGAGGCATTCATCGAAGGCGCACGCGAGGGCTTCGACGTGGCCAAGGGCCTGCTGCCCTACCT
>NZ_JBKDTZ010000416.1:0-4543 GCF_046339755.1 Acidovorax sp. | reverse complement strand
CGGCCTCTTCGACGGCGATTTCGTCAAAGGGGTTCATGCTCATCTTCACGTTGGCGATGTCCACACCGGTCTGGTCCGACTTGACTCGGACCTTGACGTTGTAGTCCACCACGCGCTTGACGGGGACGAGGATTTTCATGGAATGCTTTCTAGGGATGAAGGAGTGCTCAGCGGGCCAGCCCGGCCAAGCGCTCGTGGATCAGGGCATGGGCCTCGGCCATGGTCCGGTCGATGAGTTGTTGCACCGTGGGCACGTCGTGGATCAGGCCAGCGACCATGCCGCAGGACCAGGCGCCCGCGTCCATCTCGCCGCTTTGCATGATGCGCGGGTAGACACCGGCCACCTCGGGCAGGACGTCCTCGAAGGTGATCGCTGCACCCAGCTCGCGCTCCTTGAGCAGCAGCCGTTCCACGGCGGCGTTGCTCAGCACCCGCTCGGTGTTGCGCAGCGGGCGCATGACCAGGCGCGTGTCCAGCTCGCTGGCGGCGACGATGGCGCGCTTGACGTTCTCGTGCACCGGCGCCTCTTGGGTGGCAATGAAGCGCGTACCCATGTTCATGCCCTCGGCGCCCAGGGCCAGCGCGGCCACGAGCGAGCGGCCATCGGCCATGCCGCCCGATGCGACGAAGGGGATGCTCAGTTCTTCCGCAGCCCGCGGCAGCAGGATGAAATTGGGCACGTCGTCCTCGCCCGGGTGGCCGCCGCACTCGAAGCCATCGACACTGATCGCATCGCAGCCGATGGCCTGGGCCTTGAGTGCATGGCGCACCGAGGTGCACTTGTGGATGACCTTGATGCCGGCCTCCTTGAGCGCTGGCAGCCACTTCTGCGGGTTGTTGCCCGCGGTCTCGACCACCTTCACCCCGCCGTCGATGATGGCCTTCACATACCCTGGGTAGTCGGGCGGGTTGACCGAGGGCAGAAAGGTCAGGTTCACGCCGAAGGGCTTGTCGGTCATGGCGCGGCAGCGCGCGATCTCGCGGGCCAGCAGCTCGGGCGTGCGCTGGGTCAGCCCCGTGACCATGCCCAGCCCGCCGGCATTGGAGACGGCCGATGCCAGCTCGGCCAGGCCCACATGGTGCATGCCACCCTGGATGATGGGGTGCTGTATGCCGAAGAGTTCGGTGATGCGTGTCTTCATGGCGGTGTCACTCCGGTGCAATGCCCTTGTCGCGGATCAGCTGGCCCCACTTGGCATAGTCCTGCTGCACATGTTGGCCCATCTGCGCCGGGTCCTGGAAGCGGGCGATGGCGCCCGCGTTCAGCAGCTTCTCCTGGATCTCCTTGTCGGCCAGGATCTGGCGGACCTCATTGGCGATGCGCTCCACCACGGCCTTGGGCGTGCCCGCAGGGGCCAGCAGGCCGCCCCAGGACACGGCGTCATAGCCCTTGAAGCCCTGCTCGGCAATGGTCGGCACATCGGGCAGCATGGCCACGCGCTGGGGCGAGCCGACGGCGATGGCGCGCAGCTTGCCGGCCTTGATGTGGGGCAGGGCGGCCACCAGGTCGGCATACATTACCGGCACCTGGCCGCCGATGGTGTCGGTGATGGCCGGCACGCCGCCCTTGTAAGGCACATGCTGCATGTCGAAGCCGCCCATCTGCTTGAGCAGCTCCATGCTCAGGTGGCCAAAGCTGCCCGCGCCCGAGCTGGTGTAGTTGAGTGGCGCCTTCTGCGCCTTGGCATGGACGATCAGCTTGCGCAGGTCGGTCACGTCCGGCAGCTGGGTGGGGTTGACCACCACGACGATGGGCAGGTCGTACACCGTGGCCACCGGGGCGAAGTCCTTCACCGTGTCGTAGCCCGTCTTCTTGTACAGGTGGGGCGCCAGCAGGGTGGGCGTGGCCAGCATCATCAAGGTGTAGCCGTCGGGCTCGGCCTTGGCCACCTGCAACGCGGCGATGGAGCCCGAGGCGCCGGGGCGGTTTTCCACCACCACAGCCTGCTTGAGGCGCTCGGCCAGCTTCTGGCCCACGATGCGCGAGGCCGTGTCGGTCGGGCCGCCGGCCGGGACGGGCACGATCAGCTTGATGAGGCTGGCGGGCCAGGCTGCGTCCTTGGCGGGCTGGGCCAGGCTGCTGCCCGGCAGGCCAGCGCTGCCGACTGCGGCCAGTGCGGCAAGACCCTGCAGGGCGGTGCGGCGGTTGAAAGAGGTGCTCATGGTCTTGTCTCGGTGTTGTGAATGTCTGGCGTCAGGCGGCTGGAAGGGTCAGCACGCCGCTCTGCTGCAACTGCTGCAGCTCGTCCTCGCCCAGGGCCAGCAGGCGCTGCAGCACTTCGCGCGTACCCTCCCCCAGCGTGGGCGGCGCATTGCGCACGGGCAGGCGCTGGCCGTCCAGGCGGTAGGGCGGCGCGAACACGGGCGTGGTGCCGGTCACGGGGTGGGGCATGTCCTGCACCAGGCCGCTCACGCGCGTGCGCTCGCTGGTCAGGGCCTCGTGCAGGCCGGCTACCTTGCCGCAGGGGATGCCGGCCGCCGCCATGCGCTCGAGCAGCACATCGCGCGGCAGAGAGCGGATCATGCCGTTGAGCAGCGGCACCAGGGCCGGCCGGTTCTTGGCCCGCTCCACATTGGTGGCAAAGCGCGGGTCTTCGACGATATCGGGTCGCCCGATCACCACGCGGCAGAACTTGTCGAACTGCGTGTTGTTGCCCACGGCGATGATCAGTGGGCCGTCCGCCGCCTCGAACATGCCGTAGGGCACGATGGAGGGGTGGGCGTTGCCGTAGCGCGCCGGGTCGCGGCCGAGCTGCAGCGCATCGAGCCCGTAGTAGCCCGTGACCATGATGCCGCAGTCGTACAGTGCCATCTCGATGAGCCGGCCCTTGCCCGTGCGCTCGCGCCGGAACAGGGCGGCCAGCACGGCCTGGGCCGCGTGCATGCCGGTCACCAGATCCACCACGGCCACACCGAATTTCAGCGGCGGCTGCTCGGCTTCGCCGTTCAGCGCCATCAGGCCGGCTTCCCCCTGGATCACCAGGTCGTAGCCAGGGCGCTTGGCCTCGGGGCCGCTCGCGTCGTAGCCGGCCACGGCGCAATACACCAGGTCGGGCCGGATGGACCTCAGCTGCTCGTAGCCCAGGCCCAGCTTCTCGGCGCCGCCGGTCTTGAAGTTGTGGATCACCACGTCGACCTGCGGCAGCAGGCCGTGGATGATCTTCAGGGCCTCCGGGCTCTGCAGGTCCAGCGTGATGGACCGCTTGTTGCGGTTCATGCTGTTGTAGTAGGTGGTCTCGGTCTTGCCGATGCGCAGGCCCCAGTCGCGCGTGTCGTCGCCGCGGCCCGGGTGCTCGACCTTGATGACCTCGGCGCCGAAGTCGGCCAGCACCTGGCCGCACAGCGGCCCGGCGAAGACGCGCGACAGGTCCAGCACGCGCACGCCTTCGAGGGGCAGGTCCAGGCCCTGGTTCGGTTCTTGGGTGGTCGCCATATTCAGTCTCCGTGTGTGCCCGCGCCCAGCGCCATGTAGCGCGCCAGGTGGTGGTCTTCGTCGCCCAGCTGGTGGTCGATCATCACCAGCCGCTTGGCATAGTGCGACAGCGGCAGCTCCCAGGTCATGCCGATGCCCCCATGCATCTGGATGCTTTCTTCCGATACCAGTGCGCCGATGCGGCCGATGGTGAACTTGGCGGCCGACAGCGCCCGCTCGCGCGCCACCCGCTCGCCGCCCATGGCGGCCGCGGCGTTGATCACGGCCGAGCGTGCCTGTTCCACCTCCAGCAGCAGATCGACCATGCGGTGCTGCAGCGCCTGGAAGCTGCCGATGGGCACGCCGAACTGCTTGCGCGTCTGCAGGTATTCGAGCGTGTCCTTCTTGGCCACTTCCATCGCGCCCAGGGCCTCGGCGCACAGTGCCAGCACGCCCCAGCCCACCGCCAGCTCCAGCGTGGCAAAGCCCTGGCCCTCTGCGCCCAGCAGGGCATCCGCGCCCAGCTGCACCTGGTTGAAGGTGATGTCGGCGGCGCCACCGCCGTCGATGCGGCCGTAGCCGCGGCGCTCCACGCCCGGCGCATCGGCGGGCACCAGGAACAGCGAAATGCCGTCCTCGCTGTCCACCGCACCGGCCGTGCGTGCCGAGACCAGCAAGAGATGCGCCTGCGCGCCTTGCAGCACCACGGCCTTGGCGCCCGAGAGTGCCCAACCCTTGTCGTTGCGCACCGCCTGCGTGGCGACGCGTGCCAGTTCGTAGTGGCTGCCCGGTTCGTCGTGCGCCAGCGCGGCCACCGTGCAGCCGTCGATCAGGCTGGCGATGCGTTCCTTCTGCGCGGGCGTACCCACGGCGCCCAGGGCCCGCCCCACCAGCAGGGCCCCGAGAAAGGGCTCCACCACCAGGCCGCGGCCAAGGGCCTCGAAGACCACGGCAATGTCGAAACCGGCGCCGCCAAAGCCGCCATCGGCTTCGGGGAAGAGGGCGCCAATGGCACCCAGCTCGGCAAACTGCCCCCACAAGGTACCCGACATGCCGGTTGCGCCATAGGCGATGGCGTTGCGGGTCTCCATAGGGCACTGCCCGGCGACAAAGCGGTCCAGGGTGTCCGCC
>NZ_JBKDTZ010000415.1:0-15827 GCF_046339755.1 Acidovorax sp. | reverse complement strand
CCCTCAAGGGTTGATGAGCCACCCGAATTCCCAAGGTTCTCAAGAATGAGTCAAACCCTCTCTGCTTCAACGCTCCTGGCCGTGCCGCTGGCACCGCTGGCGGGCGCACTGCTGGCCGGCATCTTCGGCACGACCTTCGGCGGCAACTGGATCGGCCGCCGGCTGAGCCACACCTTGACCATCCTGGGCGTGCTGGTGGCGTTCATCCTGTCGGCCATGACGCTCAAGAGCGTGGCGGTCGACGGCGCGCGCTTCAACGAGACGCTCTACACCTGGATGGTGGTGGGCGGCCTGAAGATGGAAGTGGGCTTCCTGATCGACAGCCTCACCGCCATGATGATGGTGGTGGTGACCTTCGTGTCGCTGATGGTGCACATCTACACCATCGGCTACATGGAAGAGGACGAGGGCTACAACCGCTTCTTCGCCTACATCTCGCTGTTCACGTTCTCCATGCTCATGCTGGTCATGAGCAACAACCTGCTGCAGCTGTTCTTCGGCTGGGAAGCCGTGGGCCTGGTGTCCTACCTGCTGATCGGCTTCTGGTTCAACAAGCCCACGGCCATCTTCGCCAACATGAAGGCCTTCCTGGTCAACCGCGTGGGCGACTTCGGCTTCATCCTGGGCATCGGCCTGATCGCCGCCTACACCGGCACGCTCAACTACAGCGAGATCTTCGCCAAGTCGGGCGAGCTCGGCGGCCTGCCGTTCCCCGGCACCGACTGGATGCTGATCACCGTCATCTGCATCTGCCTGTTCATCGGCGCCATGGGCAAGTCCGCCCAGTTCCCGCTGCACGTCTGGCTGCCCGACTCGATGGAAGGCCCGACCCCCATCTCGGCACTGATCCACGCGGCCACCATGGTGACCGCCGGCATCTTCATGGTCTCGCGCATGTCGCCGCTGTTCGAGCTGTCGGACACCGCGCTCAACTTCATCCTGATCATCGGCTCCATCACGGCGCTGTTCATGGGTTTCCTGGGCATCATCCAGAACGACATCAAGCGCGTGGTGGCCTACTCCACGCTGTCCCAGCTCGGCTACATGACCGTGGCGCTGGGTGCCTCGGCCTACTCGGTGGCCGTGTTCCACCTGATGACGCACGCCTTCTTCAAGGCGCTGCTGTTCCTCGGTGCCGGCTCGGTCATCATGGGCATGCACCACAACCAGGACATCCGCTTTATGGGCGGCGTGCGCAAGTACATGCCCATCACCTGGATCACCTCGCTGCTCGGTTCGCTGGCGCTGATCGGCACGCCGCTGTTCTCGGGCTTCTACTCCAAGGACAGCATCATCGAGGCGGTGCACTTCAGCCACCTGCCGGCTGCGCACTTCGCCCACTTCGCGGTGCTGGCCGGTGTGTTCGTCACCGCGTTCTACTCGTTCCGCATGTACTTCCTGGTCTTCCACGGCAAGGAACGCTACGACCAGAACCCCGACGCACACCACGATGCGCACCACGACGACCATGGCCACGGCCATGACGACCACCACCACGATCCGCACGAGACCCCCTGGGTGGTGACAGTGCCGCTGGTGCTGCTGGCGATTCCTTCGGTGGTGGTGGGCTTCCTGTTCATCCAGCCCATGCTGTTCGGCGACTTCTTCAAGGACGTGATCTTTGTCGACGCGGCCAAGCACCCCGCCATGGCCAAGCTGGCCGAGATCTTCCACGGCCCCGTGGCCATGGCCGTGCACGGCCTGCAGACCGCGCCGTTCTGGCTGGCCGCGGCCGGCGTGGCCCTGTCCTACTACATGTACATGGTGAACCCGGCCCTGCCCGCCGCCATCAAGCGCATGTGCATGCCGATCTACACCCTGTTCGAGAACAAGTACTACCTCGACTGGATCAACGAGAACATCCTGGCGCGCGGTGCGCGTGCCCTGGGTACCGGCCTGTGGAAGGGTGGCGACCAGGCCATCATCGACGGTGCGCTGGTCAATGGCTCCTGGAAAGTGGTGCGCGGTATCTCCGGCGTGGTGCGCTGGGTGCAGACGGGCTTCATCTTCCACTATGCCCTGGTGATGATCCTGGGTGTGTTTGCCCTGATGACGTGGTTCGTCTGGGGTGACTTCTTCATGCAGCTCATCCGGAAATAAGGAAAACAACAAAATGGGTCTGTTGAGTCTTGCTATCTGGGTGCCGATCGCCTTCGGCGCGGTGCTGCTCGCGCTCGGCCGCGATGAGCATGCGCCGGCCGTGCGCTGGCTGGCGCTGCTGGGGTCGGTGATCGGCTTCATCGTCACCATTCCGCTGTACCAGGGCTTCAAGCTCGGAACTGCTGCCATGCAGTTCGTCGAGAAGTTCGAGTGGATCGAGCGCTTCAACGTGCACTACCACCTGGGCGTGGACGGCATCTCCTTCTGGTTCGTGCCGCTCACGGCCTTCATCACCGTGATCGTCGTGATCGCCTCGTGGGAAGCCATCACCGAGCGCGTGAACCAGTACATGGGCGCGTTCCTGATCCTGTCCGGTTTGATGATCGGCGTGTTCACGGCGCTGGACGGCATGCTGTTCTACGTGTTCTTCGAAGCCACGCTGATCCCGATGTACCTGATCATCGGCATCTGGGGTGGCCCCAACAAGATCTACGCGGCGTTCAAGTTCTTCCTGTACACGCTGCTCGGCTCGCTCTTGATGCTGATCGCGCTGATCTTCCTGTACAACCAGTCCGGCGGCAGTTTCGACATCGCCACCTGGCACAAGCTGCCCCTGAGCTCCACGGCCCAGACGATGCTGTTCTTCGCCTTCTTCGCCGCCTTCGCGGTGAAGGTGCCGATGTTCCCGTTCCACACCTGGCTGCCCGACGTGCACGTGGAAGCGCCCACCGGCGGCTCCGCCGTGCTGGCGGCCATCATGCTCAAGCTGGGTGCCTACGGTTTCCTGCGCTTTTCCATGCCTATCGCCCCCGACGCCTCGCGCGAATGGGCCTGGCTGATGATCGCACTGTCGCTGATCGCGGTGATCTACGTGGGCCTGGTGGCCATGGTGCAAAAGGACATGAAGAAGCTGGTGGCCTACTCGTCCGTGGCGCACATGGGCTTCGTCACCCTGGGCTTTTTCATCTTCAACGACCTGGGCGTCTCCGGCGGCCTGGTGCAGATGATTGCCCACGGTTTCGTCTCGGGCGCGATGTTCCTGTCCATCGGCGTTCTGTACGACCGCGTGCACTCCCGCGAGATCGCCGCCTACGGCGGCGTGGTCAACACCATGCCCAACTTCACGGCCTTCGCGCTGCTGTTCGCCATGGCCAATTGCGGCCTGCCGGGCACCGCCGGTTTCGTGGGCGAGTGGATGGTGATCCTGGGCGCGACCAAGGCCAACTTCTGGATCGGCCTGGCCTCGGCCACGGCCCTGATCTTCGGCGCCGCCTATACCCTGTGGATGTTCAAGCGCGTGTACCTGGGCCCGGTGGCCAACGACCACGTCAAGGAACTCACCGACATCAACAGCCGCGAGTTCCTCGTCATGTCGCTGCTGGCGATTGCCGTGCTGGCCATGGGCCTGTACCCACGCCCCTTCACGGACGTGATGGACACCTCGGTCGCGGAACTGCTCAAGCATGTCGCACTGACAAAGCTGAACTGACCAGACTGAACTGAGAGATTCGAGATGATTGACAACATCAGCTGGCTTGCGATTTACCCCGAGATCGTCCTTCTGGTCATGGGCTGCGTGATCGCGCTCGTGGACCTGGGCGTCAAGAGCCCCCGCCGCACGGCCACCTACGTGCTGACCCTGCTCACGCTGGCCCTGGTGGCCGCCCTGCAGGCCATGTATGCCAGCACCGGCAGCACCTTCTACGGCTTCGGCAACATGGTGGTCAGCGACTCCATGGGCAACTGGCTCAAGTGCTTCGCCACCGTGGCCGTGATGGTCACCCTGGTCTATGGCCGTCCCTATGCGGCCGACCGCGACATGATGCGCGGCGGCGAGATCTTCACGCTGTCGATGTTCGCGCTCCTGGGCATGTTCATCATGATCTCGGGCAACAACTTCCTCATGCTCTACCTGGGCCTGGAACTGCTGACCCTGTCGAGCTATGCCCTGGTGGCCCTGCGCCGCGACAACGCCACTGCGACCGAAGCGGCGATGAAGTACTTCGTGCTCGGCGCCATGGCCAGCGGTTTCCTGCTGTACGGACTGTCCATGGTCTACGGCGCTACGGGTTCGCTCGATATCGGCCAGGTGTTCAAGGCCGTCAATTCCGGCCAGATCCGCCACCAGGTGCTGGTGTTCGGCCTGGTGTTCGTGGTGGCCGGCCTGGCCTTCAAGCTCGGCGTCGTGCCCTTCCACATGTGGATTCCCGACGTCTACCAGGGTGCCCCCACGGCCATCACGCTGATGATCGGCGGCGCGCCCAAACTGGCCGCCTTCGCCATCACCATCCGCCTGCTGGTGGACGGCCTGCTGCCCCTGGCCATCGACTGGCAGCAGATGCTCGGGGTGCTGGCCATCGGTTCGCTGCTGGTGGGTAACCTCGCGGCCATCGCACAGACCAACCTCAAGCGCATGCTGGCCTACTCCACCATCTCGCAGATGGGCTTCGTGCTGCTCGGACTGATGTCCGGCGTGGTCAACGGCAATGTGGAAGCCGCTGCGGTCGAGAACGCCTACAGCGCCTCGATGTTCTACGTGGTGAGCTATGTGCTGACCACCCTGGCCGCCTTCGGCGTGATTTTGCTGCTGGCGCGCGAAGGCTTCGAGAGCGAAGAGATCGCCGACTTCGCCGGCCTGAACCAGCGCAGCCCGCTGTACGCCGCCGTGATGGCCGTGTGCCTGTTCTCCATGGCCGGCATTCCGCCCATGGTCGGCTTCTACGCCAAGCTGTCGGTGCTGCAGGCACTGGTGGCCTCGGGCCAGGCGGCCTACATCGCCATGGCGGTGTTCGCGGTCATCATGTCGCTGATCGGCGCCTTCTACTACCTGCGCGTCGTCAAGGTCATGTACTTCGATGCGCCGCTCACGGCCACCAGCGTCTCGGCACCTGTGGACGTGCGCGTGGTGCTCACCATCAACGGCGCCCTGGTGCTGGTGCTGGGCCTGCTGCCCGGCGGCCTGATGGCCCTGTGCGCCGAAGCCGTCGTGCGCGCCCTGGCGACCTGAGCGCTGCCCCAGGACTGCTCCCGTGTCCCTGACCGGCTCCGTCTGGCTGGTGATCGTGGCGGCTCTGATCGCCGCCAACCTGCCCTTTGCCAACCAGCGCTGGCTGGTGGTGGGGCCGGTGGCTCAGCCCAAGAAGGGCCTGCCGGTTCGTATCGCTGAACTCGTATTGGCCTACTTCCTCGTCGGCGGCCTGGCCTTGCTGCTGGAGCGCCGCGCCGGGCAGATCGCTCCGCAGGGATGGGAGTTCTATGCCATCACCGGCACGCTGTTCCTGACCCTGGCCTTTCCCGGATTCGTCTACCGCTACCTGCTGCGCCGCCACGGCTGAAGGCGGGCAGCCCATTCTCCCTTCCTCACTGCGACCCCTCCGACCATGAAAGTGCTCGACCTGCACTGCCACGCGGGCCATGTCTTCGAGGGCTGGTTCGCCTCGGAGGACGACTTCCAGGGCCAGAACCAGCGTGGTCTGGTGCAATGCCCTTTCTGCGGCGACTCCGGCATTTCCAAGCGCCTGAGCGCTCCCCGCCTGAACCTGGGCGCCAAACCGCCGGCTCCACAGGCCTCGGCCCAGCCGGCGAAGGAAGGCAGCACCCCCGGCAGCCAGGATTCCGTGGCCTTGCCGCCGGCCCTGCAGGCCGCCTGGCTGGAGCTGGCGCGCAAGATCGCCGCCAACACCGAAGACGTGGGGGAGCGTTTTGCCGACGAGGCCCGGCGCATGCACCACGGCGAGACCGAGGAGCGTGCCATCCGCGGCCAGGCCACGCCCGATGAGGCCGCCCAACTGCTCGACGAGGGCATTGCCGTGCTGCCGCTGCCCCTGCCGGTCACCGCCAAGGAAACGCTGCACTGACGACCGCCTTGCCCGCGCAGGGCAGGGCCGCTGTGTGAAAAGGCGCGGGGCGGATCCGAATCAGTGCTCAGGACATGTGGGATGACAGGCCCGTGACCAGGGCATCGAACGCCACCCTGCAGCGCGGGTTGTCGCGCAGGTCCTCGTGCATCGTGACCCAGGTGTGCAGCGGCAGCGTGAAATGCCCGGGCAGCACCCGCACCAGGTCTGGATCGCGCCGAGCCAGGGCCACCTGGCACACCCCGATGCCGCAACCTGCCCTGAGCAGCGCCAGCTGACCCAGATCGCTGTCGGTGCGCAGCGTGAAGTTGCGCCGCGTCCAGCCCGACAGCGCGGGCACTGCCTTGGCGGCCGCACGCAGAAAGGGCGTTTCTTCGTCGAACCCGATCAGCGCATGGCCCGCCAGGTCCCCGGGCTGTGACGGAGTGCCGTGCCGGTCCAGATAGCGTTGGTGGGCATGCAGGCCCAGCTCCACGGTGCCCACGCGGCGGGCCACCAGCACGTCCTGCTTCGGGCTGGTCATGCGCACCGCGATGTCGGCCTCGCGGTGCAGCAGGTCCTGCACCCGGTTGGTCAGCACCAGCTCGATCCTGAGCTGCGGGTAGGCGTCGCGCAGCCCTGCCACGATGGGCGGCAGCACTTCGACGCCGATGACTTCGCTGGCCGATACCCGCACCGTGCCCTTCACGCCCTCGCCCTGGCTCTCGGCGGCGCGCTGCAGCGCCGCGGCGGTGCTGCGCATCGCCTCGGCATGGCCGCGCAGGGCCAGCGCCGCCTCGGTCGGCAGCAGGCCCGTCTGCGAGCGTGTGAAGAGGGCAAAGCCCAGCGATTTCTCCAGCGACTGGACATGCCTGCCCACGGTGGGTTGGGTGATACCCAAAGCCCGCGCCGCGCCAGAGAGCGAACCCTCCACCAGCACCCCCAGAAAGCTGCGGTACAGCTCCCACCCGATTTCCTTGTCCATGCATAAATGTATAGCTGGTGAGCTATGTTGGGTAATTTCTTTTGTTCTCCCCCGCGCCCAGAATTCCCCCATCGCAACACGGTTCATCGGAGAGAAGTCATGGAAAGCGCAAATCAGAACATCGCCCTGGTGCTCGGTGCCACGGGGGGCATCGGCGGCGAGGTGGCACGCCAGCTGCGCGATGCCGGCTGGCAGGTGCGCGCGCTGAAGCGTGGCCTGGCACAAGAGCAGGAACTGCGCGACGGCCTGGTCTGGCTGCGCGGCGATGCGATGAACCCGGCCGATGTGCTGAACGCCGCGCAGGGCTGCTGCGTCATCGTGCATGCCGTCAATCCGCCGGGCTACCTGCGCTGGGCCGAGCTGGTGCTGCCCATGCTGGACAACACGGTGGCCGCCGCGATCGCGCAGCGCGCCACCATCGTGCTTCCCGGCACGGTCTACAACTACGGGCCCGACGCGTTCCCGCTGCTGGCAGAGACCTCGCCGCAGCAGCCGGTCACGCGCAAGGGCGCCATCCGCGTGGAGCTGGAGCGCCGCCTGGAGACTGCGAGCCGGCAGGGCGCGCGGGTGATCGTCGTGCGCGCCGGCGACTTCTTCGGCCCCCAGGTCGGCAACAGCTGGTTTGCGCAAGGCCTGGTCAAGCCGGGCCGGTCCGTAAGCGCCGTCAGCCTGCCGGGCGACCGGGGCGTGGGCCACCAGTGGTCCTACCTGCCCGACGTGGCCCGCACCATGGTCGCGCTGCTGGACCGCCGTGCTGCGCTGCCGCCCTTTGCCGCCTTTCACATGGCCGGGCACTGGGACGCGGACGGCACGCAGATGGCCGCGGCGATCCGCCGCGTGGTGCAGCGCCGCAGCGGTAAACAGCCGAAGGTGCGCGCATTCCCCTGGTGGCTGGTGCGGCTGGCCGCGCCGTTCGTGCCGACCCTGCGCGAGCTGCTGGAGATGCGCTACCTGTGGCGCCAGCCGGTGGCCATGGACAACACGCGCCTGAAGGCCGTGCTGGGCCAGGAGCCGCACACACCACTGGACGAGGCGGTGCAGGCGACGCTCGAGGGACTCGCGTGCCTGCCAGGACCCACCGCCCAGGTGCTCCCGCCGGCTGGCGCGGCACGGGCCTGAGGAGTGCGCCATGGCCAACCATCTTCATCCCGCACGCAGCGCCGGCACGCCGGCCATGGCCTGGAGCGCAATGCCGGCGTTGGGCCTCGTCCTGGCCCACGGACACCCGGGCACCGCTCGGCAGGGCACCTGAGGCCCTGCCGAGCGGCTTACGCCGTGAACTGCAGCGCCGCCAGCCGCGCATAGATGCCATCGGCCGCCAGCAGATCGGCATGGGTGCCCTGTTCCACGATGCGGCCATGTTCCAGCACCACGATGCGGTCGGCGTTCTGCACCGTGGCCAGGCGGTGGGCGATCACGAGCGTCGTGCGCTGGCCCGTGTGGCGCTGCATGGCCGTGTCCAGGGCCGCCTGCACCATGCGCTCGCTCTCCGCGTCGAGGGCACTGGTGGCCTCGTCGAGCAGCAGCAGTGGCGGGTTCTTGAGCATGGCGCGTGCGATGGCGATGCGCTGGCGCTGGCCGCCTGACAGGCGCACGCCGCGTTCCCCGAGGAAGGTGGCATAGCCCTCGGGCAAGGCCATCAGGAAGTCGTGCGCAAAGGCCGAGCGCGCGGCGGCCATGACCTCTTCGTCGCTGGCATCCGGGCGCCCGTAGCGGATGTTCTCCATGGCCGAGGAGGAGAAGATCACGGCGTCCTGCGGCACCACACCCACATGCGAGCGCAGTTCGGTCAGCGACAGGGCGCGGATGTCCGTGCCATTCAGTCGGATCGATCCCTGCGGGCCGCCGGTACCCGCTGCGAGCGCCTCCACGTCATAAAAGCGCTGCAGCAGCTGGAACACGGTGGTCTTGCCGGCGCCGCTGGCGCCCACCAGGGCCACGGTTTCACCGGCGGCCAGGCGCAGATCGAAATCCTGCAGCGCCGGCTGCTCGGGCCTTGACGGGTAACGGAAGTTCACCTGGTCGAACTCCACGGCCAGGCCCCGGCCCGTGGATGGCAGGACCACAGGCGACGCAGGCTCGGTCACCGGCGAGCGGCTGCCCAGCAGCTCCATCAGTCGCTCGGTGGCACCGGCCGCGCGCAGCAGGTCGCCGTACACCTCGCCGAGCACGGCCACGGAGCCGGCCAGCAGAATCACGTAGACCACGGTCTGCCCCAGGTGTCCGGCTGTCATCTGGCCGGCCAGCACGGCCTGCGTGCCCTGGTACAGGCCCCACAGCAGCAGGGCCGCATTGGCGATGATGATGAAGGCCACCAGCACCGCGCGCGACAGGGTGCGCCGCACGGCCACGTGGAAGGCGTTTTCGGTGGCCTGGTTGAAGCGCTGGGCTTCGCGCCGCTCTGCGGTGTAGCTCTGCACCCCGGGACTGGCGTTGAGCACCTCGGCCGCGATGGCGCTCGAGTCGGCCACGCGGTCCTGGCTGTCGCGCGAGAGGCGCCGCACGCGCCGCCCGATCCACATGGTGGGCACCACCACCAGCACGATGGCCAGCAGCACCCAGGACATCACGTAGGGATTGGTCCACACCAGCATGGCCAGCGCGCCGATGCCCATGACCGCATTGCGCAGCCCCATCGACAGCGACGAGCCCACCACCGTCTGCACCAGGGTCGTGTCCGCCGTCAGGCGCGAGAGCACCTCCCCGGTCTGCGTGGTCTCGAAGAACTGCGGGCTCTGCTGCAGCACATGGCCGTAGACCGCATTGCGCAGGTCGGCGGTCACGCGCTCACCCAGCCAGCTCACCATGTAGAAGCGCCCGGCCGAGAACACGCCGAGCGCAATGGCCACGGCGAACAGGGCCTCGAAGTGGTTGCGCAGCGCCATGGCCTGCTCGCCCCGGTCGGCGCTGACCAGGCCGCCATCGACCAGGGTGCGAAGCGCGATGGGAAAGGCCAGCGTGGCCAGCGCCGCCAGCAGCAGGAACACGCCGGACAGGGCAATGCGCCCGCTGTACGGGCGCAGAAACGGAAGCAGGCCGGTCAGGGAGCGCGGTGCCCCGCGCGCAGGGGAGGAGGGAGTGGATGCCATGCGCGCAGTGTAGGGCGGCGGCGCGCCGCATGCGGAGGCCGGCGGGCGGCTGCTCACCAGTCAGTAAAAAGTCAGCCTGTGGTTCCCGCGGGGCCGGTCGCCAAACTGGTGGCGCACCCAGTTGCTGCGCCCTGTTTCAGAGGGGGCATCCGGGTATACGAGCATGCCCTTGGAGCCGCGCTCGCGGCCCCGCGCTGTCACCTAGGCGTTTATACATAGGCATTAGTCCCAGTATCTGCCCGGGGGCGCCCCCGCATACGATGCGTTGCAACAACAAATAAGCATGCATGGAGACCTTGCAGCAAGGCTCTCCCACACCGCACACCACGGAGCAGCCAAGGCGCAATGAGCGACGTCATCCTCGAAACCACCAGCCTGACCAAAGAGTTCAAGGGCTTCACCGCAGTCAGCGATGTGAACCTGGCCGTGCGCCGGGGTTCCATCCATGCGCTGATCGGTCCCAATGGCGCAGGCAAGACCACCTGCTTCAACCTGCTGACCAAGTTCCTGACACCGACCTCGGGCAGCATCCGCTTCAACGGCCATGACATCACGCGCGAGCAGCCCGCGCAGATCGCGCGCCGCGGTGTCATCCGCTCGTTCCAGATCTCGGCCGTGTTCCCGCACCTCACGCTGATGGAGAACGTGCGCCTGGGCCTGCAGCGCAAGCTCGGCACCTCGTTCCACTTCTGGCGCAGTGAGCGCAGCCTGCACCAGCTCGACGATCGGGCCATGCAACTGCTCACCGAAGTGGGCCTGGCCGACATCGCCGACGAAGTCACCGTCAACCTGCCCTACGGCCGCAAGCGCGCGCTGGAGATCGCTACCACGCTGGCCATGGAGCCCGAGCTCATGCTGCTCGACGAGCCCACCCAGGGCATGGGCCATGAGGACGTGGACCGCGTCACCCAGCTCATCAAGAAGGTCTCTGCGGGCCGCACCATCCTGATGGTGGAGCACAACATGAAGGTGGTCTCCACCATCGCCGACTGCATCACCGTGCTGCAGCGCGGCGCCGTGCTGGCCGAAGGGCCGTATGCCGAGGTCTCGAACAACCCGCAAGTGATGGAAGCCTACATGGGCACCACCGACGGCCAACTCCAGGGAGCGCATTGAATGAAGCTCCCCCTGAGTCGCTTCGCGCCTTCCCCCTCTCTCGACTCGCTGCGCGAGTCGGGAGGGGGACGCCCCCAGCACGGCGGGGCGGCCCTTGCGCGGGGGCACTGGCCTTGTGCGTGCCGGTTTCGTAGGCAGCAGGTGGCGCGTAGCGCAATGGATAACTGAGATGGCAAATCCCCCAATCAACAACGGCGTGCCTGCGCTGGAAATCAAGGGCCTCGAAGCCTGGTACGGCGAATCCCATGTGCTGCACGGCGTGGACATCGCGGTCCAACCTGGCGAGGTCGTGACCCTGCTGGGCCGCAACGGCGCAGGCCGCACCACCACCATGCGCGCCATCATGGGCCTGACCGGGGCGCGCAAGGGCTCGGTCAAGATCAACGGCGTGGAAACCGTGGCCATGGCCACGCACCGCATCGCCCACCTGGGCGTGGGCTACTGCCCCGAAGAGCGTGGCATCTTCGCAAGCCTCTCGTGCGAAGAGAACCTGCTGCTGCCCCCCGCACTCAAGACCGGCACGCCCGGCATGTCGGTGCAGGAGATCTACGCCATGTTCCCCAACCTGGCCGAGCGCAAGAACAGCCAGGGCACGCGCCTGTCTGGCGGCGAGCAGCAGATGCTGGCCGTGGCTCGCATCCTGCGCACCGGGGCCAAGCTGCTGCTGCTCGACGAGATCTCCGAAGGCTTGGCACCCGTGATCGTGCAGGCCCTGGCGCGCATGATCACCATGCTGCGCGAGAAGGGCTACACGGTGGTCATGGTGGAGCAGAACTTCCGCTTTGCCGCGCCGCTGGCCGACCGTTTCTACGTCATGGAGCACGGCCGCATCGTCGAGAAGTTCGGCGCCGCCGAGCTCGAAGCCAAGATGCCGGTGCTCACCGAGCTGCTGGGCGTCTGATCCCATCCCCTCAACCGATTCTTCACCACCACCACACCTACAGGAGACAAACCATGAAGAACCAACTCAAAGCGCTGGCCCTGATGCTGGGCGCCGCCGGTCTTGCGACCTCGGCTGCGCACGCGCAGGACAAGGTCAAGATCGGTTTCATCACCGACATGTCCAGCCTGTACGCCGACGTGGAAGGCAAGAACGGTGCGCTGGCCATCCAGATGGCCATCGACGACTTCGGCGGCAAGGTGCTGGGCATGCCCATCGAGCTGCTGAGCGCCGACCACCAGAACAAGGCCGACATCGCCGCCTCCAAGGCGCGCGAGTGGATCGACACCCAGGGCCTGACCATGGTCTTCGGCGGCACCAACTCCGGCACGGCCCTGGCCACGGCCAAGGTGGCGCAGGAGAAGAAGCGCGTCTACATCAACAACGGCGCGGCCAGCTCGGCGCTGACCAACGAGCAGTGCTCGCCCTACACCGTGCACTACGCCTACGACACCGTGGCCCTGGCCAAAGGCACGGGCTCGGCCATCGTCGACACGGGCGGCAAGAGCTGGTACTTCCTGACCGCCGACTATGCCTTCGGCCATGCGCTCGAAGCCGACACCACCACCGTGGTCAAGGCCAAGGGCGGCAACGTGGTGGGTGCCGTGCGCCATCCGCTCAATGCCTCGGACTTCTCGTCCTTCCTGCTGCAGGCACAGAACTCCAAGGCCCAGATCCTGGGCCTGGCCAACGCCGGCGGCGACACCATCAACTCCATCAAGGCCGCCAAGGAATTCGGCATCGGCAAGAGCATGAAGCTCGCCGGCCTGCTGATCTTCATCAGCGACGTGCACAGCCTGGGCCTGCGCAACACCGAAGGCCTGCAGTTCACCACCAGCTGGTACTGGGACCTGAACGAAGAGACGCGCAAGTTCTCGGCCCGCTTCTTCGAGAAGACCAAGCGCATGCCCACCGAGATCCAGGCCGCCGACTACTCGGCCACCATGAACTACCTCAAGGCCGTGGACGCTGCCAAGAGCGTCGATGCCGACAAGGTCATGACCGCCTGGCGCGGCATGAAGATGAACGACTTCTTCGGCTCGGGCCAGCTGCGTGCCGATGGCCGCTACGTGCACGACATGTACCTCATGGAAGTGAAGAAGCCTTCGGAATCGACCAAGCCCTGGGACTACTACAAGCTCGTCAAGAAGCTGCCCGGCGACACGGTGTTCACCACCAAGGCCGAGAGCAAGTGCCCGCTCTGGAAATAAGCCCTCGTCCACGGACCTGAACGACCTCCTTCGCACCTGCTGCCGCCTTCGCCCATGGAAATCTTTGGTGTCTCATTGCCAGGCCTGTTGAGCCAGCTCCTTCTGGGGCTGGTCAACGGATCCTTCTATGCAATCCTCAGCCTGGGGCTGGCCGTGATCTTCGGCCTGCTCAACGTCATCAACTTTGCGCACGGAGCGCTGTTCATGACAGGGGCACTGATCACCTGGATGGCCATGAACTACTTGGGGCTGAACTACTGGTGGATGCTGGTGCTGGCGCCGCTGGTGGTGGGGGTGTTCGGGGT
Organism: Acidovorax sp.; assembly: GCF_046339755.1. Classification (GTDB taxonomy): domain Bacteria; phylum Pseudomonadota; class Gammaproteobacteria; order Burkholderiales; family Burkholderiaceae_C; genus Acidovorax. The sequence continues at coordinate 2,245 of NZ_JBKDTZ010000415.1, read as the reverse complement.
GGTCATCGAGCGCTTGCTGCTGCGCTGGATCTACAAGCTCGACCATCTGTACGGCCTGCTGCTCACGCTGGGCCTCACGCTGCTGATCGAGGGGGTGTTCCGCTCCATCTACGGCGTGTCGGGCCTGGGCTATGACACGCCCGAGCTGCTCGAGGGCGCGACCAACCTGGGCTTCATGATCCTGCCCAACTACCGCGCCTGGGTGGTGGTGGCCTCGGTGGTGGTGTGCCTGGCCACCTGGTACGTGATCGAGAAGACCAAGCTCGGCGCCTACCTGCGCGCCGGCACCGAGAACCCCCGACTGGTCGAGGCCTTCGGCATCAACGTGCCGGTGATGGTGACGCTGACCTATGCCTTCGGCGCCGCGCTGGCGGCCTTTGCCGGTGTCCTCGCCGCGCCGGTCTACCAGGTCACGCCGCTCATGGGGCAGAACCTTATCATCGTGGTCTTCGCCGTGGTGGTGATCGGGGGCATGGGCTCCATCATGGGCTCCATCCTCACCGGGCTGGGCCTGGGCGTCATCGAAGGCTTCACCAAGGTGTTCTATCCCGAGGCATCGTCCACCGTGGTGTTCGTCATCATGGTCATCGTGTTGCTCATCCGCCCCGCCGGCCTGTTCGGCAAAGAGAAATAAGCCCGGGGCCTGTCCGCATGAACTTCAAGAACAACATTGCCCCCATCGGCTACGGCCTGCTGCTGCTGGGCCTGATCGCTGCACCCTTCCTGGGGGCCTATCCCGTCTTCGTGATGAAGCTGATGTGCTTTGCACTGTTCGCTTCCGCATTCAACCTGCTGCTCGGTTTCACCGGCCTGCTGTCCTTCGGCCACGCCGCCTTCCTGGGGGGCGCCGCCTACGTGACCGGCCACGCCATCAAGGTCTGGGGCCTGACGCCCGAAGTCGGCCTGCTGCTGGGCACGGCCGGCGGCGCGCTGCTGGGCCTGCTCTTCGGCTGGCTGGCGATTCGCCGCCAGGGCATCTATTTCTCCATGATCACGCTGGCCCTGGCCCAGATGCTGTTCTTCGCCTGCCTGCAGGCGCCGTTCACCGGCGGCGAGGACGGACTGCAGGGCGTGCCGCGCGGCAAGCTCTTCGGCATCATCAGCCTGCAGAACGACCTGGTCATGTACTACGTGGCGCTGGTGATCGTGGTGCTGGCCTTTTTGCTCATCGTGCGCACCATCCATTCCCCCTTCGGCCAGGTGCTCAAGGGCATCAAGGAGAACGAGCCGCGCGCCATCTCGCTGGGCTACGACACGCACCGCTTCAAGCTGCTGGCCTTCGTGCTCTCGGCCGCCCTGGCCGGGCTGGCAGGTTCGCTCAAGACGGTAGTGCTGGGCTTTGCCACGCTGTCGGACGTGCACTGGACGGCGTCGGGGCAGGTGATCCTGATGACGCTGGTGGGCGGGTTGGGCACGCTGTCGGGGCCGTTGATCGGGTCGGCGGTGGTGGTGATGCTGGAGAACAAGATCGGTGAGTTCGGCAACCTGCTGGCTGCGCTCACCAGTGTCGAATGGTTCAAGACGCTGGGTGAGTCGGTCACCATGGTTACGGGCTTGATATTCGTGATCTGTGTGCTGGCCTTCCGCCGCGGGATCATGGGGGAGATCATTGCCTGGCTGGCCAGTCGTCGGGCAGCCGGTTCGCGGCACTGAGGTTTTTTATTGGCCGTATGCCTTTGTTAAGGGCGGGAGCCGGGATGTGCGCCCGGCGGCGCACCTACTTTCTTTTTGCGCAAAAAGAAAGTAGGCAATGAAAAGGCGCCCCGCTGTCTGCGTCCCTCCGCTTCGCTACGGGCAACCTGCGATGCTCGGTCCTGGGGTGGCGTCGCGGAACTCGCTACGTTCTTCGAACTCCGCTCAAACATCCGCGACGAGCCAGATCACGAAGTGCGTGTGTCCTTCGGCACACGCACCCACCCCAGGCCCTGCGCTTCTCGGCGCAGCCAGAAGGGGTGGGGAGCGGGCACCGAACGGCTGCTGCCTTGGCAGCCGCGCCGGTGTCGGCTACGCGCTGCGCGCTGCCGACGCAACTGGCGCGGCGGCCCTGCCCAGGCCAAGCGCAGCGAGGCAGATCGGGCCGAGCGAAGCAATGGCCCGTGTTGGTTTCCCACCCCCTTCTGACCGTGCCGAGAAGCGCAGGGCCTGGGGTGAGCGCGTGCCGAAGGACACGCGCATCGTTGTCTGGCTCGCCGAAGCTGTCTGACCGGAGCTGCCTCGCAGAGGCAGCGCAGGGAGTTCTTCGGCG
>NZ_JBKDTZ010000414.1:0-38252 GCF_046339755.1 Acidovorax sp. | reverse complement strand
CGGCCTCTTCGACGGCGATTTCGTCAAAGGGGTTCATGCTCATCTTCACGTTGGCGATGTCCACACCGGTCTGGTCCGACTTGACTCGGACCTTGACGTTGTAGTCCACCACGCGCTTGACGGGGACGAGGATTTTCATGGGAAGAACTCCATCAGTACAAAGAAACAGGGGGCGCTGGTGCGGGCACCAGGGCGTGAAATGGAAAGGGTGTGCTGAAGGGGTTCAGGACCGGGGTTCAGAGCACCACAGGGATCTCGGTGGCGGGCGGCGTGGTGCGGCTGCGACCGCAGCGCACGATGCCGTCGATCATCACCATGCCGATGCCAGGGATGTCGCCCAGCTGCACGCTTTCGAGCAGGGTCGCGCCGGCCGTGTGCTGGGCGCGGTCCATGAACACGAAGTCGGCCGCGCGGCCCACTTCGATCAGCCCGCAGTTCAGGTCGCGGATGCGCGCCGTGTTGCCCGTGGCAAAGCAGAACACCAGCTCGGCCGGGATGTTGGCGAAGCTCGAAATCAGCGCGATCATGCGCAGCATGCCCAAGGGCTGCACGCCCGAGCCCGCGGGGCCGTCGGTGCCCAGGATCACGCGGTGCGGGCACTTGAGTTCCATGGCGGCGCGCGCGGCTTCGATGGCGATCTTCTCGTTGCCGTTGTGTACCAGCTCGATGGCGCGCGAGGACTTCTCGCACAGCTCGCACACATGCTTCCAGGGCAGCGAGGTGTGGCCGCCGTTGATGTGGCCGATCACGTCGGCATCGGCCTCGAGCACCACGTCCTTGTCGATCAGGCCCGAGCCGGGAATCGACGGGCCGCCCGTGTGGATGGTGCTCTGGATGCCGTGCTTGCGCGCCCAGGCCACCATCTCCTTGGCCTCGTAGCCGGCCTTGACCGAGCCCAGGCCCACTTCGCCGAGCAGCTTCACGCCGGCATCGGCCATGTCCTTGAAGTCCTGCTCGACCATGCCCTTCTCGATCACCGGGGCGCCGGCGATCACCTTCACGCCGCCGGGGCGGAAGTTGTCGAACGCGCGCTGCGCGGTGATGGCCAGGGCCTTCACGCCCACGATGTCCTTGGGCCGGCCGGGCAGGTGCACCTCGCCGGCCGAGACCATGGTGGTCACGCCGCCGTTCATGGTCGAATCGATCCAGCCGATTTGGTTCTGGCGCGGCGTCCAGTCGCCGAACACGGGGTGCACGTGGCTGTCGATCAGGCCGGGCGCCACGCAGGTGCCGCGCGCGTCGATGGTGGTGCGCGCGTGCTCGGTGTCGCAGTCCTTCTCGCGGCCCACGGCCACGATGAGGCCGTCGTTCACGACGATGGTGTCGGCATCGAGGATGGGGCGTTCGAGGTCGCCCGAGAGCAGCAGGCCGATGTTCTTGATGACGACTTTGCCGGAGGTTGCGGAGGTGGAGAGGTCTGCCATGGAGGGTTCCAGTCGGGGGAGGGATGGAAGGGCAAACTGCGGCGATCGTGGGGCTGCAATTCGTGTAGTGAATACTACATAAGAGGTGCGCGTCGTGCAAGGCCAGAAGCCCTGCAAAGTGTTGGTGCGCGTGCGTTAACCGGGCAAGCCAAACCATCCCTCGAATGTGCGGCGCAGAGGGAGAAGGCGCGAAGCGCTCCTGCAGATTGCTTGGCTAACTGACGGTAGATGGGGCACGGCCCAGGCCAGCACCGCCGTGCAAGGGCCGCCCCGCCGCGCTGGCGGTGTCCCCCTTCCCGAATGGCGCAGCCATTCGAGAGAAGGGGGAAGGCGCGAAGCGACTCAGGGGGTTGTACTCTGCCTGACCGTGCGAAGCACGGTATCGATCATGAAGTCGTCCCAGTGCGCGACGGCCTCGGGCTGGTCGATGTCCTCGCCCAGGAAGGCCGAGAGCGTGTAGCGGTTGGACTGGTAGAAGTAGCCCATGGAGGCGATCAGCAGGTACAGGTCGCGCGCGCGCAGGTCGGCGCGGAACTCCTTGCTGGCCACGCCCGCGGCCAACACCTGCTCGATGACGGACACGGCCGGCGAGGAATACTCGCGCGCGCGCATCGATTTGGAGATGTGCTTGCCCTTGTGCAGGTTCTCGGTGTTGAGCAGCGTGACGAACTCGGGGTGCTTGCGGTAGTACTGGCTGACGAAGCGCACCACGGCCTTGAGGGCTTCGACAGGGGTGTCGAGGCGGATGTCCAGCGCGGTCTCTGCGTCGTTCATGCGCCGGTAGATCTCTTCGAGCACCTCGATGAACAGGCCTTCCTTGCTGCCGAAGTAGTAGTAGATCATCCGGTCGAAGGACTTGGCCGCCTTGGAGATCTTCTCCACGCTGCCGCCTTCGTAACCGTAGCGCGCGAACACCTTGATCGCGGCCTTGAGGATGTTGTCGCGCGTTGTCTGCGCCGCCTGCTCGCGCACGCCGGTGCGGCGGGCGGAAGGGGCGCGGGTGGAAGCAGTCCGGGTCTTGGTGGGTGTGGCCGACATGGATGATCCGTTGGGTGGCAGGGCAGCCCCTGCGGTGCAGGGGCCGGGCCTGCCGGGGATATTACTGCTCCGCGAAGGCGCGCTCGATCACGAAATCACCGGGCTTGGTGGTGTTGCCTTCCTTGAAGCCGCGCTCTTCCATCATGTGCTTGAGGTCGCGCAGCATCTCGGGGCTGCCGCAGATCATCACGCGGTCTTCCACCGGGTTCAGGGCGGGCAGCCCCAGGTCGCGCGCGAGCTGGCCGTTTTCGATCACGGTGGTCACGCGGCCCTGGTGCTCGAAGGGCTCGCGCGTCACGGTGGGGTAGTACTTGAGCTGCTTGCTCACCATCTCGCCCAGGAACTCGTGCTCCGGCAGTTCCTTGGTGATGTAGTCGCGGTAGGCCAGTTCCTTGACCTCGCGCACGCCGTGCACCAGCACCACTTCCTCGAACTTCTCGTAGGTCTCGGGGTCGCGGATCAGGCTCAGGAAGGGGGCCAGGCCGGTGCCGGTGGACAGCATGTACAGGCGCTTGGCGGGCAGCAGGTAGTCGATCAGCAGGGTGCCGGTGGGCTTCTTGCCAACGACGATGGAATCACCCACTTGGATGTTCTGCAGGCGCGAGGTCAGCGGGCCGTCGGGCACCTTGATCGACAGGAACTCCAGATGCTCCTCGTAGTTGGCGCTGGCGATGCTGTAGGCGCGCAGCAGCGGCTTGCCGTTCACGCGCAGGCCGATCATGGTGAAGTGGCCGTTGGAAAACCGCAAGGCGGTGTCGCGGGTGGTTTTGAACGAGAAAAGGCGATCCGTCAGGTGGTTGACGGACAGCACGCGTTCTTCAAGAAAGGCGCTCATGGTCGTAACGTCGGCTAAAAGTTGAGAAATCGGGCGAAAAAGCTGGCTGGAAGGCTGGGGCCGCAGGCGTCAGAAACTGACGTCCAGGCCGGAAAGCTTGTGGCTCACAACCCTCCATTGTTCCGCATCTGGCAAAGGCGGTTTTCTTTTGGTGATAGTGGGCAGGCCCGGAGCCAGCTTTTTGTTGAATGCGAGGAAGACTTCCATGCCTTCGGGCAGGTCGTCCTCGGCATAGATGGCATTGGCCGGGCATTCGGGGATGCAGACCGCGCAGTCGATGCATTCGTCGGGGTCGATCACCAGGTACTCCGGCCCCTCCTTGAAGCAATCGACCGGGCATACATCCACGCAGTCGGTGTACTTGCACCGAATGCATGCGTCTGTGACTACGTGCGTCATTTTGGGGCTCCTTGTGCACCATTTCAGGGGGCGCGCAAACACTATTGCGGACTGCGAATGATTGCGCTACATTCGCCTCAAATGTAGTGAACACCACATTTTTGTTAAGTGAATGCTACACAAAACGCACTGAACGTACAAGCACCGGAAACGGTGCGAGGAATGGTTGCCACGATGACTGAACACACCAAGACCGACGGCCTTCCCGGCATGGATGCACCCGAGCTGCCCCAGGTGCTCGAGCGCGCCCGCCCGCGCAACGAGCGCATGAACGTGGCCAAGGTGGAGTGCAATGCCTGCCCTGTGCTGTGCCAGATTTCCGAAGGCCGCAGTGGCGCCTGCGACCGCTATGCCAACCAGGCCGGCGTGCTGGTGCGGGTCGATCCCGTGGTGCTGTTGCGCAAGACCATCGAGGACGGCGAGGCCCGGCTGGTGCCCTTCTCGGGCCGCGTGGTCGAAGCCGGTGGCGACGCTGCCGAGACGTCGGAGCCGTCCGCCGCCCAACCCACCTGGAATGGCGATCTGCTGCTGACCGAGGAGGTCTTCGTCACCGGCGTGGGCTCTTCCACCACCTACCCCGACTACAAGCCCGCGCCCTTCATCGTGGGCTCCCAGGCCGACGGCGTGGACATGGTCACCGTGGTCACCGAAGGCATCTTCAGCTACTGCAGCTTCAAGGTGAAGATCGACACCGACCGCTTTCTGGGCCCCGAGCAGGCCAACGTGCGCTGCAAGGGCGAGGTGGTGGGCCATGTCACCACGGCCGAGTACGGTTCGCAGATGCTGTCGCTGGGCGGGGTGCACCACCTCACGGGCGGCAGCAAGAAGGAAGGGCGCATCGCCAACGAGATGATGCAGGCGCTGGGCAACAAGCAGGCGGTGGAGCTCACCATCGACGGTGGCTCGCAACTCGTGATCCAGGCGGGCAAGGCGCCCATCGTCAACGGCGTGGCCGAGCAGCGCATGCGCGTAGGCTGTGGCTCGGCGGCCATCGGCATCTTTGCGCGCCAGTTCTTCGGCCAGGCGGACGAGGTGGTGGTGGTGGACGACCACATCACCGGCGTGCTCACCGAGCACCAGGCCGGCCGCTGCCTGGACATGAAGTCCTCGGGCATCAAGATGCGCGGGCGCAAGTCCACGCCGGGCCGCTACTTCCAGGTGGCCAACCCCGGCACGGGCTGGGGCGGCACCGACATCGCCGACCCGCTCTCCATCATCGAGGGCTGGGACGAAGCCGTGGCCTGGCCCGGCCTGCGCCTGCTGATGACATCGACCACCGGCGAGCACGCCAGCTGGTATGTGCTCGACGAGTCGCTGGTGCCGGTGGAGGCCGAGATGCCCGAGGCCGTGCGCCGCATCGTCGAGCGCATCGGCGAAAACTGCGAGCCCTCGCTGACTTCGGTGCTGTTCCTCGGCGGTGCGGGCGGCAGCCTGCGTGCGGGCGTCACCGAAAACCCGGTGCTGCTTACGCGCTCCATCAAGAATGCCCTGGTCAACGTGACCTGCGGCGGCGCCCCGGCCTATGTCTGGCCCGGTGGCGGCATCACGGTGATGGCCGACGTGCTGCGCATGCCCGACAACAGCTTCGGCACGGTGCCCACGCCGGCCATCGTGGCGCCCATCGAATTCAGCATGCGCCGCAGCGACTACGAGTTGCTGGGCGGCCACATGAGCGAGGTGCGCAGCCTGCGCGAGGTGCTCGAACGCGGTGCCTGGCACAACGATGGTGCGCCGTTGTCGGCCTCCTGGCTGCCGCTGCCATCGGCCAACCCCTGGCCGCTGGGCCGCCCACCGCTGCTGGGCTGAGGAGGGCGCCATGCAAGCCACCCGACAACTGCTCTCGCCGGGCCGCTGGCACCTGCAGCATGGTCCCATGGACGTGATCGTGCAGGCCGAGGGCGACGCGCTCGCGGTGGCCGCCGCGCATGCGCGTGCCTGGGTGCGGTTCGAAGGCCTGCTGCAGGAGCTGGTGCGCGAGCTGCCGGCCCTGCGGGCCCCCGTGGGCGAGGGCGAATGCCCGCTGCAGGGCCCCGTGGCGCGCCGCATGTGGCAGGCCTGCCGGCCGTTCCGCCAGGACTTCATCACGCCCATGGCCGCCGTCGCCGGCTCGGTGGCGCAGGAGCTGCTGGCCTGCTATGTGGTGGACGGCGTGCGGCGCGCCTGGGTCAACAACGGTGGCGACATTGCGCTGCACCTGGCAGCCGGTGAAACCGCCCGGGTCGGCGTGTACGCCGACATCGCCGCACTGGATGCGGCGCAACTACAGCAAGGCCTGTTGCTCGATGGTGCCTTCCGCATCGACAGCACAATGCCCGTGCGCGGCATTGCCACCAGCGGCTGGCGCGGGCGCAGCCACTCGCTGGGCATTGCCGACAGTGTCACCATCCTGGCTGCCACGGCGGCCCAGGCCGACGCCGCCGCCACGGTGGTGGCCAATGCGGTGAATGTGCAGGACGCACGCATCGTGCGCAGGCCCGCCTGGGAGGTCAAGGACGACAGCGACCTGGGCAGCATCCCTGTGACGGTCGATGTGCCCGACCTGCCTGCGGCCCTGGTGCGCCAGGCCTTGCAGGCCGGCCTGGAAAAAGCGCAAGAATTGCAGGCTGGTGCTCATCTGTGGTGCGCGCTGCTCTCGTGCCAGGGGCAATGGATGGCGACGCCATCGGCCGCCGGCCTGCTGGAGCACGCCGCGCCTGGGAAAACCGGCGCCGTTTTCGAAGTTGGTTCAGTATTTGCTTAATGAATTGCACAGGCCATCCCATGATCCAGATCCGACGCGTTTTCACCCATGTTGAGGAAATCCGGCACGAATTCGGGCCCGAAACCGGTGCACCGCTGCTGCGCGGTGCCATCGGCGCGGTGCTGACCAACCCCTATGCCGGCCGCTATGAGGCCGACATCCTGCCCATGATGGATGCGCTGCAGGACGTGGGTCTCGATATGGCGCAGCGCCTGCTGGCGGCCATGGCCGTGCCCGCCGAGCGCATCGCGACCTATGGCAAGGGCGCCATCGTCGGCGCGGCCGGCGAACTGGAGCACGGTGCCCTGTGGCACGTGCCCGGCGGGTACGCCATGCGCGAGCTGCTCGGCTGGAAGGGCGACCGCAACGCCTACGCCAAGGGCCAGGCCGAGGAGAAGACCGGACAGCCGGGCAACGCCCTGTCCATCGTGCCCTCGACCAAGAAGGTGGGTGGCCCCGGTGCAGCGCTCGATGTGCCGCTCACCCACATCAACGCCAGCTACGTGCGCAGCCATTTCGACGCCATCGAGGTGCGCGTGCCCGGCGCGCCGCGCGCCGACGAGATCGTCTTCATCCTGGCCATGACCACCGGCGCGCGCATCCATGCACGCGTGGGCGGGCTCAAGGCCGAAGACATCCGCCAGTGGAACGGCCTGCGCTGATCCCCTGCCCTCCACAAATAACGAACACGAGAGACCAAGGAGTACACACATGCCCGCCAAGATCCGGAAAATCATCGTCCAGACCGACGAAGTGCGCGTGGAAATGGGCCAGGAGGTCAACCCCCCCGTGCGCAAGGCCCTGGCCATGGCCGTCATCGAGAACCCCTTTGCCGGCCGCTTCGAGCAGAACCTCGATGAACTGATCGCCATCGGCGAGGAACTCGGCGGCCTGCTGGGCGAGCGCTGCGTGCAGGCCCTGGGCATCGCGCCCGGCCAGGCCGAAAGCTATGGCAAGGCCGCCATCGTGGGCGAGGGCGGCGAACTCGAGCACGCCGCCGCCATCCTGCACCCCAAGCTGGGCGCACCGCTGCGCGTGGCGGTGGAAAAGGGCGCGGCCCTGGTGCCATCGAGCAAGAAGATCGGCGGCCTGGGCGCTGCCATCGACGTGCCCCTGGGCCACAAGGATGCCGCCTACGTGCGCAGCCATTTCGATGCCATGGAAGCCCGTGTGGCCGATGCGCCACGCGCCAACGAGATCGTGGTGGCGGTGGTCGTGACGGCCGGCGGCCGCCCGCTGCCGCGCATCGGCGGCCTCACCACCGCAGAAATCCAGGGCAAGGACGGCCTGCGCTGAGCGCACCGCCACACCCGTGACCTACAGTCTCCCCGATACTATTTGCCACCGCTGTTTCTCTCCCATCCAATCCTTCAGGAGTGTTCCCATGACGATGCTAAAGACCCTCATGCGTGTTACGGCCGCCGCCGCGCTGGCCGCCACCCTGGCTCCCGCCATGGCCCAGGATGTCATCAAGATCGGTGAGATCAACAGCTACAAGGCCCAGCCCGCCTTCCTGGAGCCCTACAAGAAGGGCATGGAGCTGGCCGTGGACGAGATCAACGCCGCAGGCGGCCTGCTGGGCAAGAAGGTCCAGCTCGTGATCCGCGACGACAACGGCAACCCCGGCGATGCCGTGCGCGCCGCCGAAGAGCTGGTCTCGCGCGAGAAGGTCGATGTGCTCACCGGCTCCTTCCTGTCGCACGTGGGCCTGGCGCTGACCGACTTCGCCAAGCAAAAGAAATTCTTCTTCCTGGCCGGCGAGCCGCTGACCGACAAGATCGTCTGGCAGAACGGCAACCGCTACACCTACCGCCTGCGCCCCTCCACCTACATGCAGGTGTCGATGATGGTGCCCGACGCCGTGGCTTTGAAGAAGAAGCGCTGGGCGCTGGTCTACCCCAACTACGAGTACGGCCAGTCGGCCGTGGCCACCTTCAAGCAACTGCTCAAGGCGGCCCAGCCCGATGTGGAGTTCGTCGTCGAGCAGGCGCCGCCGCTGGGCAAGGTCGACTCGGGCAGCGTGGTGCAGGCCCTGGCCGATGCCAAGCCCGACGCCATCTTCAACGTGCTGTTCGGTGCCGACCTGTCCAAGTTCGTGCGCGAAGGCAACACGCGCGGCCTGTTCAAGGACCGAGAAGTGGTCAGCCTGCTGACCGGCGAGCCCGAGTACATGGACCCGCTCAAGGACGAGGCCCCCAATGGCTGGATCGTCACCGGCTACCCCTGGTACGGCCTGCAGACGCCTGAGCACAAGGCCTTCCACACCGCCTACCAGGCCAAGTTCAACGACTACCCGCGCCTGGGTTCGGTGGTCGGCTACAGCGCCATCAAGTCGCTCGGCGAGGGCATCAAGAAGGCCGGCTCCACCGACACCGAGAAGCTGGTCGTCGCCTTCAAGGGCCTGCAGGTGCCCACGCCGTTCGGCCGCATCACCTACCGCCCCGAGGACAACCAGTCCACCATGGGCGGCTATGTGGGCCGCTCCAAGAACGAAGGCGGCAAGGGCGTGATGGTCGACTACCGCTACGTGGACGGCGCCAAGGTGCAGCCCTCGAACGAAGAAGTCAAGAAGATGCGCCCGGCCGACTGATACGGATTCGCCTTCAACCGTCTAACGTCGTTGGTTCGCCTTGCCGTGCTACAGCACTGTCTGCGGCTTCCCGCCTAGTTATACGGTCGAACGCGGATCCGCATGAGCCGGTCCCCGGCTGACGGCGGTTTCGGCGGGCCCTTGCGCCCGCCGGCCGCTGCGGCCATATTGCAACCCCACAAGCATAGAACGGGCAGATGACATGCCCGAGGGACAACCTTTGCCGTGACCCCGAAGGATCTGGAATGAGTTTTTCGAGTTTTATCGTTCAGCTGCTCAATGGGCTGGCGGGGGCTTCCTCGCTGTTCCTGGTGGGAGCCGGGCTGTCGCTGATCTTCGGTGTCACACGCATCGTCAATTTCGCGCATGGCTCGTTCTTCATGGTGGGCATCTACGTCGCCTACTCGCTGGTGGCCAAGCTGGGCACGGGCCTGGGCTTCTGGCCCGCGCTGCTGCTTTCGGCCGTGGTGGTCGGCGCGCTCGGCGCCCTGGTGGAAGTGGTGCTGCTGCGCCGCATCTACAAGGCGCCCGAGCTGTTCCAGCTGCTCGCCACCTTTGCCCTGGTGCTGGTGATCAAGGATGCGGCGCTCTGGATCTGGGGCCCTGAGGAATTGCTCGGCCCGCGGGCGCCGGGACTCTCGGGCTCGGTCAACATCCTGGGCCGGCAGTTCCCTTCGTATGACCTGTTCCTGATCGTCGTCGGCCCGGTGGTGCTGGGCCTCTTGTGGCTGCTGCTCACCCGCACCCGCTGGGGCACGCTGGTGCGCGCCGCCACGCAGGACCGCGAGATGGTCAGCGCCCTGTGCGTGAACCAGGCCTGGCTGTTCACGGCCGTGTTCGCCCTGGGCGCCCAGCTGGCGGGCCTGGGCGGCGCGCTGCAACTGCCGCGCGAACCGGCCACGCTGGAGATGGACCTCAACACCATCGGCGCCGCCTTCGTGGTGGTGGTGGTGGGCGGCATGGGCTCCATTCCGGGCGCGTATGTGGCGGCGCTTCTGATCGCCGAGATCAAGGCCATCTGCATCTGGCTCGGCGTGGTCGAGATCTTCGGCTACAGCGTCTCGTTCTCCAAGCTCACCCTGGTGGTCGAATTCCTCGTGATGGCGGTCGTGCTCGTGGTGCGCCCCTGGGGCCTGATGGGCAAGGCCCAGGCCGCCAGCCGCAACACCGGCATCCCCGAAGCGCCGCTGCGCGCCTCGCCGCCCTGGTACAAGATCGGCGCCGCCGTGCTGGTGGCCGCACTGGTGGTGCTGCCCTTCGTGACGACGGGCTCACCCTACCTCACGGTGCTGATGATCGATCTGTTGATCGCTGCGCTGTTCGCTGCCAGCCTGCACTTCATCATGGGCCCGGCCGGCATGCACTCTTTCGGCCACGCCGCGTACTTTGGCCTCGGGGCCTATGCGGCCGCGCTGCTGGTGCGCTCCGCTGGCATTCCCATGGAAATAGCCCTGGTGCTGGCGCCGCTGGCTGCCGCGGCGGGTGCGCTTCTCTACGGCTGGTTCTGCGTGCGCCTGTCGGGCGTGTACCTGTCCATGCTGACGCTGGCCTTCGCGCAGATCACCTGGGCCATCTGCTACCAGTGGGACGGCTTCACGGGCGGCAGCAACGGCCTCACGGGCGTGTGGCCGGCCGAGTGGCTGTCTGACAAGCGCAACTACTACTTCCTCACCCTGGCCCTGGTGGTGGGCGGTGTGCTGGCGCTGCGCCGGGTGCTGTTCTCGCCCTTCGGCTATGCGCTGCGCGCCGGCCGCGACTCCGTGCTGCGGGCCGACGCCATCGGCATCGACGTCAAGCGCATGCAGTGGACGGCCTTCGTCATCGCCGGCCTGTTCGCAGGCCTGGGCGGTGCGCTGTTCGCCTTCTCCAAGGGCAGCATCTCGCCCGAGGCGCTGCACGTGGGCAAGTCGGTCGACGGCCTGGTCATGGTGCTGCTGGGCGGCATCCAGACGCTGGCCGGCCCGGTGGTGGGCGCCGTCACCTTCACCTGGCTGCACGACACGGTGGCGCGAAACACCGACTACTGGCGCGCGATGCTGGGCGCCATCATCCTGATCCTGGTGCTGCTGTTCCCGCAGGGCATCGCCGGCGCGATCAAGCAACTCTTCGATAACAAGCGCGAAGCGAAGGAGGCAGCATGAGCCTGCTCAAAGTCACCGGCCTGGGCAAGTCCTTCGGCGGGGTCAAGGCCGTCGACGGCATCCATTTCGAGCTGGCGGCCGGCGAGCTGCTGGCCCTGATCGGCCCCAACGGCGCGGGCAAGTCCACCACCTTCAATATGGTCAACGGCCAGCTGCAGGCCGATGCGGGTTCCATCCAGCTCAACGGCCAGGAGCTCGTGGGCCGCAAGCCGCGCGACATCTGGCGCCTGGGCGTGGGCCGCACCTTCCAGATCGCCGAGACCTTCTCCTCCCTGACCGTGGTGGAGAACGTGCAGATGGCACTGATCTCCCACGACGGCCGCCTGTTCTCGATGTTCCGCAAGGCCTCGGACCACAAGCGCGACGAGGCCCTGGCCCTGCTCGAGCAGGTGGGCATGAAGGCCCAGGCCGACCGGCCCTGCAGCGTGCTCGCCTACGGCGACGTGAAGCGCGTGGAACTGGCCATCGCCATGGCCAACGCGCCCAAGCTGCTGCTCATGGACGAGCCCACGGCCGGCATGGCGCCCAAGGAGCGCAACGAGCTCATGGCGCTGACCAAGCAGCTGGTGATCGACCGCGGCATGGCCGTGCTGTTCACCGAGCACAGCATGGACGTGGTGTTCGCCTACGCCGACCGCATGATCGTGCTGGCGCGCGGCCGCCTGATCGCCGAGGGCAAGCCCCTGGAACTGCGCGACCACCCCAAGGTGCAGGAGGTGTACTTCGGCACCGGCAAGACCTTTGAGAAAAAGACGACGACGACAGCGGCTGCGCCCGCGGAGACCGCATGATGAGCACGACGACGAACGAACCCAGGGAAGTGCTGCTCGAGGCCAAGGGCCTGCAGGCCTGGTATGGCGCAGCGCAGATCCTGTACGACGTGGACCTCGACGTGCGCCGCGGCGAGGTCGTGGCCCTCATGGGGCGCAACGGTGCGGGCAAGTCCACCACGCTCAAGACGCTGATGGGCATGCTGGCCAAGCGCAAGGGCCAGATCCGCTTCATGGGCAAGGACCTGTCCAGGACCGACCCGCACGACGCCGCGCGCCTGGGCCTGGGCTTCGTGCCCGAGGACCGGCGCGTGTTCACCGACCTCACGGTGATGGAGAACCTGGAAGTCGGCCGCCAGCCCGCGCGCCACTGGCCCGACGGCACGGCCGCGCCGCTGTGGACGCCCGAGGCCCTGTTCAAGCTGTTCCCCAACCTGGGCGAGATGCCCCAGCGCCCCGGCGGGCGCATGAGCGGCGGCGAGCAGCAGATGCTGACCGTGGCCCGCACGCTCATGGGCAACCCCTATCTGGTGCTGCTGGACGAGCCCTCCGAAGGCGTGGCCCCGGTGATCGTGGAGCAGATGGCGCAGATGATCCTGGAGCTCAAGGCCCAGGGCGTGAGCATCCTGCTGTCCGAGCAGAACATGCATTTCGCCGAGCTCGTGTCCGATCGCGCCTATGTGCTCGAAAAGGGCCAGATCCGCTACCAGGCGTCCATGGCCGAGCTGGCCGCCAACGACGAAGTGCGCAGGTCCTACCTGAGCGTGTGAAGGATTGATTCCCCGGCCTGGGCCTTATCGGGCCGGGGCCGATCTGCCAGTGCGTTCCCAACCGGAGTGTCCGCCATGATGATCCCTGCAAAGCGCCGTTCCTTCCTCCAATCCGCTGCTGCCCTCGCCCTGGCGGGGGGCGGCGTGCCCCTGGCCTTCGCTGCGGCCAAGATCAAGCCGGGCGAGCGGGCGGCCTTGATCGTGGTGGACGTGCAGAACTGCTTCGTGCCCGGCGGCACGCTGCCGGTGGCCAAGGGCGACGAGGTGGTGCCGGTCATCAACCGCATCGCCACCGCGTTCGAGAACGTGGTCGTCACGCAGGACTGGCATACGCCGGGCCATGCCTCGTTCGCCAGCACGCATGCGGGCAAGAAGCCCTTCGAGACGACCCAACTCAGCTACGGCCAGCAGGTGCTGTGGCCCGACCATTGCGTGCGCGGCACCGAGGACGCGGCCCTGCACAAGGATCTGAAGCTGCCCCAGGCCCAGGTGATCCTGCGCAAGGGCTTCCATGAGCATGTGGACAGCTACTCGGCCTTCGAAGAGGCCGACCGCAAGACCTCCACCGGCCTGGCCGGCTACCTCAAGCAGCGCGGCATCAAGACGGTCTTCGTGACCGGCCTGGCCACGGACTTCTGCGTGGCCTGGACGGCGCTGGACGCCAAGCGCCTGGGCTTCGAGACCTATGTGGTGGAGGACGCCTGCCGTGCCATCGACCTCAACGGATCGCTCGAAGCCGCGTGGAAGCAGATGAAGGCCAAGGGCGTCAAGCGCATCCAGTCGGAGGACATCGCCCTGGCCTGACGACAACGGGAAGGCCGCCCTCGGCACGGGTCTTGCGTCTGGCGCTTTTGTGCCTGCGGGGCAATCCGTAGGCACCCTGGTATGACGGTTTAGCAACATGGCCGACCAGGGCTTGCAAGGCCCCTCCACACGAGGGGACACTTCCACGTTTGATGTAAGGAGCGTTTCATGAAGGTTCGTGAGATGGAGAGTGGGCGCACTGACCGCAGGGCTGTGTTGATGACCCTGGCCGCCACGGCCCTGGGCAGCGCGGGCACGGCTGCCGCGGCCGAGACGGGGGTGACGGAAAAGAGCATCAAGGTCGGCCAGTCCGCCGTCTTCACCGGACCGGCCAAGGATTTCGGTGTGGACTACAAGGCCGGCATCGCGCTCTACTTTGACCGCATCAACAAGGCTGGCGGGGTGTTCGACCGCAAGCTCGAACTTGTGTCGCTCGACGACGCCTACGAGCCCAAGAAGACCGCCGAGAACACGGCGCGCCTGATCGACGAGGAAAAAGTCTTCGCCCTGATCGGTTACGTGGCCACGGGCAACCTGATCGCCGCCATGCCGCTGGCCGAGAAGGCCGGCGTGCCCATGTTCGCCCCGCTGGTGGGCACCACCTCGTTCCGCACCACGCACAACCGCTACCTGTTCCACGTGCGTGCCAGCTACGAGACCGAGCTGCGCAAGATCGTGGGCCACCTGGCCACGCTGGGCATCACCAACATCGGCGTGATCTACCAGAACAGCGCCTTCGGCAAGTCCAACCTGGAGACCTGCCTGCAGATCGCCCAGGGCCTGAAGGTCAAGGTGGTCGAGTCGGTTCCCATGGAGATCGCCGCCACCGACGCCAAGGCCCAGGTGGCACAGCTCACCAAGGCCCAGCCCGGTGCCGTGGTGATGATCGTGGCCGGCAAGATGGTGGAGGTGTTCCTGCGCGATTACCGCGCCGCGGGCGCCGCGTCGCCGCTGTACACCATCTCGGTGGGCATCACCGATGCGCCGGGCTCGGCCCAGCGCCTCAACGGCGGCATCGAGGGGCTGGTCACGGCCAACATCGTGCCCTCGCCGCAGGCCAGCCGCATGCCCATCGTGGCCGACTACCGCAAGGACCGCACCGACGCGGGCGCCAAGATCGACAGCTACACCATGCTCGAAGGCTATATCGCCGCGCGCGTGTTCGTCGAAGGCCTCAAGCGTGCCGGGCGCAACCTCACCCGCGAAGGTTTCATCAAGGCCATGGAAGACATGGGCACCACCAAGTTCGGCGATTTCCCGGTGCAGTACGGCCCGGGCAACCACAACGGGTCCAACTTCGTCGACCTGGAGATGTACACCCGCACCGGCAGCCTCAGGCGCTGACCGACCCCCTCCACAGGAATCAATGCAGACCCCAGCCACCGTTCTCTCCCTTTGCGTCAACGGCCAGCCCTGTGAACTGCCGCCAGGCACCCCCGGTGCGGGCGCCACGCTGCTGCATGTGCTGCGCAACGACCTTTCCCTCAACGGCCCCAAGTACGGCTGCGGACTGGGCCAATGCGGCGCCTGCACGGTGCTGGTGGACGGGGTGGCGGCGCGCGCCTGTGTGATCCCCGCGCGCGGGGTGGCGGGCCGCGAAGTGACCACGCTGGAGGGCCTGCCCGCGCGCTGCCAGGGCGCGGCGTGCGAAACCGGCCTGCACCCGGTGCAGCAGGCCTTTGTGGAGGAACAGGCGGCCCAGTGCGGCTACTGCCTCAACGGCATGGTGATGATGGCCGTGGCGCTGCTCGAGCGCAATCCCGACCCCGACGAGGCGGCGATCCGCCGCGAGCTTTCGGGCAACCTGTGCCGCTGCGGCACGCATGTGGAGATCATCCGCGCCGTGCAGCGCGCGGCGGTGCTGGTGCGCGGGGTGGCGGCATGAGCGCGTCCCCCGTACCGCTGCGCGCGCGCAGCCCGCTCACGCGCGCCGACTTCCATGCGGCAGAGGGCGTGCTGCTGGTGGTGCGCAATCCGCCGCCCGCGCCGCCGCCCGTGAAGGGTCAGCCCGCCCTGGTGGCCGGCAACCCGGCCGAGGGCGTGGAGATCCTGATCGCCGTCTGGGACGACGGCAGCGTGACCGCGCTCAACGGCCACGTGGACCTGGGCACCGGCATCCGCACGGCGCTTTCCCAGATCGTGGCCGAGGAACTCGACGTGCCGCTGTCGCACGTGAACATGGTGCTGGGCGACACCACGCGCGCGCCCAACCAGGGCGCGACCATTGCCAGCGCCTCGATCCAGATCCACGCCAGGCCGCTGCGCATTGCGGCGGCGCAGGCGCGCCTGTGGCTACTGGCCCGGGCCGCAGAGCGCCTGGGTGTGGGCGCCGATGCGCTGCTGGTGCAGGCAGGCCGGGTACTGGTAACGGCCGACCCGGCGCGCCAGGTGGGCTACGGCGAACTGCTCGCCGGCACGCACACCGCGATGGAGCTGGCCGACGCCACGCCCACCAAGCCCACGGCCGACTACACCGTGGTGGGCCAGTCGGTGCCGCGCGTGGACATACCGGCCAAGGTCAGCGGCGAGCTGGTCTTCGTGCACGACATGCGCGTGCCCGGCATGCTGCATGGCCGCGTGGTGCGCCCGCCCTATGCGGGGGCCGACCATGGCGACTTCATCGGCAACACGCTGGAGTCGGTGGACCAGTCGTCCATCGCCCACATCCCGGGCATCCGCGCTGTGGTGGTGATCCGCGACTTCGTGGGCATCGTCGCCGAGCGCGAGGAACAGGCCGAGGAAGCCCTGCGCTGCCTGGCGGTGCGCTGGAAGGCCTGGCCGGGCTTTCCGCGGCAGGACAGCCCCGAGGCCGTGGCCCAGGCCATCCGCGCCAACCCCTCCCCCCAGCGCCGCCTGGTGGACGAGGGCGACGTGGATGCGGCCCTG
Organism: Acidovorax sp.; assembly: GCF_046339755.1. Classification (GTDB taxonomy): domain Bacteria; phylum Pseudomonadota; class Gammaproteobacteria; order Burkholderiales; family Burkholderiaceae_C; genus Acidovorax. Next base: position 21,855 of record NZ_JBKDTZ010000414.1, on the reverse strand, counting down.
GCCGGTGCCGAGCAGTCCATGCCGCGCACCTATGTCTGGCCGTACCAGCTGCACGGCTCCATCGGCCCCTCGTGCGCGGTGGCCGAGTGGCGCCAGGACGAAACCACGGGCCGTGCCCGCATGGCCGTCTGGGCCGGCACGCAGAACCCCCATGTGCTGCGCGCCGACCTGGCGCGCCTGATGGGCCTGGCCGACGTGGACATCGACCTGGTGCGCATGGAGGCCGCAGGCTGCTATGGCCGCAACGGTGCCGACGACGTGGCGGCCGATGTCGCGCTGCTCTCGCGCGCCGTGGGCGCGCCCGTGCGCGTGCAGCTCACGCGCGAGCAGGAGCACCTCTGGGAGCCCAAGGGCACGGCCCAGCTCATGCAGGTGCGCGGCGGCCTCAATGCCGATGGCTCGGTGGCGGCCTACGATTTCGAGACCTCCTACCCGTCCAACGGCGCGCCCACGCTGGCCCTGCTGCTCACGCGCACCATCGAGCCGCTGGCCCAGGCCTACGAGATGGGCGACCGCACGGCGCGCCCACCCTACGATTACGACAACCTTCGCGTGGCCGTGAACGACATGGCGCCCATTGTGCGCGCCTCGTGGCTGCGCGGGGTGTCGGCGCTGCCCAACTCCTTCGCCCACGAATCCTATGTGGACGAGCTGGCCACGGCGGCGGGCGTGGACCCGGTCGAGTTCCGCCTGCAGCTCTTGAGCGACCCGCGCGCAGTCGAACTCGTCAAGGCCACGGCCGAGAAGGCCGGCTGGCAGCCCCACACCGGGCCGCGTGTGCCCGGCCCCGCTGAATTGCAGGGTGCCGAAGGCGACTGGGTGCAGGGCCAGGGCTTTGCCTATGCGCGCTACATCCACAGCAAGTGGCCCGGCTTCGGCGCTGCCTGGGCCGCCTGGGTTGCCGATGTGGACGTAAACCGAAAGACCGGCGAGGTGCACGTGCGCCGCGTCGTCGTGGGGCACGACACCGGCCTCATGGTCAACCCCGCGGGCGTGGAGCACCAGGTGCATGGCAACGTGGTGCAGACCACCAGCCGGGCGCTCAAGGAGCAGGTGCGCTTCGATCCCGTGACGCAGGCGGTCGATACGCGCGAGTGGGGCAGTTACCCCATCCTGAGCTTCCGCGAGGTGCCGGTGATCGAGGTCATGCACATGCCCCGGCAGGACGAGGCGCCGCTGGGCTCGGGCGAATCGTCCTCGGTTCCCGGCACGGCCGCCATCGCCAACGCCATCTTCGACGCCACGGGCGTGCGCTTCCGTGCGCCGCCGTTCACGCCCGAGGTGGTGCGCGCCGGGCTCAACCCGCTGAACGCAGCGTCAGGGCAGGGCGGCGATGCCCCAGCAGGCACGCCGGTGGAGCCGGCCGATGTGTTGCCCACACTGGAGCTGCCTGCACCCGCTGTGCCGCCTACCGCCACCTGGCCCAGAAGGCGCAGCCTCTGGGGGCGGGCGCTGGCCCTGGCCGCTGGCGGCCTGGCCATGGGCGCTGCGTTGCTGGGCTGGCGCCCGGCCATCGCACCGGTGGCGCAGACGGCGGGCGGCGCCTCGGTCTACAACGCGGCCACCATCGAGCGCGGCCGGCTGGTGGCTGCCGCTGGCGACTGCGTGGTCTGCCACACGGCGCCCGGCGGCACGCCGAATGCCGGCGGGCGCGCCATGGACACGCCGTTCGGCACCGTCTACACCACCAACCTCACGCCCGATGCCGAGACCGGCATCGGCCAGTGGTCGTTCAGCGCCTTCCAGCGCGCCATGCGCGAGGGCATCTCGCGCGACGGCAGGCACCTGTACCCGGCGTTTCCCTACACCTCGTTCGCGAAGATGGACGACGACGACCTGACCGCGCTGTACGCCTGGCTCATGGCCCAGCCGCCGGTGCGCGCCGAGGTGCCGGCCACGCAGCTGGCCTTCCCGTTCAGCGTGCGCCCGCTCATGGCCGGCTGGAACGCGCTGTTCCACGACGCCACGCCCTGGAAGCCCGACCCCACCCGCCCGCCCGAATGGAACCGCGGCGCCTACCTGGTGCAGGGCGCCGGCCACTGCGGCGCCTGCCACACGCCGCGCAATGCGCTGGGCGCGGAGATGGGGGGCGCGGCCTTCCTTTCGGGGGCGCAGGTCGATGGCTGGGAAGCGCCTGCGCTCACGGGCCTGTCGAAGGCGCCCGTGCCCTGGACTGCCGACGCGCTCTACAGCTACCTGCGCAAGGGCCACAGCCCGCAGCACGGCGTGGCCTCGGGCCCCATGGCGCCCGTGGTGCAGGAGCTGGCGCAACTGCCCGACGAGGACATCCGCGCGATGGCCACCTACCTGGCCTCGTTCAATGCGGCACCGGAACCCGCCGCCGACGCTGCGACAAAGGCCCAGGCGGCCGTGGCGCGGGCGGCCGCATTGGCGCCACAGCCCGGCCAGGCCCAGCGCCTGTTCAACGGCGCCTGCGCCGCCTGCCACCACGATGGCGACGGTCCGAAACTGCTGGGCGCGAATGTGCCCTTGGCGCTCAACAGCAACCTGCACAGCGACCGGCCCGACAACCTGCTGCAGGTGATCGTCAACGGCATCCGCGAGCCGGCCTCGCGCGAACTGGGCTTCATGCCCGGCTTCGGCAACGCGCTCAGCGATGCGCAGATCACCGAGCTGGCCGGCTATATGCGCCAGCGCTACGCCCCGGGCCGGCCGGCCTGGACCGATGTGTCCGAGGCGCTGGCGCGCGTGCGGGCGGGGCCGGCGCATCCTTAGAGCACATTCTTAGGCTCCACAATGGAACCCCTTTGACCATGGAGTTCCATTCGATGGCGCTGTACCGGATGGCAGGCTGCGCAGCTTGTGCGGCGCTGTGCCTGCTGTTGCTGGCCGCTTGCGGCAACGAGGTGCGCGGCACGCCCGAGCCCCCCGCGGAATTCGGCGCCCGGGAGCGTTCGCTGGTGGGCTGCCCGTCCCTGCAGGGCGTCTATGCCTGGCCGCCGGTGGCCGGTGAATATGCCGGGGGCAAGATTCCCAGCAACCGCACGCCCTGGGACGGCGGCCTGCCGGTGCCCGTGCATGGGCGGGAGATGCAGATCTGGGTGCAGCAACAGGCCGGTGGGCAGACGGTGCTGCGCACACGGCTGGTGAACCGGGAGCGCAACGTGCGCAATGTGCTCGCCCGGCAATGGAGTCTGGCCACCTACGGCCGCAGCCAGGTGGGCTGCACGTCGGGCATGCTGGAGCTGGAGCCCCGGGACACCCACGCGGCCAACCACTACGGCGGCACGGGCATCCGCCGGGGTTTTCGGCTCGCGCGCATGAAGGACGGGGCGCTGGCCGTGGGCATCCACACCCTTTCCACCGGGCACACCGGTTCGTTCTTTTCGTGGGGCGGGCAGTCCTATGGCAGTTACAAGGCGGCCGATGTCGAGTACTGGTCCTGGTCCAAGCTCGCTCTGCTGGAGCCGGGTGACAAGGAGCCGGCCCCCATCGATGCCTATGTGCCTGGCGCCACGGCGCCGTGAGCCGCGCCGTTACGACAGTTGCAACCGACCGGGGTCGGCGCCCATGGCACGGGCAATGAGCCGCATGTCGTGCTCGCTGATGGCTACCAGCCCGAAGCGGAACGCATAGCCCCAGCGTGCCCGGTCCTGCACGAAGTCGAAGTGGTCCAGCAGCGGCGCAATCGGCGCCTCGAGGGCGGGCACATAGTCCACGCCCCGGCGGTAGGGGACGAATCCAGCGCCCATGTCGAAGGCATAGGGGTCGCCGGGCTTCACCAGGCCCACGGACACGAAGGCCTGCAGCCGGTCGCAGCCCCCCATGCTGACCGTGGGCGCGTAGTAGGCGACGCGGTCGCCGGCCTGCATGCGGCGCAGCGGTGCCACCTTGCCATGGCACACCTGCATGAAGCCGGCACCGGGCTCGGCACAGCCGCGTCGCGCATGGTCGGCGCAGGCCACGGCGATCCAGTTACCGCGGGGCGCAGCGGAGGTCGGTGCGGCCTCGGCCCACAAGGCCGATTGGGCGTAGGAATGCACGGGTTCAGGCCAGCGCATGCAGGCCGACGCGGTTGCCATCCAGGTCATGGATATGCGCGAAGAAGCCCAGGCCCGGCGGCAGCGCCTGGCGCGGCAGGGCCACCTGGCCACCCTGGGCGACCACGCGGTCCAGCGCCTCGTCGAGAGAAGGCGACGCGTCGAGGTAGACCAGGGTGCCTGCGCCGGGGGCCGGTTGGGGCGCGGTAGGCCCCATGAGCAGGGCACCGCCCGTGCCATCGGTCTCGGGGTCGTAGGCGAACACGGCGCCCTCGCTCGGGCCCATGGCCTCGCGGCGCATGGTCTGGCCCAGCACGGCCTCGTAGAAGGCCTGGGCGCGGTCCAGCTGGGTGGTGGGGATCTCGAACCAGGTGATGGCGCTTTTCATGGGTGCTCCTTGCGTGCGAATGAAGAAGCCCCGATGGTGAGGACCTGCTGCTGACAGCGGTTTGTCAGCACGGTAGCAGCAGCGCTCACTCGCGCGAGCGGGTCAGTTCAAGCGAGAACTTGAAGCGGTCGGCCGGGTGCAGCGAGACCGAGATTTCGAACACCTGCTCGGCCGCATCGAGGTAGTGGCGCGTGATCTTCAGGGCCGGTGCGCCGGCCTCGGCGCGCAGGGCTTCGGCATGTTCGCGCGGCACCAGCACGGCCTCGATGTCCTGGCGGATGCGCGCGATGCGCCGGCCGTGGCGCTCCTCGATGAGGGTGCTGGCCAGGGTCTCGGGCGCATCGCGCACGATGGGGCCTATGTCGGCGTACGCCGGGTCGATGTACAAGTCCAGCCAGCAGATTGGGCGCGCCTTGCGCGTGCGGCCGCCCTCCATGCGCAGGCAGGCGATGTGCAGCCAGCGCGTGCCGCCGGGGCAGCCCAGGTCCTTGGCGAGGGCGAGGTCCGCGACCACCTCGTTGAACGACTGCACCGTGCGCACATGCTCGGCGCCGAAGCGTGCCAGTTCTTCCACGGTGGCGATGGACTGCGTGAAGCCGGCCTGGGGCCGCTGGGCCTCGACCCGCGTGCCCACGTTCTTGCGCCGCGAGATCAGGCCCAGCTCCTGCAGCCCGTCCAGCGCCTTGCGCACCGCATAGCGGCTCAGGCCGTACTGCGCGCACAACTCGAATTCGGTGGGCAGCAGCGTGCCCACGGCATAGCGGCCCGAGGCGATGCCTTCGGACAGGTCGCGGGCGAGGTCGGGGGTCTTGGCAGTGGTGGTCATGCAGTCAGCGTCCTGCCTAGGGAAAACCCCAGGCCGAGTTTTGTTCGAACATATCTACAGTTCACTTCAGCGAATTTGTTCGAACATTTATATATGTTCGTATTTTATCAACATATCCGGCCTGCCATGTCCTCTTCCCTGTTTACCCCTGCCAGCACGGTGCTCGATTCGGTGCTGTTCCGCGACGCCTTCGGCACGCCGCGCATGCGCGAGGTGTTCTCCGACCGCACCCTGATCGCCCGCTACATCGAGGTGGAGGTGGCGCTGGCGCGGGCCGAGGCGCGCTGCGGCGTGATCCCGGCCGACGCGGCTGAGACCATCGCGCGCGAATCGCGCCTGGAGCGCGTGGACTTCGACCACATGCGGCACGAGACCGACATCGTGGGCTACCCCATCCTGCCACTGGTGCACCAGATGGTGGAGATGTGCGGCGAGGCCGGGCGCTACGTGCACTGGGGCGCGACCACGCAGGACATCATGGACACGGCCAACGTGCTGCAACTGCGCGACGGCCTGGCGCTGGTGGAGGCCGACATCCGCGAGCTGCGCGGCATCCTGGCCGCGCTGGCGGCAAAGCACCGCGACACGCCCATGGCCGGCCGCACCCACCTTCAGCAGGCCCTGCCCGTGACCTTCGGCTACAAGGTGGCGATCTGGCTGGCCATGTTCGACCGCCACCAGGAGCGCCTGGCCGAGCTGCGCCAGCGCGTGCTGGTGGTGCAGTTCGCCGGGGCTGCGGGCACGCTGGCCTCGCTGGGAGAAAAGGGCTTTGAGGTGCAGGCTGCGCTGGCCGACGAGCTGGGCCTGGCCGTTCCTGTGACCACCTGGCATGTGGCGCGCGACGGTTTTGCCGAGGCAGTGAACCTGCTGGCCCTGGTCACCGGCTCGCTGGGCAAGATCGCGCTGGACACCATGATCATGGCCTCCACCGAGTTCGGCGAGGTCTACGAGCCCTTCGTGAAGGGCCGTGGCGCGAGCAGCACCATGCCGCAAAAGCGCAACCCGATCTCCAGCGAGCTGATGCTGGCGGCCTCCAAGGCCGTGCGCCAGCACGCGGGGCTGATGCTCGATGCCATGGTGCAGGACTTCGAGCGCGCCACCGGCCCCTGGCATGCCGAATGGCTGGCCCTGCCCGAGAGCTTCATCCTCTCCGCGGGTGCGCTGCACCAGGCGAAGTTCGCGCTCGGCGGCCTGATCGTGGACGAGGCGCGCATGCGCAGCAACCTCGGTATCAGCCGCGGCCTGATCGTGGCCGAGGCGGTGATGATGGGCCTGGCCCCGGCCATGGGCCGCCAGCAGGCGCACGACGTCGTCTACGGCGCCTGCCGCACCGTCAACGAACAGGGCGGCACCCTGGCCGAGGCCCTGGCCGCGCTGCCCGAGGTGGTACGCCACTTCGACCGCGCGGCCATCGACCGCCTCACCGACCCCGCCAACTACCTGGGTCTGGCCCCCGCCATGGTGGACCGCGCCCTGGCCGCCTCGGCGGCGGCCGACCGCTGAGCGCCGGTCAGCACCCCCTCTTGCGCTTTCCGTTCCTTCCCACAACCATTCCAGGAGACACGTCCATGAACACCGCCAAGACCCTTGGTGCGGCCGCCGTATTGCTGTGCGCCGCCACCTTCGCCCATGCCCAGCAGGCCTGGCCCGCCAAGCCTATCACCTGGATCGTGCCGTTTGCGGCGGGCGGCCCCACCGATGCCATGGCGCGCGACATCGCCGACAAGGTGGGGCGCCAGGTGGGCCAGTCCATCGTGATCGAAAACGCGGCCGGCGCGGGCGGCACCCTCGGCGCGGCCAAGGCCGCCAAGTCGGCGCCCGATGGCTACACCTTCCTGGTCGGCCACATGGGCTACATGGGCGCGGCACCCTCGTTGTACAAAAAGCTGGCCTACGACCCGGTGAAGGACTTCGAAGCGGTGTTCCGCTTCCCCGATACGCCGCTGGTGCTGCTGGTGCCCAAGAGCTCGCCCTACAAGACGGCGGCCGAGCTGATCGCCGCGGCCAAGGCCAACCCGCGCAAGATCAACTTCGGCAATGCGGGCGTGGGCTCCACCTCGCACCTGATCGCCGCGCTGTTCGAGTCGCGCGCCGGCATCGAGGTCACCTCCATCTCGTACAAGGGCGCGGCCCCGGCCATGAACGACCTGGTGGGCGGCCAGGTGGAGGCCATGTTCGACCAGAGCAACACGGCGCTGCCGCAGGTCGCCGGCGGGCGGCTCAACGCCATCGCGCTGACCTCGCTCACGCCCATGCCGCAGCAGTACCCCAACGTGGCACCGCTGGCCGACAAGACCCTGCCCGGATTCGAGGCCGCCACCTGGTACGGCCTGTACGCACCCAAGGGAGCGCCCAAGGACGTGGTGCAAAAGCTCCACCAGGCCTACCTCAAGGCCCTGGCCGACAAGACCTGGACGGCGCGCATGGCGGCCCAAGGCATCCACCTGCTGCCCGAGGCGCAGTACGCGCCCGACGCCTTTGCCAAACACACCGCGGCCGAGGTGGAGAAGTGGCGCAAGGTGGCCACCGACGCCAAGATCCAGATCGACTGAGCAAGAAACACAGCCCATGACCCGCATCGCGCAGGAAGACCTGGTCACCAGCATCGCCCAGGCGCTGCAGTTCATCAGCCACCGGCACCCGCCCGACTTCGTGCGCGCGCTGCGGCGCGCGCATGCGGCCGAGACCCATGCGCCGGCGCGCGCCGCCATGGGCCAACTGCTGGTCAACAGCCGCATGGCGGCCCTGGGCCGACGCCCGCTGTGCCAGGACACGGGCGTGGCCCAGGTGTTCCTGCGCATCGGCATGGGCGTGGGCTTTGTGCGCCACGACGGCGGCGCGCTGCGCAGCCTGCAGGTGGTGGTGGACGAGGCGGTGCGCACGGCCTACCGCGACCCTGCCAATCCGCTGCGCGCGACCATGGTCGCCGACCCGCTGGGCGCGCGCACCAATACGCGCGACAACACCCCCTCCATCGTGCACTACGAACTGGTGGAGGGCGATGCGCTGGAACTGCTGGTGGTGGCCAAGGGCGGCGGCGGCGACGTGAAGGCGCGCTTTGCCACATTGAACCCCAGCGACAGCGTGGCCGACTGGGTGCTGGCGCAATTGCCTGGCATGGGCGCCGGCTGGTGCCCGCCGGGCGTGCTGGGCATCGGCATCGGCGGCAGTCCCGAGCAGGCCATGCTGCTGGCCAAGCACTCGCTGTTCGATGCCATCGACATTGACGAGCTGCGCGCACGTGGCGCGGCCACGCCCGAGGAGGCGCTGCGCCTGGATCTGCACGTGCGCAGCAACGCGCTGGGTATCGGCGCGCAGGGGCTCGGGGGGCTCTCGGCCGTGCTCGACGTCAAGGTGCGCACCGCGCCCTGCCATGCGGCCACGATCCCCGTGGCGCTGATCCCCAACTGCGCGGCCACGCGCTACCTGCGCCTCACGCTCGATGGCGCGGGGCCGGCGCCCCTGCCGGACCTGTCGCTCGATGCATGGGACGGCATTCCCGATAGCTTCGTGGTGGATGATGCCGTGCGCGTGGACCTCGACACGCTGGACCGCGCCGAAGTCGGCCAATGGAAGGTCGGCCAGACCCTGCTGCTCACGGGAACCCTGTTGACCGCGCGCGACGCCGCGCACAAGCGCCTGGTCGAACTGCTGCAGCGTGGCGAGCCGCTGCCGGTGGACCTGCGCGGCCGCACCATCTACTACGTGGGCCCGGTGGATGCCGTGGCCGGCGAGGCCGTGGGCCCGGCCGGCCCGACCACCGCCACCCGCATGGACCGCTTCGTGGAGCCGCTGCTGGCGCAGACCGGGCTGCTGGCCATGGTGGGCAAGGCCGAGCGCGGGCCCGAGGCCATCGCCTCGATCCGCCGCCATGGCGGGGCCTACCTTGCGGCGACAGGGGGTGCGGCGTACCTGCTGTCGCGCTCCATCCGCAAGGCGCGGGTGCTGGCTTTTGCCGACCTGGGCATGGAGGCCATCCACGAGTTCGAGGTGGTGGACTTTCCGGTCACGGTGGCCGTGGACTCGCACGGGCACACGGTCCACCGTTTCGGGGAAGCTAGAACGTGATCTTGACCGAGCTCGCGCTGCGCTGGGCCTTGCCATGGAACACGGCCTCGATGTTGTTGCCATCGGGGTCGAGCACAAAGGCCGCGTAATAGCCGGGGTGGTAGGGACGCTCGCCCGGGGCTCCGTTGTCCGTGCCGCCATGGGCCAGCGCCGCCTTGTAGAAGGCCTGCACCATGGCCTCGTCCTGCGCCTGGAAGGCCAGGTGGTGGCGGCCCGTGAGGTGGCCCTGTGCCGCGGCACTTTGGGACGTGGAGACGAAGAGCTCGTCGGCCCAGAAATAGTCTTCGGCGGTGCCGCCCATGGGCACCTTGAGCACCTCGAAGATGGCGCTGTAGAAGGCCTGGCTGGCCGGCAGATCGCGCACCACCAGCTGGATGTGGTCGATCAGGCGGCCGCGGTGCAGTTCCTGGGTTTCCATGGCGTGGTCCTTGCGTGGGTTCACAACATGGGCGCAGTGTGCCGGCGGCCAGGGGGCGGGCGCCACCGCACTCACCCCCTGTTACCGCTGTGACTTGGTGGCTACTCCCGCGAGCCCATCGGCCCCGGAATCAGCCGCTCACCGGCAACTGAAGCTGCTGGCGTTCTCCACATCGCCCGTGCCGTTGTAGCGCGCCACCTTGGGGTAGACGCACAGCGGGCGCGTGCGGTTGGCCGACCAGCTGGCGGGCAGCTCCGCGTTCACCACGTTGGCACCGGCGCCGCGCGCCTGGGCCAGCACGGTGTCGGGGGCCTTGCCCTGTTCCACCCACTGCACCAGCGGGGCCAGCATGTCGAACTGGTCGGTGGCCGGGCCGCCCGAGCAGTGGTTCATGCCGGGCACCATGTACAGGCGCGCGAAGCTGGCCGCGTCGCCCTTGTGGTTGGCCTGCAACCGGTCCATCCAGTTGGCGGTGTCCACGGGCGAGAACACGCCATCGGCCACGCCGTGGTAGACCATCATCTTGGCGCCGCGCTCCTTGAGCGTGCCGAGGTCGGCCTCATTGGGCGGCGTCATGAAGGACCAGGGCGACTCGGGGTAGAGCGCGCTGGTGGCGAACATCTTCGGGTAGTCGGTCTCCATGCTGAAGGCCAGGGCGTATTGCAGGCCCGTGGTCGCACTGAAGGCCGCCACGGTGGACGGTGGCGAGGTGAAGATGAAGGCCACGGCCCCCGCGTCGCGTGTGGCGGGCGAGCCCAAGTGCCACTGCGCGAAGTTGGCGCCGCCCACGCCCGGGTCGAACCAGGTGCCCGTGTACAGCGCCTCGCCCTTGCTGTTCTTGGGCCCCGCGAAGATATCGGCCAGCACGGTCTTCTGGGCCGCGGTCAGGCAACTGCCGTCGCGCGCGGCGCCCGGGGCACAGCTGGGCACATCGGTCTGCAGGTTGAAGGCGCCCTGGCAGGCCGCCACGTCGTTGACCTGGCCGTCGGTCACGCCGTCCAGTGCATCGCACTTGGCGAGGATGCGGCTGCCCAGCAGCCTGTACTCGGCGGCGTTCACCGAGGTGTTCAGGTCGGGCTGGCCGTTGGCGTCAGGTGTGGAGACCTTGGCGTACTGCTGGGCCTTCCACAGCTGGGCCGTGGCTGCCTTGGGCAGGTGAAAGCCCGGGTTGCCGGCCAGGATGCCGTCGTACTGGTCCGCATAGCGCGAGGCCGCCACCATGGCATGGCGCCCGCCGTTGGAGCAGCCCGCGAAGTAGGAGCGATCCGGCGCCTTGCCATAGGCGCTCTTGATCAGGTCCTTGGCCATGGGGGTGAGGCTGCCCACGGCCGTGTAGCCATAGTCCAGCCGGGCCTGCGGGTCCACACCGAAGAAGGGCGTGGGTGCGCTGTGGCCCGCGTCGGAGCTGAGCACTGCGAAGCCCTGGCTCAGCGCAGGCGCCACGGGTGCGCCGCCGCTGGTCGCGCCCAGGGCGGTGACCACGCTGCCGTCGAGCCCGCCGTTGGCCTGGTAGAGGAAGCGGCCGTTCCAGGCCACGGGCATGCGCATCTCGAAGCCGATGGCATAGCTGTTGCCATCGACCGCGCTGGTGCGCTGGTTCATCGCGCCCTTGACCAGGCAGTGCGCAGGGATGGGCGTGTTCACGCCGGCGGCCTTGAGCTCGCCCTCGGCCACGGGCACCGCAGAGGTGATGCGTGTGTTGGGCAGCGACAGCGTGGTGGCCAGGTTGGCGCAGGACTGCAGCGTGCCCGGCGATGCCGCCGACAGCTGGCGCAGCCCGCTGTCCGAACCGCCGCAGCCGGCCAGCAGCAGAGCTGCCGCGGGCAACGCCGCCAGTGCCAGCGGGTGGCCCAGGCCCTGCAGGTTCCAGATACCCTCGTTCCTCTTTGTCATGGTGTTGTCTCCTCGTGTGTTGTTGCAAGGCGCAGGCAGGCAGACCCGCAGCGCGGCCTCGGAGCGCTGGGGTGGGGGAAAGCGGAGAGAGAAAAGGCGTGGACCGTCAGGCGGCAGCCATGGCGGGCGCGGTACGTCGGTGGACGTCGGCAGCAGCGGTGGACAGGCGCTGGCGAATGATGGCCAGGCGCATGTCGAATTCGGGCAGCACCCAGGTGGCGAAGGCCTGGGCGGGATCTGCCCAGCGCGGGCCCTGGCTGGCAGGGGCGGCGGCGATGCGCGCCCACGCCCATTCCAGCAGCACCAGGGCCACGGCGCGCAGGTAGTCATCGGCCACCCAGTAGGCGAGCTCGGGGTCGGTGGCGGCTGCGGCGGCCAAGGCGCGCGTGGTGTCGGCCAGGGCATTGCGCCGGGTGTTGGCGGCCTCGTCCGGCGGCAGGCCATGGCGCAGCGAGGCGAGCAGGGCGCACAGGCCCTGGCCACCATCGGCCAGCACCTTGCGCACCAGCAGGTCGATGGCCTGGATCTCGTTGGTGCCCTCGTAGATCATGGCCACGCGCGCATCGCGCACCACCTGCTCGATGCCCCATTCGCGCACATAGCCGTGGCCGCCAAAGACCTGCAGGCAGGCGCTCGCGCCGTGGAAGGCCTGGTCGGTCAGCGCGGCCTTGAGCACCGGGGTGACCAGGGCACACCAGCGCTGGGCGGCAGCGCGCTCGGTGGCGTCGGTGTGGTGGCGTGCCAGGTCGAGCTGCAGGGCCGTGTGGTAGGCCAGCACGCGCCCGCCATCGATCCAGGAGCGCTGCGTCTGCAGTAGGCGGCGCATGGCCGGGTGTTCGGCAATCGGGTCGGGGCCCATGGACGCAGCGCGGCCTGCGGCCTTGGGCGCGCGCATCTGGCGGCGCTCCTGCGCATAGGCGCTGGCCTTCTGCCAGGCGGCTTCGAGCAACCCCAGCCCCTGCAGGCCCACGTGCAGGCGTGCGGCATTCATCATCACGAACATGGCGGCCAGGCCCTTGTGGGGCTCGCCCACCAGCCAGCCCGTGGCGTCGTCGAAGCGCATCATGCAGGTGGGGCTGCCGTGCAGTCCCATCTTCTCCTCGATGCGCTCGCACACCACGGCATTGCGTTCGCCGCCCGGCAGCAGCTTGGGCACGAGGAACAGCGACAGCCCCTTGGGGCCCGCCGGTGCATCGGGCAGGCGCGCCAGCACCAGGTGCACGATGTTGTCGGTCAGGTCGTGCTCGCCGCCGGAGATGAAGATCTTGCTGCCGTTCACGCGCACGCTGCCGTCGGCCTGCGGCACGCCACGCGTGCGCACCAGACCCAGGTCGCTGCCCGCATGGGCCTCGGTCAGGCACATGGTGGCCAGCCACTCGCCGCTGGCGATCTTCGGCAGGTACTGCGCCCTCAGGGCGTCGCTGCCGTGGTGGCGCAGGCATTCGTAGGCACCATGCAACAGCCCGGGGGCCATGGTCCAGCCGTGGTTGGCACCGGCCAGCCATTCGAACAGCACGCATTCGAGCACCGCGGGCAGGCCCTGGCCACCGTCCTCGGGTGCACAGGCCAGCGAGGGCCAGCCAGCCTGCCAGAAGGCCTGGTAGGCCGCGCGAAAACCGGTGGGCGTGGTGACGGTGCCGGCCTCGAAGCGGCAGCCTTCTTCATCACCCGTGCGCTGCAGCGGAGCGATGGCGCTGTCGACGAACCTGGCGGCCTCTTCCAGCACCTGGGCTGCCAGGTCGCCATCGCTGTCGGCAAACGGCGCCAGCGCCTGCCACTGCGAAGGCGCCTGGAGCACCTCGGTCAGCAGGTGCTGGATATCGGCCAGGGTCTGGTGTGCTTGCATGCGGGTCGTGCTTCCAATATCCGTCGTGTACCTGCGGCTTGGCAACTGGCGCGGCCAAAGACCAGCGCCACCGGGGCGTCCCCCCAAGGGGACGCCAATCCAGACTCAAGATTCCGAAGTGAACCCGATCTGCTTGACCAGCGGACCCCAGCGCTCGAATTCGGCCTTCTGGTCGGCGAGCATCTCCTGCTGCGTGCTGCCGTGGGCCACCAGGCCAACGATGCCCAGTGCGTCGATCACGGTCTTGTCCTTGAGCGCGCCGGTGATGGCGGCATTGGCACTGGCCAGTGTGGCGGCTGGCGTCTTGGCCGGGGCGTAGAAGCCGAACCATTCCTCGGAGGTCACGTCGGGGTAGCCCAGTTCGGTGAAGGTGGGCACATCGGGCAGGTAGGGCGAGCGCTTCTTGCCCGATGTGGCCAGCACGCGCACGCGACCGGTCTTCATGTACTGCAGGTAGTCGCCGCTGGGGTTCATGGCGGCAGCGATCTGGCCGCCCACCAGATCGGTGATGCTGGGCACGGTGCCGCGGTAGGGCACATGCTTGAGCTCCACTGCCGCACGGATGCCCAGCAGCGCGCCCAGCAGGTGGGGCATGGAGCCCGCGCCGGGCGAGCCGTAGCTGGCCTTGTCCGGATTGGCCTTGGCCCAGGCCAGGAAGTCCTTGAGCGTCTTGACCTCGGCCGGCACGGCCGGGCCCACGGCCAGGCCGTGGTGCATGATGGCGCCGATGGAGACGGGCACCACGTCCTCGGGCTTGTAGCTGAGCTTGGGGTAGATGTGCGGATACACCGACAGCGCCGACACCGGTGCCAGGGTGAGCACCGAGCCATCGGCGGGGGAGTTCTTCAGCGTTTCCACCGCAATGCGGCCACCGGCGCCCGGCTTGTTCTCGACGAAGCCCGGGTTCTTGCTGTAGGCCGTGCCGCCCAGCTTCTCGGCCACGCGGCGGGCCACGCTGTCGCCCGCGCTGCCGGCCGGAAAGCCGTACATGATCTTGACCTGGTCCAGCGCCTGCGCGAAGGAAGACAGGGGATAGAGCGCTGCGAGGGCAGCGGCGCTGCCCAGGGTGTGAACAAAGTGGCGTCGTGTCGTCGTCATGGTTGTCTCCGGTATAGGTATGGTGGTGTGTTGACGGGGCGGGGAACGGGGGGCTATCGGGGGGCCATGCGCAGGGCGCCATCGAGCCGGATCACCTCGCCGTTGAGGTGGCCGTTGGTCACGATGTGGGCCGCCAGCTCGGCAAACTCCTCGGGCTTGCCCAGGCGCGGCGGGAAGGGGATGCTCGCGGCCAGCGACTGCTGTACGGCCTCGGGCAGCTCCTTCATGAGCGGGGTGGCGAACAGGCCCGGGGCTACCGTACACACGCGGATGCCGTGCTGCGCCAGGTCGCGCGCCATGGGCAGCGTCATGCCCACCAGACCGCCCTTGGAGGCGCTGTAGGCCTGCTGGCCCACCTGGCCATCGAAGGCCGCCACCGAGGCCGTGAACATCATCACGCCGCGTTCGCCGCTGTCGAGCGGCGCCAGCTTGGCGCAGGCCGCCGCGAACAGCCGGCTGATGTTGTAGCTGCCGATGAGGTTGATGCCCACCACGCGCGCAAAGTCTTCGAGCGGCGCGGCGCTGCCGTCACGCTGCACCACGCGCTTGGCGCTGCCGATGCCGGCCACGTTCATGAGGATGCGCGCCGGGCCCAGGGCCACCTCGGCCTGGGCCAGGGCGGCCACCACGCTGTCGGTCTGGGTGATGTCGCAAGTGCAGGCCACGGCGGTGCCGGCGCCATGCTGCGCGTTGATGCTGTCGGCCACCTGGCCGGCCAGCGCGGTGTTCACGTCGAGCACCGCGACCTTGGCGCCCAGGCGCGCCAGTTCGCGCGCGGTGGCCTCGCCCAGGCCGGAGGCGGCGCCGGTCACGAGGGCGGTCTGTCCTTGGATCTGCATGAAGTAACTCCTGTGGGTTGTGTGCTTCAGGCGGCCGGTACGATCGTGCCGGGCGCGGTGCCATCGTGCAGGGCCTGCACCAGGGCATCGCGGTGTTTGAGCACGGCGCGCTGGTTGATGGAGCCCTTGTCGGTGATCTCGCCCTTGTCGAGCGAGGGCGGCTCGGCCATCAGCAACGCGCGCGCGACGCGGCTGGCGCTGCCCGTGGATTCGCGTGCCAGGTGGTCGATGACGGCCTGGATGCGCTGGCGCACGCCGGTGCTGGCGATCACGTCGGACCAGGGGGCGTCCGCGCCCAGCCCGCTCACTTCGCGGCAGGCCGGAGACAGGAACAGCAGCGCGCCCACTTCCTTGCGGTTCAGGCCAGTGAGCACCGCGTCCTGGATGTAGGGCGCACCCGCCACCACGATCTTGGCGCGCATGGGGCCCACGCTCACGAAGGTGCCGGTGGAGAGCTTGAAGTCCTCGGCAATGCGGCCGTCAAAGCGCAGGCCGCGGTGGATGTCGTTTTCGTCGATCCACTGCACGGCGTCGCCCGTGCACAGATAACCCTCGTCGTCGAAGGCTTCGCGCGTGGCGGCGTCCGAGCGCCAGTATCCCGGCGTCACGTTGGGGCCGCGGTAGCGCACCTCGGTCTTGCCGTCCACGTCGACCAGCTTGAGCACCATGCCCGGCACCGGCGCGCCGATGTGGCCCGAACGCACGTCGGGGCTGTTGCAGAACAGGGCCGAGGGGGCCGACTCGGTCATCCCGAGGCCCGTGGACATCACGATGCGCTCGCCGATCTCGGCCTCCTGCGTGGCATGCAGGCTGTCCCAGATGGGCTGGGCCAGGCCGGCGCCCGAGTAGAAGAACATGCGCACGCGCGACAGCAGGGTGCGGCGCAGCGCGGCATCGGTCTTCATCGCCTCGGCGATCATCTCGAAGCCGGTGGGCACGTTGAAGTACACGGTGGGCGCGATCTCGCGCAGGTTGCGCAGGGTCTCGCCGATCAGCGCCGCCGTAGGCTTGCCATCGTCGATGTAGAGCGTGCCGCCATGCTGCAGCGTGAGGCCGAAGTTGTGGTTGCTGCCGAAGGTGTGGTTCCACGGCAGCCAGTCCACCAGGATGGGCGGGGCTTCGGCCAGCACCGGCAGCGACAGGGTGATCTGCTGCAGGTTGGCGCACCACATGCGCTGGGTGTTGACCACCGGCTTGGGCATCTTGGTGGAGCCGCTGGTGAACAGGAACTTGACGATGGTGCCCGGGCCCGTGGCATGCATGGCGGCATCCACGGCGGGCGTGGCCACAGTGTTGCGCAGGCTCTGGAAGGTGGTGGCCGGGCGGCCGTCGATGGCGCCCTGGGCCAGCACGATCTCCACATCTGCAGCCACGGTGGCGGTGATGGCGCGGCCGAAACGCGCACCGTCGGCCGCGAACACCAGGCCGGGCGTCAGTGTGTCCAGCACATGGCGCAGCTTGTCGTAGTCCTGGCTCACCGTGGCGTAGGCCGGGGAGACCGGGCAGTAAGGCACACCCGCATAGATGCAGCCCAGGGCCATCAGCGCATGCTCCAGGCTGTTCTCGCTGAGCACGACCACCGGGCGCTCGGCGCTGAGGCCCCGGTCCAGCAGGGCCTGGCCTATGCTGCGTGCGGCCGCGAGCGCCTGGGCGTAGCTGATGTGCTGCCAGTCGCCGGTGCTGCCGTCGGCGTTTTGCACACGGCGCGCAAGGAAGCTGCGCTCCGGCTCCACCTCGGCCCAATGCACCAGATAGTCCGTGACCCGGCGCGCATAGGCGCCCAGGGGCAGGTCGGCCTGCAGGTAGCGCACGCCGGGCGCACCCTCGCGCACGCTGACGCGGGTGACGCCGAAGGGCACGGGGCGGTAGCGGGGCGGGGCCAGGGGAGTGGAGAGGTCGCTCATGGGTCGATGTCCATCAGATGCGTGAGAGATGCGCGGTGGGGTAGAACGTGTGAATGGATTCGACGTGTTCGAGCAGGCCGTCACAACGCGTGTGATCTAGGCGCAAAGCGCAGCCATAACTCGGGCTATGGCGAGCATTTGCAACGACGAGCGCGCGTGTTTTGGCGGGATGAGCGGGCATGGTGGATTCGTTCGCACCTTCGCTAGTCCTTGCGGACCTTGGCGGCGCGGCCTTCCAGGAAGTCCGCCAGGCGCGACTTGGCCTCGGGCGCGCTCTGGGCGATGGCCGCCATCATGGCTTCGGTGAGGAAGCCCTGGTCCGCCGGCTGCTCGGCGATGCGCGGCAGGGCGTGCATCAGCGCGTAGTTGGTCAGCGGTGCGTTCTGCGCCACGCGCTTGGCCAGTTCCAGCGCCTTGTCGAAGGCCTGGCCCTCGGGCACCAGGTACTGGGCAAAGCCGACCTTCTCGCCGTCCTGCGCGTTGTAGACGCGGCCAGTGAGCATCATGTCCGTCATGCGCGCCGCGCCGATCAGCTTGGGGATGCGCACGGCACCGCCGCCGCCCACGAAGATGCCGCGCGAGCCCTCGGGCAGCGCGTAGAAGGTGGACTCGTCGGCCACGCGGATATGGCAGGCGCTGGCCAGCTCCAGCCCGCCGCCCACCACGGCGCCGTGCAGCGCTGCGATCACAGGCACGGGGCCGTACTGCACGCGTTCCAGGGCGGCGTGCCACA
Source organism: Acidovorax sp. (assembly GCF_046339755.1). Taxonomy (GTDB): domain Bacteria; phylum Pseudomonadota; class Gammaproteobacteria; order Burkholderiales; family Burkholderiaceae_C; genus Acidovorax. Next base: position 3,841 of record NZ_JBKDTZ010000414.1, on the reverse strand, counting down.
TGCGCGAGTGGTACAGGCCCTGGCCGGCATCGCGCTCCTTGAGTTCGGACAGGTCCAGGCCGGCGCAGAAATGCGGGCCCTCACCGTCGATCACGGCGGCACGCACGCCGGCGGGCATTTTCTCGAACAGGTCGCGCAGGGCCAGGATCAGGCCGTCGTTCAGTGCATTGCGCTTGGCACTGCGCGTGAGGCGGATCACGGCAACTTCCTGCTCGTCGCCGGCAAGCTCGAAATGGATGTCTGGATGGGTCATGGTGGCTTTCTTGATACGTGAATTGTGGTTATAGTTAATAACCAATTCAAGCAAGCCAGACCGGTTTTTCATCAGTAGTTACCCTTGATCCACCTGCTGTGCGGTGGTGCATGCTGAAGGGCGGTGCCATGAAAGCCCGGTCACCATAGGAGACAGATATGGACCACGAGAACCTGATCGCCATCGACATCCACACCCACGCCGAGGTGAGCTGCTGGAACCCGTTCGACAACTACGGCGAGGAGTACGACCGCGCGGCCGACAAGTACTTCAAGAACGGCCGCCGCCCCACGATTGCCGAGACGGTGGCCTACTACCGCGAGCAGAAGATCGGCCTGGTGATGTTCACGGTGGACGCCGAGTCCAAGATGGGCCGCCGGCGCATCCCCCACGAAGAGAGCGCCGAGGCCGCCAAGGCCAACAGCGACATGATGGTGGCCTTTGCCAGCATCGACCCGCACAAGGGCAAGATGGGTGCGCGCGAGGCGCGCCGGCTGATCGAGGAGCACGGCGTCAAGGGCTTCAAGTTCCACCCCACGGTGCAGGGCTACCACCCCTACGACCAGATGGCCTGGCCGATCTACGAGGTGATCGCCGAGTACGGCCTGCCGGCCATCTTCCACACCGGCCACAGCGGCATCGGCAGCGGCATGCGCTGCGGCGGCGGCCTGCGCCTGGAGTACAGCAACCCCATGCACCTGGACGACGTGGCCATCGACTTCCCCGACATGCAGATCGTGATGGCGCACCCCAGCTTCCCCTGGCAAGACGAGGCGCTCTCGGTCGCCACGCACAAGCCCAACGTCTGGATCGACCTGTCGGGCTGGAGCCCCAAGTACTTCCCCAAGCATCTGGTGCAGTATTCCAACACCCTGCTCAAGGACCGCATCCTGTTCGGCAGCGACTACCCGCTGATCACGCCCGAGCGCTGGATGAAGGATTTCCAGGAAGCCGGCTTCAAGCCCGAGGTGATGCCCGGCATCCTCAAGGGCAATGCGGTGCGCCTGCTGGGGCTGGACAAGCCGAAGGCGGCTTGAAGGGCGGGCCGGTCAGTCGTAGATCTTTTGCAGCAGACGGATCAGCGTCTTGCGCTCGGTGGCCGTAAGGCGCGCAGTGGCGTCGATTTCCAGCTGGGCGGCGGTCTGCTCGGCCTGGCCGCACAGGTCCTCGCCCGCAGGTGTCAGGTGCAGGCCCATCGCGCGCCCGTCGCTCGGGTGCGGGCGGCGCTCGATCAGGCCGCGCCGGTCCAGCGCGGCGATCAGTCCCACCAGGTTGGGTGGCAGCACGCCCAGCGTGGAGCACAGCTGGCGCGAGGTGATGCCGGGGTTGTGCGCCACCAGCGAGAGCACCGAGAAATCCACCACCTTGAGCCCATAGACCGCCATGCGCTCCATGAACACCTCGATGATGGACAGCGAGGCCCGGCGCGCGTTGTAGCCCACCAGGGTGCGCAGATAGCTGTTGTCGACCACGTCGGTGGCGGTGGGTGCGAGGGTGGGGGAGGAAGCGCTGGCCATGGGGTGATGCTGCAGAAGGTAAAGAGACTATAGCGTTCAGGCCGGACTGCGCAGTACGCGGCGGTATTGGACGGCCTCGGCCACGTGGCCGACGGCGGTGGCATCCGCCCGCGCGAGGTCGGCGATGGTGCGCGCCACCTTGAGCGCACGGTGCGTGCTGCGCGCCGACCAGCCCAGGCGCGCGGCCGCGGTGTTGAGGAACTTGGCGGCCGCATCGTCCAGGTGCAAGTGCTCGTCGATCTCCTGGCCCTGCAGCGCCTGGGTGGTCTTGCCCTGGCGCGCCAGGGCCCGTTCCCGCGCCTGCACCACGCGCTCGCGGATGGCGGCACTGGATTCGCCGGGCGGCGCCTTGAGCAATTGCTCCGAGGGCACGGCGGGCACTTCCACGTGCAGGTCGATGCGGTCCAGCAGGGGCCCGCTGAGCTTGCCCTGGTAACGTGAGATCTGGTCCGGCGTGCAGCGGCAGGCGCGCTGGGTGGAGCCGAGAAATCCGCAGGGGCACGGGTTCATGGCGGCCACCATTTGAAATCGGGCTGGAAAATCGGCCCTTTGCGCTGCGCGGGAGATGGTGATGTGGCCGGTCTCCAGGGGTTCGCGCAGCGCCTCCAGCGCAGCGCGGGTGAACTCGGGAAATTCGTCGAGGAAGAGCACTCCATGGTGCGCCAGCGAGATCTCGCCAGGCCGAGGCGGTGAGCCTCCTCCGACCAGCGCCACGGCGCTGGCCGTGTGATGGGGCTGCCCTGTGGGGCGCAGGCCCCAGCGCTCGGGGCTGAAGCGGCCGGCCAGGCTGGAGATGGCGGCGCTCTCCAGCGCCTCCTGCACCGCCATGGGTGGCAGCAGGCCGGCAAAGCGCTGTGCGAGCATGGATTTTCCTGAGCCGGGCGGCCCGGCCATCAGCACACTGTGGCCGCCGGCCGCAGCGATCTCCAGCGCGCGCTTGGCCATGGCCTGGCCTTTCACGTCGGCCATGTCGGGGCCCTGCAGCCCGGTGGCCATGGGCGTGGGCTGCAGGCGGGTAAAGCCGTCGTCGTCTCCTTCGGGGGCCGGCGTGCCGGGCGGCAGGAAGGCGCGCACCACGTCGAGCAGGTGGCGCGCGCGCACCACCTGGGCATCGGGCACCAGGGCGGCTTCTTCGGCACTGCCGGGCGGCAGCACCAGTTGCGTGCTGATGTGCTGGGTCTGCAGCGCCAGGCTGGTGGCCAGCGCCCCGCGCACCGGGCGCAGTTCGCCCGAGAGCGACAACTCCCCCGCGAATTCGTGGCCTGCAAGGCGGCTGCCATCGATCTGTCCGCTGGCCGCCAGGATGCCCAGGGCGATGGGCAGGTCGAACCGGCCCGAATCCTTGGGCAGGTCCGCCGGGGCGAGGTTGACCGTGATCCTCTTGTTGTGGGGAAACTCCAGGCCCGCGTTCTGCAGTGCCGAGCGCACGCGCTCGCGTGCCTCCTTCACTTCCACTTCAGCCAGGCCCACCAGCGTGAAGCTGGGCAGGCCGTTGGCCAGGTGCACTTCAACGGTGACGGCCGGTGCCTGCAGCCCCAGAAGGGCGCGACTTTGCACCAAAGCAAGACTCATGGTCGACTTTCTCCCCAGATGGGTGCGTTTTATGGTGGGGCGGCGTGAACTGCTTCACAGTTGCACCACCGTGGTGCAATTGCAAAGTCCCCTCAACCCTCACTTTAATAGGGAATCCCCATCTGCCCCGCCCGCAGGTGCCACGGCCCGTTGGTGGCGCGTGGCACGGTCCATGCTTAAAGCGCTTGTCCCTACTTTGTCCAACCGGAGGAAACATGACCCGCGCATCCATCAAGTTCCTGGGCGCTGCCCTTGTTGCAACCCTGCCCCTGCTGGCCAGTGCCCAGCTGACCGGCAACGTCAGCCTGACCACCAACTACAAGTTCCGTGGCCAGGACCAGGATGTCTCCAAGGTCAAGGCTGTCAAGCCCGCGATCCAGGGCGGCTTCGACTACGCCTTCGGCGAGTCCGGTTTCTATGTCGGCAACTGGAATTCCAGCGTCGACTGGCTCTCGGGTAACTCCATCGAGTCCGACATCTACGGCGGCTACAAGTTCAA
>NZ_JBKDTZ010000413.1:0-8224 GCF_046339755.1 Acidovorax sp. | reverse complement strand
TGCGGAGCGAACGCCCCTCTCCATGATAAGCGGCAAGCGTGACCTGCCCGGCGGGAGCCGGGGGCCACCCCACTCAGACGGTCTGCCGCAGCGCCTGAGTGGCCTGCGCCAGTTGCGTGATGCGCGCCCAGTCCCCCGAGCGCACGGCATCCGCGGGCGTGAGCCAGGAGCCGCCCACGCAGCGCACATTGGGCAGTGCCAGGTAGTTGGGCGCCGTGGCATTGGTGATGCCGCCGGTGGGGCAGAAACTCACCTGGCCAAACGGGCTGGCCCAGGACTTGAGCAGCGGGATGCCGCCCACGGCCTCGGCCGGGAACAGCTTGAGGAACTGGAAGCCATCGGCCAGCGCGTGCATGATCTCGCTGGAGGTGGAGACCCCCGGCAGCAGCGGCAGGTTCAGCCCCTTGCAGGCCGAGCCCACCTCGGAGGTATAGCCCGGGCTCACGGCAAAGCGGGCGCCGGCCTCGCTCGCGCGGCGCGCGTCATCGGCATTGAGCACCGTGCCCACACCGACCACGGCCTCGGGCAACTGGCGCGCAATCGCCTCGATGGCGGGCAGGCCTGCGGGCGTGCGCAGCGTCACCTCCAGCACCTTCACACCACCGGCCAGCAGGGCCTCGGCCAGGGGGATCGCGTCTTCGACGCGGTCGATCACGATGACCGGGATGACCGGGCCGTAGCTGGCGATGTCCGCCGGCTGCAGGGAAGGGGTGGTGGCATTCACAGCCATGTGCAGGCTCCTTGTTCAGCGCCGCCCGCATGGCGGCGAAAGTTGGCAAACAGTTCACGCCCGAAGCCGGTGGCCGCGTGCGCCTTGCATTCATCGGGGGTGCGGGCGGCCCATTCGGCCTCGTCCACCAGCACGTCGAGCGTACCGGCCACGGCGTCCACGCGCACCAGGTCGCCGTTGCGCACCTTGGCCAGCGGGCCGCCGCCCAGCGCCTCGGGCGTCACATGGATGGCGGCGGGCACCTTGCCCGAGGCACCGCTCATGCGGCCATCGGTCACCAGCGCCACCTTGAAACCCTGGTTCTGCAGCACGGCCAATGGGGGCGTGAGCTTGTGCAGCTCGGGCATGCCGTTGGCGCGCGGCCCCTGGAAGCGCACTACGGCCACCATGTCCTGCTGCACCTCGCCCGCGCTGAAGGCGGCGAGCAGCTCCTCCTGCGAGTCGAACACGCGCGCGGGGGCCTCGATGATGTGGCGGTCTTCCGGCACGGCCGAGACCTTGATCACTGCTCGGCCCAGGCGGCCCTGCAGCAAGCGCAGGCCGCCCGTGGGCGAGAATGGCTTGTCCACCGGGCGGACCACGGCCTCGTCGCCCGAGGTGGCAGGCGCAGGCGCACCACCGGCAGCAATACCGCCCTCGTTCACGCTCAGCACATCGGGGTGCATCAGGCCATGGGCCAGCAATTCGCGCAGGATCCAGGGCGGGCCGCCCGCGGCCTGGAACTGGTTCACGTCGGCATCGCCGTTGGGGTACACGCGCGCCAGCAGCGGCACCACGGAAGACAGGTCGTCGAAATCGGTCCAGTCGATCAGGATGCCAGCGCTGCGCGCGATCGCCACCCAGTGGATCAGGTGGTTGGTGGAGCCGCCCGTGGCCAGCAGCGCAGCCATGGCGTTGACGATGCAGCGCTCGTCCACCACATGGCCGATGGGCGTGAAGCGATTGCCGCGCTTGCCGATGGACAGCACGGTGCGCATGGCCTGGCGCGTGAACGCCTCGCGCTCGCCGCTGCCCGGAGGCGCAAATGCAGCATTGGGCACATGCAGGCCCATGGCTTCGAGCAGCATCTGGTTGCTGTTGGCCGTGCCGTAGAAGGTGCAGGTGCCGGGGCTGTGGTACGCGGCCGACTCGGCCTTGAGCAGCTCGTCACGGCCGACCAGGCCCTGCGCATACTGCTCGCGCACCTTGGCCTTGTCCTTGTTGGGCAGGCCCGAACCCATGGGCCCGGCCGGCACGAACACGCAGGGCAGATGCCCGTAGTGCAGCGCGCCGATCAGCAGGCCGGGCACGATCTTGTCGCACACGCCGAGCAGCAGCACGCCATCGAACACGTCGTGGGACAGCGCTACCGCGGTGGCCATGGCAATATTGTCCCGGGAGAACAGCGACAGCTCCATGCCGGGCGTGCCCTGGGTCACGCCATCGCACATGGCGGGCACGCCGCCGGCGACCTGGGCCATGGCACCATGGCGCGCGGCCTCGTCGCGCAGCAGTGCGGGGTAGGCCTGGTAGGGCTGGTGGGCCGAGAGCATGTCGTTGTAGGCCGTGACGATGCCGATGTTGGGCGCCTTCTCGACCGTGACCTTGAACTTCTCGGAACCGGGCAACGCTGCATAGGCATGGGCCAGGTTGGCGCAGCCCATGCGCTCCTGCGGAGGCTTGCGCTGGACCATGGCGTCGACCGTGGCCAGGTAGGCGGCACGGGTGTCCTTGCTGCGCTCGATGATGCGGGCCGTCACGCGCGCTACGACTGAATGCATGGGGAATGCTCCATCGGGGATTTGGTATGGGTATGGGAATCGGTGACAAGGCTCCTGCGGGAGCCTCTAGAATGTAACTCGATAACCACCCCGGATCAAGCCAATGTCCCTGCAGACCCTGCCCCTGCCGCCTTCGGAACTCGGTGAATCGCCGTTCTGGCATCCCCATGAAACATCCCTTTACTGGTGTGACATTCAGGGGAAACGGGTGAATGCCTGGGAGCCGGCGAGCGGACGCCTGCGCACCTGGAACATGCCCTCGGAGCCAGGCTGCTGCGCACCGGCAGGAGGCGCAAAAATAGTAATCGGGTTACGTGACGGCTTTTACCTGCTCGACGCCGAGAGCGGCGCCCTCGCCTGCCTGGCCCTGCTGCCGACCGACGCGCACGACACCCGCGTGCTGCGCTTGAACGATGGCCGCTGCGATTCGGCGGGCCGTTTCTGGGCCGGTTCGGTGATCAGCCCGCGCACCGCGCCCGACGCCGCCCTGTGGCGGCTGGAGGCGGCCCCTGGCGGCTTTCGGGTACAGAAAATGGCAGGCGACAACTTCACCGCCAACGGCCTGGCCTTCAGCCCCGATGACCGCACGCTGTACTGGTCGAACACACCCGAGCACCGCATCGACCGCTTCGGCTTCGACGCTGCCAGGGGCAGCATCGAGGGCCGCACGCCCTGGGTTTCCTTTCCTCCGAAGACGGAAGGCCAACCCTACGGCGGCCGCCCGGACGGCGCCGCTGTGGACGTGCAGGGCAACTACTGGGTCGCGATGTACGAGGGCGCCTGCGTGCTGCAGTTGTCGCCCGCAGGCCAGGTGCTGCAGCGCATTGCGGTGCCCGTGCAGTGCCCCACCATGGTCTGCTTTGGCGGCGAAGGCCTGCGCACGCTGTACATCACCTCGGCGCGCGCCGGGCGGCCGCAGGAGGAGCTGGACGCCGCCATTCCCGCAGGCTCGCTGTTCAGCCTGCCGGTCGAGGTACCGGGCCTGCCCGTGAATTTCTTCCAGGCCAGCGCGGCGATGTAGTCACGCAGCGCGTTCCGCCCCCAGCGCCAGCAACACGTCGTAGCAGGCACCCATGTTGTGGTAATCCACCTTGCCGGCGTTGCTCTTCTCGCGCGTGTGGTTGCGATTGCGGCCGTCGAGGATGCGGAACCAGGCACCGTGCTGGTGGTCCACGAAGTGCTGCCAGCAGTAGGCCCAGATGCGGTCGTACCAATCCCAGTAGCGCGGCTCGCCCGTGCGGACCGCCAGCACGGCGGCAGCAGCCATGCTCTCGGCCTGCACCCAATGGTACTTGCCGTCGTCGCAGATGCTGCCATCGGGCGCCATGCCGTAGACGATCCCGCCGTGCGCTGCGTCCCAGCCTTTGTCCAGCGCCGCATCGAACAGGAAGCGCGCGCACGGCAGGTGCCAGTCCGCGGGTGCCAGCGCGTCGAGCTGCAGCAGCAGCTTGGCCCATTCGGTCTGGTGGCCGATCTGGTAGCCCCAGGGGCGGAAGATATTGGTCCGGTCGTGGCGGTTGTAGTCCCAGTCCACCGACCAGTCGGCGCGGAAGTGCTCCCACACCCAGCCGCCGGACAGCGCCGCCTGGCGCTGGCAGATGCCCTGCGCGAGCTGTTCGGCGCGCTCGATGTAGCGGCGCTCATCCGTGGCGCGGAAGGCCGAGATCATGGCCTCGCAGGCATGCATGTTGGCGTTCTGGCCGCGGTAGTCCGACAGCGCCCACTCGCGCGTGGCCTCGTCGGCATAGAGGCCCGCGGCCGGCTGCCAGAAGTGCTGCTCGGCCGTATCGAAGGCCTCTGCCAGCCACTGCCGCGCCTCGGGCACGCCGGCCTCGTGCGCCCGCGCATAGGCCAGCATCACGAAGGCCATGCCGTAGCAATGGCGCGTGGCGTCGAGCAAGGTGGCGTGGCCGCCATGCCAGTCGATGAGCCAGGCATAGCCGCCGGTGGCCGGGTCGAGGAAGGCCGTGCGCAGGAAATCGAGCGCATGCTCCATGCCCTTGCGGTAGCGGGCCTCGCCCGTGGTCTGGAACAGGATGGCATGCGTGACCACGAAGCGCGTGGCGCTCACCAGGTGGCGCGTGCGCTCGTCGTAGACGGTGCCGTCGTCGAGAAAGAAGTGGTACATGCCGCCACCCGGGTCGGTGGCGACGGGCTCATAGAACGCCATGGTCTGGCGGATGTGCGCGTGCAGGAATGCGGGCGAACGGAAATCGGGCTGGGGCGCCGTCATGGCTTTGTCTCCTCGTGTGTGCAGGCGCCTCTGTTGGGCGCCGTGCTGTGCCTTGTTGGGCGGTCAGCCGCCGCTGCGCAGGCGGGCCAGCACCCCCGCGGTGGAGCCATCGAGCCCCGCCGCATCGCCCGAGGCCAGACGCGCCTCCAGGTCGCGCGCCAGCACCTTGCCCAACTCCACGCCCCATTGGTCGAAGCTGTTGATGCCCCACAGGCTGCCGCTCACGAACACGCGGTGCTCCTGCAGCGCGATCAGCGCGCCCAGCGAAGCAGGGGTCAGCGATTCGAGCAGCAGGAAGCTGCTGGGCCGGTTGCCCGGGAAATGGCGGTGGCCGTCCTCGGGGCTGGCCTTGCCCACCATCAGCGCCTGGGCCTGGGCCAGCGCATTGGCCAGCAGCTTGTCCTGGTGGCCCGGCAGCGGGTGGGCGGCCTGGCGCACGGCGATGATTTCCAGCGGCAACACGTCGGTGCCCTGGTGCAGCATCTGGAAGAAGGCATGCTGGCCGTTGGTGCCGGGCTCACCCCAGAGCACGGGCGAGGTGGCGTACGGCAGTTCCTGCCCGTCGGCCCTGACGCGCTTGCAATTGCTCTCCATCTCCAGTTGCTGCAGATAGGCCGGCAAGCGGCCCAAGGATGCGTGGTACGGCGCGATGCAGCGGCTGGTGAAGCCATGGAAGTTGCGGTACCAGACATCGAGCAGGCCCAGGCGCACCGGCAGGTTGGCGGCCAGGGGCGCCGTGCGGAAATGTTCGTCCATGGCATGGGCGCCGGCCAGCAGGTCACGGAAGCCCGCGGCGCCAATGGCGATGGCGATAGGCAGGCCGATGGCCGACCACAGCGAGTAGCGCCCGCCCACCCAGTCCCAGAAACCGAAGGTGGTGGTGATGCCCAGAGCGCCTGCGGCCTCGACATTGGTGGTCAGCGCCGCAAAGTGGCGCGCCACATCGGTACCGCCCTGCGCACCGAACCAGGCCAGCGCCGAGCGCGCATTGGCCATGGTCTCGGCCGTGGTGAAGGTCTTGGACGCAATGAGGAACAGCGTGCTCTCGGGCTTCACGCCCTGCAGCACGCCATGCAGCTCGTGGCCGTCGACGTTGGAGACGAAGTGCAGGCGCTTGCCTGCGGCGCGGAATGCATCGAGTGCCAGCACCGCCATGTGCGGCCCCAGGTCCGAGCCGCCGATGCCGATGTTCACCACGTCGGTGATGGCGGCGTCGCCACGCACCTGCTCGGCATACTGCAGCATGGCATCGAGCGTGCCATGTACCTCGGCCAGTTTCTGCGCGATGTCGGCCCCATCGCCCGGCAGCACCAGGCCCTGGGGACGGCGCAGCAGCGTGTGCAGCACCGCGCGGCCCTCGGTGTGGTTGATGGCTTCACCCGCGAACATGGCATCGCGCTGACCCGCGAGGCCGCAGGCCTCGGCCAGGGCCAGCAGCAGGGCCTCGGTCGGCCGGTCCCACAGGTTCTTGGAGAGATCGGCAAAGACGTGCGGCGCCTGCTGGCTGAAGTGGCCGAAGCGCCCGCTGTCCTGCGCGAACGCCTGCCGCAGGTCCAGGTGCCGTCCTTCGGTGTCGAACAAAGCCTGCAAGGCGGGCCACGGCGGGGTCTGGTCGCAACGAAGGGACATGGAAAGGCTACCTGGGGCGAAAAAATGAAAACGGCGAGATAGTAACTTGATTACCAAAATTGTCTGGCACTTTTTTGCTGCAGACACAGATTGGAACGCGATTTGGCCTGCTGTCCTACACAAAACGATGTAACGTGATTACAATTTCTAGCCACACGCGATTACACGAATGCACTGATACGGAGACCCCATGAGTTTTGACCTTGTCCTGTTTGGCGGAACCGGCGACCTGGCCTGGCGCAAGCTCATGCCTGCGCTGTTCCAGGCGTTCCGCCACGGAACGCTGCCCGAAGGGGGGCGCATCATCGCGGTGGCCCGTGACGAGCTCAGCCATGAACAATACCGCAGCCTGATCCAGTCGCGCTTCGAAGGCGTGGATCTGGCCAAGCGCCCCACCCCCGACGAGTTCGAACGCTTCGGCGCCCTGCTGCACTACCTGCGCATGGACCTGTCGCAAACCCAGGACTATGCCCGCCTGGCCGCCATGCTGCACGAGCGCAATGCCGAGTCGGTGGTGATGTACGTGGCCACGGCTCCCAGCCTGTTCACCAATGTGTGCGCGCAGATCGCCGGCGGGGGCCTGAACGGCCCGCACACCCGCGTGGTGCTGGAAAAGCCCCGGGGCCACGATCTGCGCTCCAACCAGGCCATCAACGACACGCTGCGCCGCGTGCTCAAGGAAGAACAGGTCTTTCGCATCGATCACTACCTGGGCAAGCCCTCGCTGCAGAACCTCTTGGCCATGCGCTTCGGCAACGCACTGTTCGAGCCCCTGTGGCGGCGCGAGACCATTGCCAACATCCAGATCACCATTGCCGAGGAACTGGGCGTGGAGACGCGCGGCGCCTTCTACGACCAGACCGGCGCGCTGCGCGACATGGTGCAGAACCATGCCCTGCAGCTGCTGTGCGCGATCGGCATGGAGCCGCCCATCAACGCCAGCGCCAACGCCATCCGCGACGAAAAGCTCAAGGTGCTGCAGTCGCTCAAGCCCTGGAGCACCGAGACCATCGGCCAGCACGTGATCCGCGGGCAGTACGTGGCCGGCAAGACGCACGGTGCCTCTGTGCCCGGTTACCTGCAGGAAAAAGGCGTGGCCCCGGGCAGCACCACCGAGACCTTCGTCGCGCTGCGCACCGAGATCTCCAACTGGCGCTGGGCGGGCGTGCCTTTCTACATCCGCACCGGCAAGCGGCTGGCGGGGCGCGATGCGCACATCGTCGTCAACTTCCGGCCCGTGCCGCACCCGATCTTCCGCACCTCGGCCGGCGCCGCCAACCGCCTGGTGATCAACCTGCAGCCCAAGGACGGTCTGGAGCTGCACCTGATGGCCCAGGGCGCCGCCCAGCAACAGGTGGAGCCCGCGCTGTCGCAGGTATACCTGAACCTCGATTTCGACCAGCGCTTCGGCACCGAGCGCGTGGGTGCCTACGAGCGCCTGCTGCTCGACGTGATCGGCGGCCGCCTGAACCTGTTCGTGCGCAGCGACGAGCAGGAGGAAGCCTGGCGCTGGGTGGAGCCCATCCTGCAGCACTGGCGTAACGATGCGCTGGGTCCCCGGCCCTATACGGCCGGCAGTTGGGGGCCAAGTGCCGCCAGCGCCATGATCGCGCGCGATGGCTACTGCTGGAGTGAAGAGGTGTAAGGCCCAGCGCGCGCCACCGCAGGCAACAACAAAAGAAGGGCTCCCAATGGGAGCCCTTTTCAATTGCCCGTTTCCGGGCAAGAGTAGGGAAACACTTCCACATGGTGGCGGTGCCCACGACCGTGAAACACCACCACCATGGGAAGGCCCGCAACTGGCGGACCTTGCTATGAAGGCCCTTGTTCTTACAGGGCGCTGATTTCGCCCGAAGGGATCTGGCCGGTGCG
>NZ_JBKDTZ010000412.1:0-10582 GCF_046339755.1 Acidovorax sp. | reverse complement strand
CGCCTTCGGAGGCCCACTCCTGGATGGCCGGGCCCTTGGTCTGTGCGGCCGAGGGCGGGTTGCCCGAGATCACGCGGCTCTTGAGCACGGTCATGGCGCTGTCGCCACCGCCGCCGGCCACGGCGAAATCACGCCAGGTGTGGCCCTTGCCCTGCATGATCTTCTTGAGCTCGGCCACGGACTTGGCTTCGCCACCCGAAGTCCAGTAGTGCAGAACCTCCACCTCCCCCGCACCGGCTGTTGCCGATGCCGCCACAACCGCCGCGACGGCGGCGACTTTTGTCAACTTCCACATACCCATGTCTCCTCGTTTGTGTGAGTCCGTTTGTGCGCCGGCTGACCCATGCCGATCAGCGCAGTCGGTACTTTAATTACAATAATTAATGAACATATCAGGGCTTTCCCGGGGTGTGCGTTACACGCCAAAGGAATTTCCCTGTTATCGAATTACCGCCTCGCTCGCGCCTCGGTGCTTTCCCTGCTGTGCGCTGTGCGCGACCTCGGCGAGGGAGGCCCTTTGCTATCCTCTATCCATGGCCACCCTATTGATAGTCGAAGACGATGCCTTGCTGCTGGACGCCTTGACGGGCCAGCTCCAGCAGCTGGATTTCAGCGTGTGCACGGCCTGCAGCGTGGCCGAAGCCACGGCCGTGCTGCAGAACCAGGCGGTGGACGGCATCATCCTCGACCTGGGCCTGCCCGGTGCCGACGGCATGGAACTGCTGACCTGGGCACGCACCCACATTGCCGGCCTGCCGGTGCTGATTCTGACCGCGCGCGACGGCATCGACGACCGTATCCACGGGCTCAACGCCGGGGCCGACGACTACATCACCAAGCCCTTCAACATGCAGGAGCTGCAAGCCCGCCTGCAGGCCATGCTGCGCCGCGCGCGCCTGCCCGCTTTCACGCAGGCCAGCAGCGTAGCGGGCGGGCCCAGTACCGCCATCGGCAGCCTGCAGATCGACCATGGCCAGCGCAGTGCGGTGCTCGGCGGCGAGCCGCTGGAGCTCACGCAGCGCGAATGGGAGCTGCTGGAGCTGCTGGTCAACCGCTGTGGCGAGGTGGTCACGCGCGACGACGTGCTCGCCGCCTGGCGTGCCGGCCCGCCCGAGCCCGGTCAGGCAGCAGCCGCCCCGCTCAACTCCAATGCGCTGGAGGTGTATGTGCACCGCCTGCGCCGCAAGCTCGACACATCGAACCTGGTCATCCGCAACATACGCGGCTTGGGCTACATGCTGGCCAAGCCTGCCGAGTAGGCCGCTTCCATGCGCCCCATTCCCGGCGTTTCCCTGCAACGCAAGCTGCTGCTGTGGCTGCTGCTGCCGCAGCTGGTGCTGTGGCTGTCGGGCGGTTTCCTGGCCTGGCGCATCGCGCTGCAGAACGGCGAGAAGGGCATCGACCAGACGCTGACCCAGTCGGTGCGCGCGCTGGCGCGCCAGATCAAGCCCATCGGCGATGGCCTGCTGGTGGACTTTCCCAAGGCTGCGCAGGACATCCTGGAGCAGGACCCGGCCGACCGCGTCACCTACATGGTGTCTTCGCCGCCGGGCCGCTTTCTGCTGGGCAATGCGCAGTTGCCGCCGCCACCGCCCGTGAGCGTGGACGTGGGCGAACCCTTCCTGTACCACACCCGCGTGGACGACCGCCCCGTGCGCGTGGCCCTGCTTGAAGTGGACTATGGCACGCCGCAGGCACGCCAGCGCCTGCGCGTGCAGGTGGCCCAAAGCCTCACGGTGCGCGAGCGCATCGCCCAGGAGCTGCTCGAAAAGATGCTGCTGCCCATGGGCCTGATGGGCCTGGCCCTGAGCGCCGTGGTGTATGCCGGCGTGCTGCGCGGCCTGCAGCCCCTGAAGCGACTGGAAGCGCAGATCGAGAAGGCAGGTGCGCGCAAGCGCAATACGGCCGACCCCTTGCCGCCCATCGAACTGACCTCGGCCCCGCAGGAGGTGCACTCGCTGGCCAGCACCATCAACGCCCTGCTGGAAGCCGTGGCACGTGGCCAGCAGAAGGAAAAGCGTTTTCTCAACGATGCCGCGCACCAGTTGCGCACGCCACTGGCGGGCCTGATCGGCCAGACCGAACTGGCGCTGCACGAGAGCCGCGAGCCGGCCGTGCAGGAGCGGCTGCACAAGGTGCTGTCGGCGGCGCGGCGCAGCGCCCACCTGGTGCACCAGCTGCTGCAGCTGGCGCGCTCGGAGAGCAGCGTGGCCATGCAGACCCTGGACCTGGCAGCCCTCGCACGCGAGGTAGCCCGCGATTGGGCGGCGCGCGCCGTGGCCAGCGGCGTGGACCTGGGCTACGAGGGCGAGGAGCAATTGGCTGTCCAAGGCCACCCGCTGCTGCTGCGCGAAGCACTCAACAACCTGATCGACAACGCCCTGCACTATGCGGGCCATGGCGCGACCGTGACGGTGCGGGTGGACATTGCGGGCGCCGGCATGGCCACCCTGGCGGTGGAAGACGATGGCCCCGGCGTGCAGCCCGCCCACCTGCGCGACCTGTTCGCCCGCTTCTGGCGCGGCTCGGACAAGCCTGGCGGCTGCGGTCTGGGCCTGTCCATCGTGGAAGAGGTCGCACTGCAGCATGGGGGCCAGACCTTCGCCGAGCCGGTCACGCCGCATGGCCTGCGCGTGGGTCTGAAGGTGCCGCTCAGCGCCGCGGCACCCCGGACCTAGAACCGAACGAACGGTTGCGGCTTTATCCACAGCCTGGGTATGGCCCCCGCTCGCCGCAACCGGCGCGCCCCAGGCAAGAACCACCGCGCAAGGGCCGCCCCGCCGCGCTGGTGGTGTCCCCCTTCCCGAATCGCGCAGCGATTCGAGAGAAGGGGTGAAGGCGCGTCAGCGCCTCAGGGGGATGTACCGAATCACGCGGCGAGGATGAGCTTTTCGAGCTTGACGGCGTCCACCGCAAAACCGCGAATGCCCTCGGCCAGCTTCTCGGTGGCCATGGCATCTTCGTTCAGCGCGTAGCGGAAACCGGCTTCGTCGTAGTTCACGGCCGGCAGGTCCAGGGCCTTGGCTGCGGCGGGCTTGAGGGCGGGCGCCAGCGGGGCATCGCTCGCGGCCAACTGGGCCAGCAGGTCCGGGGCGATGGTCAGCAGGTCGCAGCCGGCCAGCGCAGTGATCTGGCCGGTGTTGCGAAAGCTCGCGCCCATGACTTCGGTGGCGATGCCGAAGTGCTTGTAGTGGTTGTAGATCTGCGCCACGGACTGCACGCCGGGGTCGTTGGCGCCCGAGCGCGCGGCCTCATCCCACTGGGCGCCGGCCTGCTTCTTGTACCAGTCGTAGATGCGGCCCACGAAGGGCGAGATCAGCTGCACCTTGGCCTGGCCACAGGCCACCGCCTGGCAGAACGAGAACAGCAGGGTGAGGTTGGTGTGGATGCCGCGCTGCTCGAGCTTCTCGGCCGCCTGGATGCCCTCCCAGGTGGCAGCAACCTTGATCAGCACGCGGTCGATGTGGACGCCCTCGGCCTGGTACAGCTCGATGATGCGCTCACCGCGCGTGATCGTGGCCTGGGTATCGAAGCTCAGGCGCGCATCGACCTCGGTGGAAACGCGTCCGGGGATCGTGGCCAGGATCTCGCAGCCGAAACGCACGATCAGGCGGTCGATGATCTCGTCCATGGGGCGGCCACGGAACCGGCTCACCGTGTCCGTGAGCAGCGGCGCGTACTCTGGCTTTTGCACCGCCTTCAGGATCAGCGACGGGTTGGTCGTCGCATCCTGGGGCTGGAACTGGGCCAGTTGCTTGAAGTCACCGGTGTCGGCCACCACGGTGGTGAACTGTTTGAGGGCGTCGAGTTGGTTCATGCCCCCATTATTCCGCATCACCGTGTCGGGGACCGGTACTACCAAGCACCAGTACACAGCGCACCATGCCTGCGCGGCAGACTCCGGGTTGAACCCAAGTTACCAAAATCGATGGAACCCAGTTACCATCAATTCCTTGCACCCGCCGATCCACATCACCACCTTGTGCCCCTGCCGGGTACGCCGCTGACATGCTCGACCGCATCACCGCCTCTCTCTCGTCGCTGGCCCCTGCCGAGCAGCGCGTGGGCAAACTGGTGCTGGCCGACCCGCGCAGCTTCGCCCGCCTGCCGGTGCGCGAGCTGGCCGAGCGCGCCCATGTGAGCAAGCCCACCGTGGTGCGGTTTTGCCGCAGCATGGGCTACGACGGCCTGGCCGACTTCAAGCTCAAGCTCGCGGGCAGCGTGAGCGAGGGTGTGCCCTTCATCCACCGCAGCGTGGACGCCGACGACAAGACCGGCGATGTGCTGGTCAAAGTGGTGGACAACGCCGTGGCCGCCTTTCTGCAGTACCGCAATGCCGCGAGCACCGTGGCGCTGGAGCGAGCGGCCGAAGCCATCGCCGCGACCTGGAAGACCGGGCGGCGCATCGAGTTCTATGGCGTGGGCAATTCGGGCATCGTGGCGCAGGATGCACAGCACAAGTTCTTCCGCCTGGGCGTTACCTCCATCGCCACCAGCGACGGACACATGCAGGTGATGAGCGCCACGCTGCTCGGCCCGGGCGACTGCCTGGTGATCGTCTCCAACTCTGGCCGCACGCGCGACCTGATGGACGCGGCCGACATTGCGCGCAAGAACGGCGCCACCACCATCGCCATCACGGCCAGCGGCTCACCGCTGGCCAGCACCTGCCAGATCCACCTGGCCGCCGACCACCCCGAGGGCTACGATCGCTACAGCCCCATGGTCTCGCGGCTCATGCACCTGCTCATCATCGACGTGCTGGCCACCTGCGTGGCCCTGCGCATCGGCAGCCCGCTGCAGCCCATCCTGCAGCAGATGAAGGAAAACCTGCGCGCCAAGCGCTATGCCTGAACGGGCACCGGTGCCCAGCGCTTGAGCACCAGCGTGGCGTTCACGCCGCCAAACCCGAAGCCATTGACCATGGCGTGCTCCAGCGCCATGGGGCGGCTGGCGCCGGCCACCATGTCCAGGCCTTCGGCCAGTTCGTCGGGATTTTCGAGGTTGCGCGTGGCCGGTACCACCTGGTCGCGCAGGGCCAGGGTGGTGAAGATGGCCGCCACCGCACCCGCCGCGCCCAGCAGGTGGCCTGTGGCCGCCTTGGTCGAGGCAACGGCCACTGATCTGGCCGTGCCGAACACGCGCCGGATGGCGGCCAGCTCGCCCCGGTCGCCCACGTAGGTGGAGGTCGAATGGGCGTTGAGGTGCTGCACCTCGCTGGCGGCCCGGCCGGCCTGGGCCAGCGCCAGTTCCATGGCCCGGCGCGCGCCGTCGCCATCCTCGGGGCCGGCGGTGATGTGGTGCGCATCCGCCGAGGTGCCGTAACCCACGACCTCGGCCAGCGGCGCGGCGCCGCGCGCCAGCGCATGGTCCAGCGATTCGATCACCAGCATGCCGGCGCCCTCGCCCATCACGAAGCCGTCGCGCGCCGCATCGAAGGGGCGCGAAGCCTGATCGGGATGGTCCGAGAAGCCTGTGGACAGTGCCTTCGCGGCGGCAAAGCCGCCCAGGCTCACCCGGTCGATGGTGGCTTCGGTGCCACCGCAGATGGCAATGTCGGCCTCGCCGCATCGGATCATGCGCGCCGCGTCGCCGATGGCCTGCACGCTGGCAGCGCAGGCCGTCACGGGAGCGCCCAGCGGCCCCTTGAAGCCGTGGCGGATCGACACATGGCCAGCGGCGAGGTTGACCAGGAAGGATGGAACGGTGAATGGCGACAGGCGCTGCGGGCCGCGCGTGTCGGTGGTGCGCACGGCCTCGGCAATCGCGCCGAAGCCGCCGATGCCTGAAGCGATGACCGTGGCAGTGCGCAACTGGCCCCGCTCATCGGCAGGCGCCCAGCCGGCTTGCGTCAGTGCCTGTTGCGCCGCGCCCAGGGCGAAGGGAATGAAGCGGTCCATCTTGCGCTGGTCCTTGGCGGAAGCAACGCTGTCCGGGCTCCAGCCGCCTTCGGGATCATCCTCCAGGCTGGGCACGGCTCCGCCCACCTTCGCGGCCAGGCCCTCCACCACCTCGTCCGGTAGGCGGCGCAGGCCCGATGCACCCGCCAGCAGGCGCTGCCAGGCCAGTTCCACGCCGACACCCAGTGGTGAAACCAGGCCCATGCCCGTGATGACCACGCGCGGGACGCGGGCGGCGCCGTTGTGGGGGAGTGATGGTGCGTTGCGGTTGTCCATGGGAGGGGCGCAGCACAGGCCGCGCATTTATGATGACGGGCGCCATCATAAACAAGTCAACGCTTAATGCGTACGACCATCATCAAAAAGAGGTTTCCCCCATGAAAGTCTCGAAGGCACAGTCGGCAGAGAACCGCCAGGGCATCCTGGACGCCGCCGCGCGCCTGTACCGCGAGCACGGCCTCACGGGCGTGGGCGTGGCCGACATCACGCGCGATGCAGGCCTGACCCACGGCGGCCTGTACCGCCATTTCGAGAACAAGGACGCCCTGGTGCGCGAAGCCTGTGCGCGCGCCTTCGACTGGACGATCACGCCGCTGGACGGCATGCAGAAGGACATGGGCAGCGGCGAGGCCGGCCTGGCCGCGCGGGTGACGAGCTACCTCTCGCCCCAGCACCGCGACCACCCCGGCGAGGGCTGCCCTGCCGCAGCGCTGGCGGTGGATGCAGCGCGCGCAGGGGGCGAGCTGTCCGAGGTGTTCGCGCAGGGCATCGAGCGCAACATCGAGCGCTTCGCACGCGTGCTCGAAGGCCTCGACCAGGGCGAACCCAGTGCCGAAGGCAGGGCCCGCGCCATGAACATCCTGGCCACCATGGTCGGCGGCCTGGCACTGGCGCGCGCCACGGCAGCCGGCCGCCCTGCCCTGTCCGACGAGATCCTCGCCACGCTGCGCGAGCATTTGATCGCGGGCTCGAAGGCTCCATGAAAAATGCCGGCACAGGGCCGGCATCGGTACAGGGCTCAGGCAAGAGGGCTTGCGCCCCCTTCCATCAGTTCGGACCTGTGAAGTTGCGGGTGCTGTAGAGCTCGGTCGGCAGGCGCTTGAGCAATGGCAGGCCGGTGGCCGCATCCTTGGGCTGCTTCTCGATGTAGCTGAAGAACACATCGGCATCGAGCACGCCGATGTCCAGGCGGCGCGCGGCGGGCACAGCGGCCAGGGTCTTGTAGCCGTCACCGCCGGTGGCATTGAAGCTCAGCACGAAGAGCTTGTAGGTCTTGGCGTTGTCCAGCGGACCCCAGGCACCGGTGGTGGGGTTGCGCACCTCGATGTTGGTCACGCGCTGGCCGAAGGCTGCGCGCGCGTTCACGTCGTAGCGCAGGCCACCGGTGTAGGGGTATGGGCCCGACGAACCGCCGGGGCCGTACACGGCTTCAACACCGTCTTCCAGCATGCCCTTGACTTCCGTGCCGGTGATGTTGAGGCGGAACAGCATGTTGCCAAAAGGCAGCACCTGGATCACCTGGGCCGCCGTGGTACGGCCTTCCAGCGGGATACGCACGCCACCACCGCTTTGCAGCGAGATGTCGGCACCGCCGTACTTGAGGTTGGCCTCGTCCAGGTAGGCCTGGGCCACCAGTTGCTGGATGTCGCCGCCGCGCACGCTCACGCTGCCTTCGGCGTTGCAGGCCGCGCTGGAGCGGCTGTAATCCACCGAGCCCACGCCGCCGGGGACGCGGCGCGAGCACAGCTCTTGCGGCGCGAAGGCGACCTGCGTCAGGTTGAAGCCGGCGATCTTGTCCTTGTAGGGCTGCAGCACGGCCGTGGCGGCAGCGGACGGCTGTGTGATGCGCAGGAAGCCGCTGGCGGCCACGCTGGCGCGCAGGGCGGTCTTCTCGGCGTCGGTGGCGGCCTTGCCGGCGATGGTGAAGTTGTCACCGATCAGCACGTGGGGCGTGCCATTGCACTGCGTGACGTTGCCGGAGCCGTCGAAGCTCACCTTGAGCTCGCCGACGACCTGCGAGTACTCCCAGGCCTGCACGGCGCAGACGGTCTTGCCATCCTTGTCGGTCAGGCGCGTGGGGTAGGCACCGCCGGGCGTGCCCACCGCCGTGGTGGTCAGGCCATTGGGGCCGAGCAGGGTGTGCGAGTCGCCGCCCACGACCACATCCACGCCGCTGAGCTTGGGGATGATCTGCTTGTCCAGGTCATAGCCGATGTGGCTCATGACGATGATCTTGTTGATGCCCTGACCGCGCAGGACGTCGATCTCGCGCTGCGCTGCCGTGGCTTCGTCCTCGAAGGTCGTATCGGGGTCGGGGCTGGAGGAGGCCTTGGTCTTCTGGGCGATGGTCAGGCCGATGATGCCGATCTTCTGCCCGCCGCGCTCCACCACGGTGGAAGGGCTCACATAGCCGGGGGCACGGCTGGGGTTCAGGGCCGAGTTGGCGCCGAACTTCACGTTGGCGCTGAGCACCGGCGTCTTGCAGGTGCCCTTCCTGAGCAGGTCCAGGAAACCCTTGAGGCCGGTGTCGCCCTTGTCGAATTCATGGTTGCCCAGAGTGAAGGCGTCGAAGCACACGGTGTTCATCATCGCGGCGTCGGCCTCGCCATCGGCACCGGCGCGGTTGAAGTACAGCGTGCCGGTGAGCGCATCGCCCGCATGCAGCTTGAGCACATTGGGAGACTGGCCCGCCAGTTCGGCAATCGCCGCCGTCACGCGCGGGAAGCCACCGGCATCCACGGCCACGGCCACGTCCACCGGCGCAGCACCGCCAGCGGACAGCTTGAGCGTCTTGGACTTTGACTCCAGCGTGGAATGGCTGTCGTTGATATGCAGGATGGTCAGGTCCAGCGGCCCATCGCCGTCCGATCCCCCGCAGGCGGCGAGCACGCCCGCCACTGCCAGCGCCACGCCGCCCAAGCGCATCCAGCGCGCTCCACTCATCATTCCCATGTGTGCTCTCCCAGCCATTGGTCAAAAGCAGCCATGGTGGAAACGCTCCATGACAAAACCGTGAAGCAGGCACAATGGGCCTGCCATCGAAAAGGGCTCCCGAAGGAGCCCTTTCAATGGAGGCGCCGGAACATCCTATTGGATGCGCCCCTCTTCGACAGCGTGGCAGGCGATGCGGATGCCGCCAATGGAGAGCAGCTGCGGGCGCTCGCTGCGGCAGCGGTCGTTCACATGCGGGCAGCGCGGATTGAAGGCGCAGCCGGGGGGCGGGTTGAGCGGGTTGGGCACCTCGCCCTGCACGGGGGTGCGCGCCTTGCCCGTGTCGTGCATCTTGGGGATGGCATCGAGCAGCATGCGCGTATACGGGTGGCGCGGGTTGTCGAACAAGGCGTGCTTGTCGGCCAACTCCACCAGGCGGCCCAGGTACATCACGCCGACCTGGTCGCTCACGTGGCGCACCACGGCCAGGTTGTGCGAGATGAACAGGTAGGTCAGCTGGCGCTGGCGCTGCAGGTCCTTCATGATGTTGAGCACCTGGGCCTGCACCGACACGTCGAGTGCCGAGGTGGGCTCGTCGCACACCAGGAACTCCGGCTCGGTGGCCAGGGCGCGCGCGATCGAGATGCGCTGGCGCTGGCCGCCCGAGAACTGGTGCGGGTACTTGACCATGTCCAGCGGAGACAGGCCCACCGACTGCAGCAGTTCGCCCACGCGCTGCTTGAGCTCGGCCTTATCGGTGATGAGTCCGTGCTCGCGCAGCGGCTCGCCGATGATGTCCTCGACCAGCCAGCGCGGGTTCAGGCTCGCATAGGGATCCTGGAAGATCATCTGGATGCGCCGGCGCATGGCCTGCGAATCCTTGCCCTTGAAGGCAGCGTGTGCATCCTGGTTGTCAAAGGTCAGGCCACCGCGCGTGGGGTCGTACAGGCCCACCAGCAGGCGCGCCACGGTGCTCTTGCCGCAGCCGGACTCGCCCACCAGGGCCAGGGTCTTGCCCTTTTCGATCTCGAAGCTCACGCCGTCCACCGCATGCAGCAGGGTGCGCGGCTTGCGCTCGATCATGCGGTTGAGCCAGGGGGCGGAGACGTCGAAGGTCTTGGCCAGGTCATGCGCCTGCACCAAGGGTTTGCCGGAAGTTGTTGGCACGGCGCTCATGCGGACACCTCCGCAGGGGCGGTGGCGTGCAGCCAGCAGGCTGCGCGGGTGGAACCCGCTGGCATGAGGTCGGGCCGGTCGACCATGCAGCGGTCGAAGGTCTTGGGGCAGCGCGGGTTGTAGGCGCAGCCCTTGGGGATGGCGTTGAGGCGGGGCATGGCTCCGTCGATCTGGTTCAGGCGTTCACGGTCCACCGCCATGTCGGGGATGGAGGCCATCAGGCCGCTGGTGTAGGGGTGGGAGGGCTTGTTGATGACGTCGTGCACGGGGCCGATCTCGGCCACGCGGCCGGCATACAGCACCGCCACGCGGTCGCAGGTCTCGGCAATCACGCCCATGTCGTGGGTGATCAGCATGACGGCGGCACCGCGCGATTTGCAGATGTTCTTGAGCAGCGTGATGATCTGCGCCTGGATGGAGACGTCGAGCGCCGTCGTCGGCTCGTCGGCGACGATGAGCTTGGGCTCGGCCGCCAGGGCCAGGGCGATCACCACGCGCTGGCGCATGCCGCCAGAAAACTGGTGCGGGTACTTGACCATGTCCAGCGGAGACAGGCCCACCGACTGCAGCAGTTC
>NZ_JBKDTZ010000411.1:0-35626 GCF_046339755.1 Acidovorax sp. | reverse complement strand
CGCCCCGGCGACAACCTGCTCATCCACAAGGCGCTGAAGCTCGCGCAGCCCGGCGACGTGATCGGGGTGGACGCGGGCGGCGACCTCACCAACGCGCTCATCGGCGAGATCATGGTGGGCGAGGCCAAGCTCAAGGGCTTTGGCGGCATCGTCATCAACGGCGCCATCCGCGACAGTGCCGTGATCCGCAAGGACAGCTTCCCTGTGTTCGCCGCCGGCGTCACCCACCGCGGCCCCTACAAGGACGGCCCCGGTGAGATCAACGTGCCCATCGCCATCGACGGCATGGTCATCGAGCCTGGCGACCTGGTCATCGGCGACGATGATGGTCTGCTGTGCGTGCCCTATGACCAGGCCGAACAGCTGCTGGCCGCCGCGCACGAGAAGCAAAGGATCGAAGCCGTGATGGTGGCCGAGATCGCGGGCGGCACGCAGGACACCGCATGGATCGATGCAGCCCTCAAGCGTGCCAACTGCGCCATCGAGGCCTGATGGCACGGCAGCGGGTGGGCTCACTCTTTTGGATCTTTTGTGGCAACTTTGCCGGGCGCCCCGATTTTTGTGTATATAATCGTGGTCTCGAACAGAACAACACAGGCGCGTAGCTCAGCTGGTTAGAGCACCACCTTGACATGGTGGGGGTCGTTGGTTCGAGTCCAATCGCGCCTACCAAAATTGCAAGCTTGACCAGGGCTTGCAGCAAGAAATGCCCACTCGCAAGTGGGCATTTTTGTTTCTCCATGCGGATCAAAGTATGCAAACAAGAATGGCCCCGAGGGGCCTTTTTTTGTTTGGGTGGTGCTCTGGGCGGCAGCGGGTCAGTCCGGCTTGAAACCAGAGGCCTTCACGGGTTGTTCCCAGCGCTTGAGCTGCTCTGCCTGGAGCTTCTTGAGCCCGGCTGAGTCCAGGTAGTCGGGCACCAGCCCGAGCGCGGAAATCCTGTCCCGCGCATCCTGGGAGCGAAGCGCCTCGGCCACGGCCCGTTCGATGCGCTGCACGACGGCCGGCTGCATCCCTGCAGGACCGTACAGGCCGAAGTACCCATCGGCCGTCATGTTGACGCCCGCCTCCTGCAAGGTGGGCACGTCGGGCAAGGCGCTGGAGCGCTCTTGTCCCGTCACCGCGACAATCTTTACCCTGCCGGCCTTGTGGTGCTCCAGGGTTTCGGAGGCCGTGTCCACCATCATGGGGAGCAGCCCGGCCACCAGGTCTTGCGCCGCAGGTGCGCCGCCTTTGTACGGTATGTGCGTGAGAGGGACGCCGGCGGTCTGCGAAAGCAGCACGCCCGTGAAGTGGCCCAGTGTGCCGGCTCCCGAGGTGGCGAAGTTCGCTTTGTCAGGATTGGCCTTCATCCCGGCCAGCACAGGCTTGATATCGCGTCGCGGGCCTGCGGGGCCGAGGGTGAGCGCGCAGTCGAAGCGCGCGGCGCGCGCGATGGGCGGGAAGTCCTTCACCGCATCGTACGGCAGATTGGGATACAGCCAGGGAGCCACGACCAGCGTGCCGCTGGTGGCCATGACCAGGGTTTGCCCATCCGGCGGCAGGCGCTTGAGCTCCGCCATGGACACCCTTCCCGAGGCGCCCGGCTTGTTCTCCACGACGACGTTTTGGCCCAGCGAGGAACGCAGTTTGTCGGCCAGGATTCGTGTCAATTGGTCGGATGAGCCGCCGGGCGCGAACCCCACAATGAGCTTCAGTGTTTTGTCTTGCGCCAATGCTGGCAAACCAAGTGAGAGTGCCGAGGCTGCGGCTGCTGCGGAAAAGATTCGTCGCTTCATTGTGGGTGTCTCCTGGCTTTTTCTCTGTTGCAGTGGAAGGGGAAGGGAGTGCAGGGGTGATGCGCCTTGGCCGCTCAGGCTAAAAGCCAACGGCCTGTCCGTCCCGGCGCGAGTCGGATGCCGCGATGTACCCATGCTCGGCCTTGTAGATCAACTGGGCTGAACCGAAGTCCAGGCTGTGGCGCTGCGCGACGCTGACCTGGTGTCCGCGGGCGCGCAGGGCGTCCGGCACATCGCCAGGGACATGCGATTCCAGCGTGACCGTTGGGCCTGGCTCCACGCGAAACCGCGGAGCATCGCTCATGGCCTGGGGGTTCTGTCCGAAGCTGGCAAGCCGCGTCACCATCTGCACATGCCCTTGCGCCTGCATCGAGCCACCCATGACGCCCATCGCCATCACAGGCGAGCCATCGCGCGTGATGAACCCCGGGATGATGGTGTGCAGTGGGCGCTTGCCTGGGGCGACGATGTTCGGGTGGCCCGGCACCAGGCTGAAGTCTTCGCCGCGGTTGTGCAGGCTGATGCCGGTGCCTGGAACGACCACGCCGGAGCCGAAGCCATGGTAGTTCGACTGGATGTAGGAGACCATGGTGCCGGCCGCATCCGCCGACGCAAGATAGACGGTTCCACCGGTCTTGGGCATGCCCGGGCCGGGATCGGCCGCGCGCTTCATGTGGATGAGCTTGGCGCGCTCCGCCAGGTATGCAGCGTCGAGCAGGTGCGCCGCAGAGACGGGCGACATGGCAGGGGTGTCCGCACCATACTTCTTGAGGTCGGCGAAGGCCAGTTTCATCGCCTCCAGGCCAACGTGGTAGTAGTCGGCACTGTCCACACCCATGCTGGCCAGGTCGAAGTGGTCCAGGATTCCCAGGGCAATCAATGCGGCAAGCCCTTGGCCGTTCGGCGGAATCTCGTGCAAGGTGTAGCCGCGGAACGACTGCGCGATGGGCTCGACCCACTCGGCCCGGTGCGCCGCGAGATCGGTGGCGCGCAGCGCACCGCCGCATTGCCTGGCGAATGCCTCGATTTTCTCGGCCAATTCTCCCCGGTAGAAACTCTCGCCGCCGCTCTCGGCAATCTGCTCGAGCGTCCTGGCCTGTGCCGGAAAGCGCCAGAGCTCGCCTGCGCGCGGGGCACGCCCGTCCAGGGTGAACGCATCGCGAAAGCCCGGTTGCTCGATGTACCGGGGAACCTGGTTGGCCCACTGCCGCGCAATTTGCGGCGACACCATGAAGCCTTCCTGTGCATACCGAATGGCCGGTTCGAACAGGCGCGCAAAGGGCAGTTTGCCAAAGCGATCCGACAGCGCCTTCCACCCCGCAACCTGGCCCGGTACAGTCACCGAATCCCAGCCCATCTCGGGCATCTTTTCATGCCTATCAAAATACTGCGGTGTCCAGAGCGAGGGTGCGCCCCCGCTGGAGTTCAAACCATGCAACCTGCCTTCATGCCAGACCAGCACGAACATGTCGCCGCCTATGCCGTTCATGACGGGTTCAACCACCGTGAGCGCAATGGCGCAAGCCAGCGCGCTGTCGATGGCGTTACCCCCCTGGTACAGCATGCTCAGGCCTGCCTGTGCCGCCAGGGGCTGGCTGGCGCTCACGGCATTGGCCGCGAGCAGTGGCATCTTTTGCGAGGGGTAGGGGAACGACCAGTCAAAGGCTTGCATGCCTCAAAGTATATTCGTGTATCCAATTTAAGGTGAATGGCCAGCATGCTTACGCCCTTTTCCAGCCCTGCCACTGCCGAGGAAGAAGCCTATCGCTTCCTCCTGGACGGAATCCGCATGGGGCAACTCAAGGCGGGCGACCGCATCGTGCCCGAGGAGATTGCGTCGCAACTGGGCATGAGCCGCATGCCGGTGCGCGAGGCGTTCCGGCGCCTTGCAACGCAAGAATTGCTGACCATTCGCCCCAACCGGGGTGCGGTGGTGCGCGGCCTGAGCCATGAAGAGGCGGTCGAGGTCTTCGAAATGCGTGCCGTGCTGGAAGGCTTGGCGGCAACAGCCGCTCTGCATCGCATCGGCCCTGCGGACATCGATGAACTCGAGCGGCGGCTGGACGCCATGGACCGCTGCGCCGAAGACCTTTCGGCGTGGGTCACCGAGCACCGCGACTTCCACCTGTACTTGTGCGGCCTGAGCGCCCGCCCGCGGCTGGTGGCGCAGATTGCGGCGCTGCACGTGTGCATCGAGCCCCATATGCGGCTATGGCTGCAGTCGACGTACAAGCCCCGGCCCAGCCGCGAGGAGCACGGGTTCATCATCGACGCGCTGCGCCGCAAACGGCCCGAACTGATCGAGGCCGTGGTCCGCGAGCACGTCAGCAGCACGCTGGGCACGCTCGCGAAACTCATGCGCCCCTGAGCACCATAGGGATGAATTGGATACAGTCTTACGGATCATTGTCTGAGTTGTAAGTCTGCCGACGCAGGCGCAGCCTGCGTATCCCGGCTAACGCTCAGCCGATCGATTCCACCTGGCGGTACTGCTGGTAGGCCCGGCCGAAGCGGTTGGCCAGGAAGTCCGGGAGAGCCACCTGCTCCTGGCGAATGAACCCGCGCTGGGGCAGCTTGTGTTCCCGAAACAGGTCCAGGGCCGCACAGATCCCCGCGGCGGTGGTGATCTGGATGGCGGATAACGGGTATGCGCCATCGCGCTCGGCAAAGATCTTGCGCGCGAACACCTCCTGCACGAGCGAGCCGTTCCTGGTGCCTGAGACGGTGACGAAAACCAGCACCACGTCCTGCATGGTGGCGGGCATGCTGCGCCGAAGGACGGTCTTGAGCGTGTCCTGGTCGCTCTTGAGTTGCAGTTCGTCCAGCAGAAATTGCATCAACGCGCGATGCCCTGGGTAGCGCACCGTCTTGTAGTCGAGATTGCGCAGCTTTCCGTCCCACGTCTCGCACAGGGTGCCCAGGCCACCCGACGTGTTGAAGGCTTCGTACTCCACCCCGTCAAGCGAAAAGTGCTCCAGGCCCTCCAGCGGCAGGGCCGAGATCACCCGGCCGTCGTGTATCGCCTCGCACGGATGGCAGTACTCGTTGATGAGGCCATCCACGCTCCACGTCAGGTTGTATTTGAGAGCATTCGTGGGAAACGCCGGCAGGGCGCCCACGCGCATCTTCACGTCGTGCAGGGCCTCGAAGCCGCTGGCAAGGTGGTGTGCCACGATCCCGATGAAGCCCGGGGCCAGGCCGCACTGGGGCATGAACGCGGTTTCAGCGTCCTGTGCAAGGCGCTTGATTTCCTTGGTGGCCGCCACGTCCTCCGTCAGGTCGAAGTAGTGGCAACGGGCACGCAAGGCCGCCTGGGCCGCAGAATTGGCAAGGTGGTATGGGAGCGCATTGACCACGGCAGTGTGTCCGTCCAGGGCATTCGTGAGTTCAACCGGACTGGATGTGTCGATGCAGGTGGTTCGGATGCCCTTGTCGGCAAGTCGACCCAATGCCGCCTGGTCGCGGTCGAAGACCGTCAATTCAAAGTCGCCACTGGTGTGCAGCAGTTGGGCAATGGTCTGGCCGATGTGGCCTGCGCCGAGGAGGGCTACTTTCATGCGGGTTTCCTTTCAGGACGGTGCTCGGTATGAGGCGATGCACCCGAGTGTTCCGAAACCCGCTGACGAAAAAAAGCATGAGTTCGACGAAATGCCATTGTTTTTCGTCGAAATGGATCGTGATAATGTCGAATCGTCATCGCATCCCTTTTTTGACTTGCACCGTTACCGTGAACGCCCCGACAAACCTTCCCGAAACACTGCTGCGCGACAAATTCGACCGGGAGCTCATCGCGCTGCTGCAGGCCAACGCGCGTGAAAGCACTGCCAACCTGGCACGCAAGCTCGGCGTAGCGAGAACGACGGTCGTGGCACGTATTGCAAGGCTTGAGGCAAACGGCCTGATCGGCGGCTACTCCGTACGCCTTGGCGGCGAAGCCGTGGCGCGGGGCGTGCAGGCCTTTGTGGGGATCGTGGTGCAGCCCAAGGCCGGCAGGGAAGTCATCCGGGAGCTGACGAAGTTTCCCGAGCTGCTGCAGCTCGCATCGGTCAGCGGCGAGTTCGACTACATGGCCACGCTCCGGGCAGACAACACGGCGCGGCTGGACGTGCTGCTGGACCAGATCGGGGAGATCGAGGGAGTGACCAGGACAAACACCTCGGTCATTCTTGCCCTTCGAATCGATCGAGGGGGTTAGGGACTGCAACGCGCAGCGCAGCAAGGTGCTTCAATACGGACTGGCTGGAATGCAACCACTGGCCCTGCAAAGTCCATCCGGCCCCGGAAACGGCAAAGCCCTCATCCGAGGGCTTTGACAAGAGCGGGGCAGTCCTGTGGGCCGTCCGAATTCCGGCTGTGCGTTACATTGCGCCGCACGCGGCTGCAACCTTCACCCGTTCTTCATTCATGCGCATGTGCTTTTGAGCAGGTGTCAAAGTCCGCAGGCTGGCGGCCAAATCCATTTCCTCCCTGGCTTTGCGGCACTGGTACGGGTGCACCTGAGAGGTGGCGGGCGCGGCGGCCTGTTGTGCGTGCAAGGCTGGCGGCTGCAGTCCCTGCTCGGCCGATCGGCGCTCGTACTTGCGGTCATTGGCCTCGGCCGCCAACTGCCGTTCCTGCATGATCTCGCCTTGCGAGCGCTGGCGCTCGATCATCTGTCCGGTCAGAAGTCTTGCCGGCGACATCCTTGCAGCGGTGCACCTGGGCGTTCACGGACAGGGCTGCAAGGCCCAAGCAGGCTATGGCGATGGTTTTCCAACGCATGGTGATTCTCCTCCTGGCGCGCAATGTAGCACCGGCTACCCAGCGCTCAGGCCTGAACGCGCGCGCCTTCCCCATCTGGGTGGGTGCACCTGCTGTCCCCTGATTTTGCGAAGCCGGAACCTGAACGGAGCCGTTCGATGGCGCGGACCTTGGTTCTGCTCGCGCTGAGACCTGCCGAATCCTTGGTGCCGGCCAATTCCGTGCCCAAAGTTCGCCAGCGGTCCTCGCCCTCCAGGCATTGGTGGGAGAAAAAGGCACATCCGTATCCACGGGGCTGGATATTCCGGTGCATGGCCGCATCTGCGGATGTCTGCGGCACCGCCGCGCCACTCCTGCCTCCATGCCGCTGCGCCCGCTGACCATCCTGACCACCTTCCTGCACCTGTACATCGGCCTGCGCCTGGTGCTGCCACTTTCCCCATGGCCAGGTGCCGGGCCCGTGCTTGCAACGCTGTTGCTCGTCTCTGCCATCGCATTGCCCAGGCCGTTCCAGCACCGCTCAGGCCGTCGCAGCGCGGCCAGCCCGCTGTGGACCTGGCTGGGCTTGCTGGCCATGGGCTGGTTCTCGTCGCTCCTTGTGCTGACGCTGCTGCGCGACCTGGGGTTGGCCGTGGCATGGGCCGGCGGCTGGATGCAGGAGGGTGATGCAGTACGCGCCAACAGTGCCGCAGCCGTGGTGGTGCTGTCCACGCTGGCATCGCTGCTCGGCTTCTGGAACGCGCGGCGCACCGCGCGCGTGCGGCGCGTGGATGTGCCCCTGGCCGGGCTGCCTGCGGCGCTGCAGGGCTTCACCATCGTTCAGTTGAGCGACCTGCATGTGGGCCCCACCATCCGGCGCGGCTACATCGCGCGCATCGTCAGCCGCGTGAATGAACTCAAGGCCGATGCCATCGCCATCACGGGCGACCTGGTGGACGGCAGCGTGCCCGAGCTGCGCGAGCACATTGCGCCGCTGGCCGATCTGCAGGCGCGCCACGGCAGCTTTGTGGTGACGGGCAACCACGAGTACTACGCCGGCGCAGGGCCGTGGATTGCCGAGCTGCGCCGCCTGGGCCTGCGCGTGCTGCTCAACGAGCATGCGGTGCTGCGGCCGGCGGCGGGGCAGGGCGATGGCGATGCCTTGGTGCTGGGCGGGGTAACCGATTTCACGGCCGGGCACTTCGACGCCAGCCATGCCAGCGATCCGCAGCGTGCGCTGGCCGGTGCGCCGCCCGAAGCCCGCACGCGCGTGCTGCTGGCGCACCAGCCGCGCAGTGCGCCGGCGGCGGCAGAGGCGGGCTTCTCGCTGCAACTGTCGGGCCACACGCACGGCGGGCAGTTCTGGCCGTGGAACCTGTTCGTGCCCTTGCAGAACCCGTTCGTCGCCGGCCTGCATCGGCTGCAGGCGATGTGGGTCTACGTGAGCCGCGGCACCGGCTACTGGGGGCCGCCGATGCGGCTGGGGGCACCGTCGGAGATCACGTTGATCAGGCTGGTGGCGGCCTGAGGCTGGCGACACAGATTCGCTGGCAGGTTCGCTGGCAGATGCCCGGCCCGTCTCACCCCAGGTAGAAATCCATGGGGATCAGTTCCACCGCCCATCCCCCCGCCTCGCCCAACTGGGCCGCGGGGTGCATCGATGCCAGGCGCACGGCCTCCTCACGGCTGTCTGCCTCGATGATGAACAGGCCGCCCACCATTTCCTTGGACTCGGTGTAGGGGCCGTCGCTGATCTGCGGCTTGCCGCCGTGCGGACGCAGGGTGACCCAGTTTTCGGCGTCGCCCAGCGAGGCCGACACCAGAACCTTGCCGGTGGCGCGCATCTTCTCGTCCAGGGCGGGGCACTGGCCCACGAGGGCCTGCACGTCGGCGGGCGCCATGGCGGCGAATTTTTCGGGGGTGAAGTAGGCAAGGCCAAGGTACTTCATGCTGCGGTCCTTTGGGTTGTTGGTGGGGTGGTGCAGCAGCGGATGCTGCTTCCTTCACGACGAAGCGGGCGGCCGGGAATCGACAAGTTCAGAAAAAAGATTTGCTTGGCGTGCCAGCATACGCCCGCCTGGTACCGGCACCCGGTTTCCGATGGCAGGGTAAAATCGCTGCAACGCTCCGGGGTGCACGCAAGTGCTGAGATCCACACCCGAGAACTTGAACCGGGTAATTCCGGCGGAAGAAGAGCTGTCACCCCCTTGCACGGGCGCGCCGCTTTGCATGCGCGGCCCCGTGCCATGGAGCAGGTGGCCTCGGAGCATCCTGTCAAAGAACAACCCAAGGATGCTCGCTCATGGACAAGGCTACCCCGCTGGTGGCGGACCTGCTCGAATTCATCGCCATGGACGGCTGCACGGACGCGCAGTTCGATCAGATGGCGCTGCGCCTGTTCGCGCACCAGTTCGCGGCCAATGCACCGTTCCAGAGTTTCTGCCGGCTGCGGGGCATCACGGCACGCCATGTGAAGACCTGGAGCGACATTCCCGCCGTGCCCATCGACGCCTTCAAGGCCCTGCCGCTGCGCTGCGAGCCGCCGGCCGCCACCGACCGCATCTTCATGACCAGCGGCACCACGCGCGGCGGCAGCACGCGCGGGCAGCATTTCCACCCGCTGCTCGACGTGTACGACCTGTCGATGGCGCGCAATTTCGCGCGGCGCTTCATGCGCGGCAGCGCAGAGCGCATGCCCATGGGCATTCTGTTCCCCGACGAGGTGGCCATGCCCAACTCCTCGCTGGCGCACTACCTGGATCTGGCCAAATCGGCTTTTGGAACGGCCGCCAGCCAGACCTTCGTCACGCCGCAGGGCATGGACCTCGACGGGCTCTGGGCGGCCTTGGAGGCGGCGGAGCGCAGCGGCGAGCCCTATGCGCTGCTGGGCGCGAGCTTCAGCTTCGTGCATGTGATCGACGCGCTGCGCGCGCAGGGCCGAAGCTTTCGCCTGCCGCCGGGCAGCCGCATCCTGGACACGGGCGGCTACAAGGGCCAGTCGCGCGAGCTGCCGCTCGATGCCTTCTACAGCGAGCTGTCGCAGGCGCTGGGCGTGGCGCGCACGGACTGCATCAACATGTATGGCATGACGGAGCTGAGCACGCAGTTCTACGACGATGGCAATGCCGCCGTGCCATCGGTCAAGTCGGGGCCGCACTGGATCCGTTCGCGCCTGGTCGATCCGGTCACGGGCCGCACGGTGCCTGCGGGGGAGCGCGGCATCCTGGTGCACTGCGATCTGGCCAATTTCAACTCGGTCACCACCATCCTGACGGAAGACGTGGGCCTGCCCGCCGAGGGCGGTTTCCTGCTGCTGGGCCGTGCCGAGGGGGTGGAGGCCAAGGGCTGCTCGCTCGCGGTCGAGGAGTTCGTGCGGGCCACGGCGGCATGACGAGCAAGCCCCATCGCATCCAGGCAGGCTATCTGCCGGGGCTCCCTGCTGCGGAGGTCGACTGGCAGGTGCTGCCCTTTGCGCAGGGCAGCGAGTCGCTGGAAGTCGCGGTGCCCGTGCTGTCGGCTGCGCAGATGGATGCGCTGGCGGCGCGTGTGCGGGGGGCCAGCGCCCTGCACCTCAAGACCATGGCCGTGTCGGACATCATTGCCGTGATCGACCAGGCCATCGCCCGCCTGCTGGACCGCAGCGACCCCTACCGCCAGCAGGCAGAGGCGTACCTGCCCTTGGTCAGCGGCTATGACCGCGAGATGGTGCGGCTGGGGCTCACGGGCTTTTTCAAGACCTTTCGTGCGGCGCAACTGCACCGCTTCGTGGCCGAGGATTTTGCCAACCCCAAGCTGCTCGACGGCTTTCAGCCCACGCCCAAGGGTGGCGCGGTGCGCGCCTTCGGCCCCGACCTGCTGGTGCACAACTGGGCCGGCAACGTGCCCGCGCTGGCGCTGTGGAGCATGGTCTGCGGCCTGCTGGTCAAGGCCGGCAACATCGGCAAGCTGCCCAGTGCCGAGCCGCTGTTCGCGGGCTGGTTCGCGCGCCTGCTGGCCGAGGTGCACCCGCCCATTGCCGATTGCTTTGCGGTCGTTTGGTGGCGCGGTGCGGGAGAGGACGGTGCATCGGGTGGCGCCTCGGCCCTCTACGCCCAGGCCGACACGGTGCTGGCCTATGGCGGCAATGAGGCGCTGGACGCCATCCGGCGGCGCTTGCCAGTCACCACGCGCTTTTTGCCCCACGGGCACAAACTGGGCTTTGGCGTGGTCAGCGCATCGGCGCTGGATGCGCACAAGGCACCCACCCTGGCGCGGCTGGCTGCATGGGATGTGATGCGCTACGACCAGCAGGGCTGTTACTCGCCGCATGTGTTCTATGTGCAGCGCGGCGGGGTGGTGTCGCCGCGCGCCTTTGCCGACCACCTGGCGGGCGAGCTGGCCAACCTGCACCGGCGCTTTCCGCGCCGGCCGCTGTCCGTGGAGGATTCCGCAGCCGTCGCCAGATGGCAGCAGGCCGTGGAGTGGAAGGCGCTGTCTTCTCCCTCCGGTCAGGAAGCGGCGGACCAACTGATCGGCGCGCCCTCGGCCGCGTGGAGCGTGGCCTACAACGACACACCGCAGCCCCTGGCGCCCACCGCCACGCAGCGCACCATCCAGGTCGTGGCCGTGGATGCGCTGGACGATGTGGTGCCCCTGGTGGCGCCGCACAGCCGGTTTTTGCAGACCGCCGGCATCGCCGCTGCGCCGGCCGAGCTGTACCGCCTGGCCGGGCTGCTGGGCTCGGTGGGCGTCACCCGCATCAGTGCCATCGGTGCCATGAGCGCGCCCGAGGCGGGCTGGCACCACGATGGCCGCTTCAACCTGCTCGACCTGGTGCGCATGACCGAGATCGAGCAGTCCGCCGAGCTGGCTGCCGAGCCCTTTGCGCCCTATGCAGACTGAAGGCCGGCCATGAGTTTTCTTTCGATGGAGCAGCTGGTCTTTACCTACCCGGGCCGCCCGCCCGTGGTGGATGGCATCGACTGGCGCATGCAGGCGGGCGAGTTCCATTGCCTGGTGGGCCGCAGCGGCTGTGGCAAGACCACGCTGCTGCAACTGGCCGCCGGCCTGCTGCGGCCACAGTCGGGCCGCGTGCTGCTGCAGGGGCAGGCGCTGCGGGCGCCCGGGCCGCAACTGGGTTTCATGTTCCAGGCGCCGACCCTGCTCGACTGGAAACGCGCCATCGACAACGTGCTGCTGCCCGTGTCGCTGCAGCGCCGCCCGGCTGCGGGCGATGTGGAGCGGGCGAGGGCGCTGCTGGACCAGCTGGGCCTGGCCGCGCATGCGCAGCACTACCCGCGCCAACTCTCCGGCGGGCAGCAAAGCCGCGTGGCGCTGGCTCGCGCGCTGGTGCTGGAGCCCGCGCTGCTGCTGCTCGACGAGCCCTTTGCCGCGCTCGACGCCATCACCCGCGCCGAGCTGCAGGACGACCTGCTGCGCACCTGCCGCCAGCGCGGCACCACGGTGCTGTTCGTCACGCACGACCTCCACGAGGCGGTGTACCTGGGCGACCGCATCGCCGTGATGCATGCCGGCCGCATCGTCGACGACATCCGTGTCGACCTGCCGGGTCCGCGCACCCAGGCCATGCGCGATGAGCTGCCGTTCAACCGCCTGTGCGGGTGCGTGCGCACAAGCATGGACGGGGTCGCCGCATGAAGCCGACGACAGCCTTGCAGGCCCGGCTCATGGCCGCTGCGCTGCTGCTCGTGCTGCTGGCGGCATGGGAGTTCACCGTGCGCCGCTCGGGGCTGTCGGCCCTGGTGCTGCCCGCACCTTCGGCCGTGGCCGCTGCGCTGTGGAACGGCGTGGCCACCGGCTACTTCTGGCCGCACGTGCGGGCCACGCTGTCCGCGCTGCTGCTGGGGCTGGTGGGCGGCGGTGCGGCCGGCCTGCTGATGGGGGTGGCGCTGGCCGAATCGGTGTTGCTCGAACGCGTGCTCAGGCCCTACGTGGTGGTGAGCCAGGTGGTGCCCAAGCTCGCGCTGGCGCCGCTGTTCGTGCTGTGGTTCGGCTTTGGCATCGTACCCACGGCGCTGATCACGGCGCTGATCTGTTTCTTTCCGCTGATGGAGAACACGCTGACCGGACTCAAGCATGTGGACCCGTCGCGCCTGCAGCTGTTTCGCATGCTGGGCGCCACGCGCGGGCAGACGCTGCTGCGGCTCAAGCTGCCGGTGGCGCTGCCGTTCATCCTGGCAGGCCTGCGCATGGCCGTGGTGCTGGCCTTGGTCGGCGCCGTGGTCGGTGAATTCATCGGCGCCAGCCACGGGCTGGGTGCGGTGGTCATCGCCTCGCAGGGAATGATGGACACCGCCCTGATGTTCGCCGCGCTCTTCCTCATCGCCCTGATCGGGCTCGTGCTCTACCAGGCCACGCTGCTGCTGGAGCGCTGGCTGCTGACCCCTTATACCGGCAACCCTTGAAATCCATGAACCGCTTCACACAATCCATGCCCCTCTCCCGCCGCACCGTGCTCGGCGCCTCCGCTGGCCTCGCGGCCATGCCCTTTGCCGGCTTGGCGTCTGCACAGTCCAAGGGCAAGATCACCGTCGGCGGCTGGAGCAAGCCGATCAGCGAAATCACCAACCTGCTCGCCGAGCCGGACAAGGGCTTCTTCAAGGCCCAGGGCGTGGAGCTGGGCTATGTGCCCGGCGCGGGCGGGGGCGATGCCATCCGCAACCTGCTCGCAGACCAGGCCGACGTGGCGTTCACCGACCCCGGCTCCTTCTTCACGGCGCTGGACAAGGGCGAGAAGCTCACTGCCATCTACGACATCTACCCGCAGAACGTGTTCAACGTGGTCTCGCTCAAGTCCGCCAACATCCACAAGCCGGCGGACTTGAAGGGCAAGAAGATCGGCGTGTACAGCCTGGCCAGCGGCACGCGCCAGAACCTGTTGGTGATGCTGCACCAGGCGGGGCTCAAGGAGTCGGACGTGACCATCGTCGTCACCGGCCTGCTCAACTTCGCGCCGCTGGTGCAGGGGCAGGTCGATGCGACCGCCGCCACCGACACCGGCCTCGTGGTGGGGCAGCGCAAAGGCCTGGGCGAGGTCAATGTGATGCAGGTGCGCGACTACCTCAACGTGTCGAGCGACCTGTTCGTGGTGAAGCAGGAAACCTACCCGCAACGCAAGGAACTCTTCAAGGCCTTCCTCAAGGGCTACCGCGACAGCGCCGCCTGGATGATCGCCAACCCCGAGGAGGCCGCGACCCTGGCCGTCAAGCACGCCATCGACGGCACGCAGCGCGACATCAACCTGGAGGTGATCCGCCTGCGCAATGCATCGTCGATGCCCTCCGCTGCAGGCGCCAGGCTGGGCGCCTTCAACCTCGACTCCCTGCAAAAGGGAGCCGACGCCTACCGCGCGCTGGGCCTGGTGCAGCGCCAGATCAAGGTGGCCGACGTGGTCGACACCAGCCTGCTGCCAGCGGCATAAGAGGAGCCCGGCCATGAAGTTCCAGGGCAAGGTGGTGCTGGTCACCGGGGCCAGCCGGGGCATCGGCGCGGCAATCGCCAAGGCGTTTGCGCGGGAGGGTGCGACGGTGGCCATCAACCACCTCTCCAACGATGCGGCTGCTGCCGCCACGGTGGCGGCCTGCCAGGCCGCTGGCGGCGATGCCTGGGCCGCCAAGGCCGATGTGGGCTCTGCCCCTGCGGTACAGGCCATGGTCGATGCCGTGGCGCGCGAGCTCGGCCCCATCGACATCGTGGTGAACAACGCCTTCAAACCCTACGCCTTCGATCCGCGCCACCGCACGCTGTTCGACGACCTGCAGTGGAGCGACTACCAGGCGCAGTTCGACGGTGCGGTGGGTGGTGCCTTCAACGTCTGCCGCGCGGTGCTGCCGCAGATGCGCCAACGCGCGCAGGGCGCCATCGTGAACATCGTGAGCAACCTGGTGGAGCACCCGGTGGTGGCCTACCACGACTACACCACGGCCAAGGCCTCGCTGGTGGCCTTCAGCCGCAACCTGGCCACCGAGCTGGGGCCCTTGGGCATCCGCGGGAACTGCGTGGCCCCCGGGCTCGTCTACCCCACGCAGGCCAGCGAATCGACAAAGGAGTCGTTTCGCGAATCGCTGATGGCCGCCACGCCGCTGCTTCGCATAGCACGGCCCGAAGACATTGCCGGGCCCGTGCTGTTCCTGGCCTCGGACTGGAGCGGGTTCATGACCGGGCAGGTGCTGTTCGTCGATGGCGGCTTGGTGATGCGGTAGGCGCCTGGGGTGGGATGGGCTGTCATGGGCGGTGTGAATCTGGCCGCAGCAGAATCTTCCCCACGCTCAACCCCGTCTCCATGCGCCGGTGCGCGCCGGCCGCATCCGCCAGCGGGTAGGTGCTGTCGATCACCGGGCGCAGCGTGCCGTCGGCCAGCGCGCCCAGCCAGCGTTGGGCAAAGCGCTGCGTCATGGCCTGCTTGACTTCGGGCGGGCGCGATTTCATCACCGTGCCGTAGATCTGCAGGTGGCGGTACAGCAGCACATCGATGGGCAGTTGCGCGGCTTCGCCGGCGCCGCCGAGCAGGCCCACCACCGTCATGCGCCCGCCCACGGCGAGCGAGCGCACGTTGCGTTCCAGGTAGGGGCCGCCAATGAAGTCGATCACTACGTCCACGCCCTTGCCGCCCGTGTGCTCCGCGACCACGGCCTGGAAGTCCTGGCTGCGGTAGTCGATGAACACGTCGGCCCCGAAGCCGAGCACCGCGTCGCGCTTGTCGGCGCTGGCGGTGGTGAATACGCGCGCCCCGGCGGCGTGGGCCAGTTGCACCGCGGCCGAGCCCCCGCCGCCTGCGGCCGCGTGGATGAGCACTGATTCGCCAGGCTGCAGCCGCGCCAGGTGGAACAGGGCCTCGTGCGCGGTGACGAACACCTCGGCGATGGCGCCGGCCTCGGTGAGCGAGAGGTTGTCTGGCACGCGCATGGCCATGCGGTGGTCAATGCGCGAATACTCCGCGTAGGCGCCGCCACCCACGATGCCCATCACGCGGTCGCCCACGGCAAAGCCCTGCACCTCGGGCCCCACCTCGGCCACGGTGCCGGCGATCTCCAGGCCCATCAGGTCCGAGTCGCCGAAGTAGGCCCGCCCATAGGCGCCCTTGCGGTGCGAGAGGTCGGCGCGGTTCACGCCGATGGCGGCGTTGTGCACCAGCAGGTCATGGGGGCGCACCTCGGGGCGGGGGATCTCGCGGGCCACGAGCACCTCGGGGCCGCCGAATTCATCAAAAACAATGGCTTGCATGTTGGGGCTTTCTTGTCAGGTTCAGTGATGGCCCACAGCTTAGGGCGGATTTGTGCATGTGAAATGCAGCGTTTTTGAGCTGCAGTGATGCAAAATTGCATCGCATGAACTGGGACGACACGCGCATCTTTCTGGCCTTGACCCGCAGCCCTTCACTGCGTGCCGCCGCCCGCAGCCTGGGCGTGGACCAGGCCACAGTGGGCCGGCGCCTGCAGGCACTGGAGGCCGAGTTGGGCACCACGCTGTTCCTGCGCGCCAAGGGCGGCTACCAGCTCACCGCTGCGGGCGAGGCGGCGCTGGGCGCCGCGCGGCGCATGGAGGCGGCGGCGCTGGACCTGCGCACCCGCATCGAGGGGCAGGACGAGAGCCATGCGGGACTGGTGCGCGTGACCTGTTCCGATTCCATCGCCATCGACTTCCTGCTGCCCGCCATCGATCGCCTGCAGCAGCGCTGGCCAGGCATCCGCGTGGACCTGGAGGTCTCTGCCCAGGTGCTGAACCTCAGCCGCCGCCAGGCCGACATCGCGTTTCGCAACGTGCGCCCCGAATCGCCCGACCTGGTGGTGCGCCGCGTCGTGTCGTGGCCCGTGGGCCTGTTCGCCAGCGCGGCGTATCTGGAGCGCTTTGGCACGCCCGTGCCCGACGACGAACTGCGCGGTCACCACCTGGTGGCCTACGGCCCCACTCTGGCGCAGCGGCCCTACCCCACGGCGGTGGAGGTGCCGGCGCGCCAGGCCCGCATTGCCATGGCCGTCAACTCGGGCCTGCTGGTGCGCAAGGCGGTGGCGGCCGGCATCGGCCTGGGCGAGATGCCGGTGCACCTGGGCGAGCGTGAGGGCCTGCTGCGCATCTGGCCGCAGCGCCGCCGCGCGAACGACCACGAGGTCTGGCTGGTGATGCACCCCGACCTGCAGCGCACGGCCAGGGTGCGGGCTACGGCGGAGTTTTTGGTCCAGGCGCTGGAGGACGCGGCTGTCTGACGAAGTCCAACCCTAGTGTCCCGAGTTGGAAATTCGTTGAACAAATCTCCCGACAATCGCCGCCATGCGTCGTTGCAAATGCGCGCCATGCCAGCCGGCATGGCTGTGCTTTGCGCCTAGCTTCCAACTCAGGACACTAGGCCACCTTCTTCACCTCGGTCGCGTCCGGCGCCAGCACCGAGCCATCGCGCGCCCGCGGCGCCATGAAGGGCACGGGCTTGCCGGTGCCCTTCTCCAGCAGCACCGAGTGCCGCTCGCCGCGCCCGAACAGGTGCTGCTCGCCCCATTGCCGCAAGGCCAGCACCACAGGGAACAGTGTTTCGCCGCGCGGGGTCAGCACGTACTCCTGGTAGGCGCTGCCGTCCGACGCGGGCTGGGTCTGCAGGATGCCGGCATCCACCAGCCGGCGCAGGCGGTCGGCCAGGATGTTGCGCGCCACGCCCAGGTTGCGCTGGAAGTCGCCAAAGCGGCGCAGGCCGTCGAAGGCGTCGCGCACGATCAGCAGCGACCAGCGGTCGCCGATGGCGTTCAGGCTGCGGGCCACGGGGCAGGGTTCGGCGGTAGCTGCTGCGGGTGCGGGCTCATGGCGTGGCATGCGTGGTTCCTGGGCGTTGCGGGAATTGCGAGTGTGGTTGCATTTTAAAACCTGATTGGCTACCATCCATCTGGTTTTGTTTTGCAACTGGATTGGTTTTGCCATGCCTTGTTCTTCCTCTGCCTTGCCCCGACCCGCCATGCCGAGCTCCCTGGTGGGCCTGTTCGCCCTGGCCAGCGGCCTCGCCGTGGCCAACGTCTACTACGCGCAGCCTTTGCTGGATACGCTGGCTGCGGAGTTCGGCATCGGCCATGCGGCCATTGGCGGCGTGGTGCTGGCCACGCAGATCGGCTGTGCGCTGGCCTTGCTGCTGCTGGTGCCGCTGGGCGACCGGGTGGAGCGACGGCGCCTGATGGCGGTGCAACTGCTGGCGCTGGTGGCGGCGCTGGCCACCGTGGGCGCGGCGCGGTCCACGCCGGTGCTGCTGGCCGGCATGCTGGGCGTGGGCCTGTGCGGCACCGCCATGACCCAGGGGCTGATTGCCTATGCCGCCAGCGCGGCGGCGCCCCATGAGCAGGGCCGGGTGGTGGGGGCTGCGCAATCCGGCGTGTTCGCGGGCCTGCTGCTGGCCCGTGTCTTTGCGGGCGGCGTGAGCGATGTGGCCGGCTGGCGCGGTGTGTACCTCTGCGCCGCGCTGCTCATGCTGGCGCTGGCATGGCCGCTGTGGCGCCGGTTGCCGGTGCTGCCGCCCGGCCCATCGGCGGGCCTGGGCTACCGGCAACTGCTGATGTCGATGTGGGGGCTGCTGCGCGAGGACCGGGTGCTGCAGGTGCGCGGAATGCTGGCGCTGCTGATGTTCGCGGCCTTCAACATCTTCTGGAGCGCGCTGGTGCTGCCGCTCAGCGCCCCGCCTTTTGCGTACTCGCACACGGCCATCGGCGCCTTCGGCCTGGTGGGCGCCGTGGGGGCGCTGGCTGCGGCCCGCGCCGGGCGCTGGGCCGACCAGGGGCATGGCCAGCGTACCAGCGTCGCCGCATTGGCACTGCTGCTGCTGGCGTGGTGGCCGCTGTCGCTGCTGCACCAGTCGCTGTGGGCCCTGCTGCTGGGCATTGTGCTGCTGGACCTGGGCGGCCAGGCCCTGCACGTCACCAACCAGAGCCTGGTGCTGCGTTCGCGCCCCGAGGCGCATGGCCGCCTGGTGGGGCTGTACATGCTGTTCTATGCAGTGGGCAGCGGCCTGGGGGCGGTGGCGACCACGGTGACCTATGCCCATGCGGGCTGGCAGGGTGTGTGCCGGCTGGGGGCCGCGGTGAGTGTGGGCGCACTGGGCTTCTGGTGGGTGACACGGCCCGGCGGCCGCGCCTGCCCGCGCGCCCCAGGTGCGTGCCGTGCGTGAGGCGCTGGCCCGCTCGTCGGCGGCAACCGGGTGACAATCCGCACAGACACCGCGAAAAACGGCCGTTTGCAGTCCCGGGTGGAGACTTCCCCCTGCAATCGTCCGCGCACACGCCATCGGCCCCCGCAGAGGGTGATCCGGCCAGCGTTTCCCCCGACATCCGTCGGACCTTGTTGTTGCGAGCGCCTCACCGTGCCCGCACCCACCGGAACGCCTGATCGCCAT
Source organism: Acidovorax sp. (assembly GCF_046339755.1). Lineage (GTDB taxonomy): Bacteria > Pseudomonadota > Gammaproteobacteria > Burkholderiales > Burkholderiaceae_C > Acidovorax. Next base: position 16,771 of record NZ_JBKDTZ010000411.1, on the reverse strand, counting down.
GAATCTCCCGCAACCGCCCCCTCGCCGCCATCTATCTGTGCGTCGCGCTCGATGCCATGCGCATCGGCCTCGTGTTTCCCATCCTGCCAGCGTTGGTGCAGCAGGTCATCCATACCTCCCATGTGGCCCCGGTCATCGGCGTGATGGCCGCGCTCTATGCGGCCCTGCAGCTGGTGTGCGCGCCCGTGCTCGGTGTGCTGAGCGACCGGCTCGGGCGCCGGCCCGTGCTGCTGCTGTCGATGGCCGGGGCCTGCGCCAGCTACCTGCTGCTGGCCTGTGCGCCCAGCTTGCTGGACCAGCGGGCGCGGCGCTTCGGGCTGTTCAACGCCATGTTCGGCGCGGGGCTCATCGCCGGGCCGGTGCTCGGCGGCATGCTGGGCGACCCTCGCAACCCCGAGGCTTGCTGTGCCGCGACGCGCTGCAATTGTCGGCATTGGCTGACGGACGGCCCGGGCCGGGTGCCTTACAGTGCTCCAACGAGCGCAGGCACCCGTGGGCGGTGCCTGCCTGAACACGAGGACATGCCGATGGCCATGGTGACCACGGAGCACCGCCTGCGCTGCAGTGACTCCGACAGCTGCTGGGTGACCCTGCAGCGCAACGATCAATGGGCCGTGGTGTCCGTGGAACTGTCGGGCGGCGAGGTGCTCAACGTGTCGCCTGACGTGGCTTTCGACACCGAGGACGAGGCACTGGCCCATGCGCGCGGCTGGGTCTGCCAGCACAGCGGCAAGCAGTTCGGCTAGGGCCCTGTTCCAGGCGGCTCCAGATAGTGCGCGGATGGCCTGCGGCAGGGCCTTGCGTGCGGTATGTCACGTTCCGGCCGGTTTCAAAAATGCGGTGGGCCCGATCTGCTGCGAGGATGGGCACTTGTCTGACACGGACGGCTGGATTGCCCAGCTACCTTTGTACACATCTACTTGTACACATTCACACCGGAGCACACGAGCATGCCGAACACCAAGTCCTTCCAACGCCAGATGTCTTTTGCCGATGCCGGCATTGCGGACGACGGGGATCTGGAATTCGGCCAGTACAGCCCGCGCGTGATGTGGCTGGCCGCAGCGGCCGTGATGCTGCTGGTGGCCGTGGTGTCGCTGGCCGCAGGCTGAGCGGGCCGGCCCATCGGCTGCTTTCTTTCGCGTGGTGCGGCAGCGGGCGCCGGAACCCTGGCGCGTTCAGGCCCTTGCCTGATGTGTGCCTGCAACCGGGCGCAAGCTGCCTTGCCCGCAGCCAGGGCCTGGGGGCATACTCTCCACCCCAGATCTATCCATCACAACGGGCGGGGCCATCCCGAAGATCACCATGACTTTTGAGCCTTTGCTGCGCGGCCTTGCACTGGGCGCCGCGCTGTTGTCGTCCACGGCCGCCCTGGCGCAGGACTATCCGCTGCGTTCGCGCGATGAACTGGGCCCGCGGGCCCGGGCGCAGTACGACCGCTGCGTCGACAGCGCCACCAACAAGCCCACACCCACGGGCATCCAGATCGCGCTGCGCGTGTGCGACGAGAACTTTCTCATGGCCCGTGTGCCGGGGGAGCGCACTCCGCGGATGAGCGCCGAGGCGCGGGCCAGGCGCCTGGCCGAGGAGTACAACTCCGACGCCCGCGAACGGCGCGACGAGCGCATCCTGTCCACCTCGGCCACGCATGCGGGCCGGCATGTGACGGTGAAGTTCCTGGTCAGCCCCGCGGGCGTGCGGCCGGACTTCGAGGCCGTGGTGGAGCGCGAGCTTCTGGGGACGCTGTGCCGCGATGCGCACGTGGCGCCCGACCTGCAGGCCGGTGTGCGCCTGAGCTACATCTACGACGACACCTCCATGCGCCGGCTGGCGAATGTGACGGTGTCACAATCCAAATGCGGTGAGTGGCCCTGGAACCGCATGTAAGCAGCTCCGTCTACGCCCAACAGAACCCATCAAGCCGCCGTTACAGGCGGCTTTTTTCATGCCATTGAGAGCTTGGACGGGTCCGTGGGGGCTGCGGGTTTTTCCACACCCAGGAATGGTTTTTGTCCGACAGCCCGGGCGCCCGCTGGCCGTTAACTTCACTGCATAAACACAGCCAGGAGCAAACCCATGAAAACCATGAGCAATACATCGGGCCACTACGGCATGCTGCAGGGCGCAGACGGCGCGGGTGATTCGCGCGTGTTCGGCCTGGCCGCCACCGTTGCGGTGCTGGTGGTGGCGGCCGTAGTAGCTTTCAAGATGGCCGGTCCGGAGATCAAGGCCAGCCTGCTGAGCCGCCTGCCCGTGGTGGCCACGGAGTCCATGTCTGCGACGTCGGCATCGCCATCGGCACCGCGCGCGCATGCGCCCGGGCAGGGCATGGCCCTTGGCGAACACTGAAGTGACACACTCCCTGGGGCGCTTCGCGCCTTGGGGGGCACCGCCGGGGAGAGTGCGCGCTGCCGCACGTCAAGTAGCAGCCCATCGGAGCAGTGGGTTTTTCGCGCCTGTCACAACCCGATGCTGCGTGCGGGGGCACCATCGGAGGTCTGATTCTTGCAGCTGCATCCTGCCTGCAACTTGCCCTTTCCCTGCTCCATGGTCCTGTACAAACCCGGCTCCAAATTTCTCTACAAAGGCCGCGTCGTCACCGTCGACTACATCATCATCCGCAAGACCGGCATGTGGATCCGCCTGGTGGGGCACGATGAGTCGTGCCTGCCGGAGGCGCTGACGCCCCTGTGATCACCAGCCGCTGGTGCCCGGCCTGGATGTGGCGCCCTGTCATGGCGCGTTGATGCTGGCCGGTGTCTCCGGGTCCACGCCCGATTGCGGCGAATTGGGGGCCGGTGCGGAAGGGGCGGTGTCGCCGCGCTCGGGCGCCGCATCCGCGGGTTTGCGCTTGCCTGCCACTGCATCGGTCTCGGTGAACGCGGGGGAGGGGCGCTCAGGGTCTGGCCTGGGCTTGCCCCCGGGCTGGGATGGGTGTGTGGCCATGGTGCCTCCGATGCACAAAAGCCCAGTGTGCGCAGGCGCCGGCTGCGCCGCTGTAGGACGATGCCACCGCCGGACCCAGCGCCCTGCAGCGGACCGCTCCCGCTACCTACTTCTTGGGGGCTGCCGTGGCTTCCCCTTGCCGGGCCCCGATCTCGCGCAGCAGGTCGTTGGACTTTTCGAGCGCTTGCGCCGTCTCGCTGAGCTGCTGCTCCAGCTCGTCCGTGCGCTCCACGGCGGCCTGCAGGTCGCCTTCCAGCGCCTCGGGAGGAATCTGGGTGGACAGCACCGCGTGGACCACGTTCAGTTCGCTGGCTGTGGCCTTGATCTGTTCGGCCGCCTCGGCGTTCTGGTTCAGGACATCGGCGATTTCAGGTGCCTGGGGCGTTTTCGTGTCGCTGGACATGTTTCAGGCTCTGTGGTGAAAAAAATCACACAATCGTGTAGCACCCCCTGCACGCGGGGTGATTGCCTACACGCCGGATTCGGCTGTGCGCTTAGATTGTAGGCAGCTTCCTTGTATCCGGTGTAACCGGCACGGTCCACGATGCCTTTCATCACCATCCTTGTCGAAGACAACAAAATGATCAGTGAGACCCTGGTCCCGGCATTGGAGGAGTTGGCCAATGCGCGCGTTGTCGCCATTGCGGCCACCGCCAGCGGCGCCCGGGAGGCGATGGAGCGCTGGCGCGGCCAATGGCACCTGATGGTGGTGGACCTGTTCCTGGCCGCCGGCTCGGGCCTGGAGGTATTGCAGGCCGTGCGCCAGCGCAACCCCGGCCAGCATGTCTTCGTGCTGTCCAACTATGCCACGCCCGACATGCGCCGCCGCTGCCTGGCCCAGGGCGCCGATGGGGTGTTCGACAAATCCACCGAGCTCGACATGTTCTTCGAGCACTGCATGGGCCTGCCGGACCCCGAGGCCGGCTGACGGCGGTGCGCATGGACCCGGGATGGCACGCGGGCGGGCGGGCCCCGCCCGGCCGACCCCATGAACACCCGGTGGTTCAAACCAGGCTGAGCAGTTACAGTGGCCCCTTTCCCGATCCCCGCCTGCAAGAACGTGTTCATCAGAGACACATCCCCATGCAACTGAGCGCAGCCGCTTTATCCACCGTCATCAACAGCGCCACCGATACGGCCATCATCGCGCTGGACAGCCGTGGCGCCGTGCTCAGCTGGAACCCCGGCGCCGTGCGGCTGCTGGGCTGGACCGAGGAGCAGATGCGTGGCCAGACGCTGCTGCGCATCTTTCCCGAAGAGACCAACCCCCAGGCGCGCGTGACCGAGGAAATGACCGATGCCCTGTCCAAGGGCCGGGGCGGCCATGAGGGCTGGCGCATGCGTTCCGATGGCTCGCGCTTTTGGGCCGTGGGCGAGCTCACGCCGGTGACCGACCCCGCCGCCGCGCCCGTGGCCTTTGTGAAGGTGCTGCGCGACCGCACGCAGTGGAAGGTGTCCGAGGACGCGCTGCGCGAGGAAAAGCGCACGCTGGAGGTGCTCAACCGCGCCGGTGCCACGCTGGCGCGCGAGAACGACCTGGCCAAGGTGGTGCAGGCCGTGACCGATGCCGGCATGGAGGTCACCGGCGCGCAGTTCGGTGCCTTCTTCTACAACCTGGTGAACGAAGCCGGCGAGAGCTATACCCTGTACACCCTGTCGGGCGCGCCGCGTGCGGCGTTCGAGAAGTTTCCCATGCCGCGCAACACGGCGGTGTTCGGCACCACCTTCGCGGGCGAGGGCATCGTGCGCTCGGATGACATCACCCAGGATCCGCGCTACGGAAAAAGCGCGCCCTACCACGGCATGCCCAACGGCCACCTGGCCGTGACCAGCTACCTGGCGGTGCCGGTGGTCAACCGTGCCAGCGAGGTGATCGGCGGGCTGTTCTTCGGCCACTCCCAGGCGGCGGTGTTCACCGAGCGCTCCGAACGCTCGGTGGCGCTGCTGGCGGCCGAGGCGGCCATCGCCATCGACAACGCCCGCCTGTTCGAGGCGGCCCAGCGCGAGATCGAGGAGCGCCGCAAGGCCGAGGCCGCGCTGCAGACGCTCAACGCCACCCTGGAGTCGCAGGTGGCCGAGCGCACCGAGCAGCTGCGCCTGCACGAGGAGGCGCTGCGCCAGGCGCAGAAGATGGAGGCCGTGGGCCAGCTCACCGGCGGCATCGCGCACGACTTCAACAACCTGCTGCAGGGCATCATGGGCAACCTGCAGCTGCTGCGCAAGCGCATCGGGCAGGGCGCCGTGGCCGACCTGGACACCTATGTCATGCGGGCCCTGGCCTCCACCTCGCGCGCGGCCGGCCTCACGCACCGGCTGCTGGCGTTCTCGCGGCGCCAGCCGCTCAGCCCCAAGGTGGTGCGCGCCAATCCCCTGGTGCTGTCCATGCAGGACCTGCTGCGCCAGACCGTCGGCGAGAAGGTGGAGCTGGCCCTGCAGCTCGCGCCCGGGCTGTGGACCACGCTGTGCGACGAGAACCAGCTCGAAAACGCCATCCTCAACCTGGCCATCAACGCCCGGGATGCCATGCCGGACGGGGGCCGCCTGGTCATCGGGACGCACAACGCCGAACTCGATGCCGCCTACGCGGCGGCCCTGCACGGCGTGCAGCCCGGCCCTTACGTGTGCATCTCGGTCACCGACACGGGCACCGGCATGACCGCCGAGACCCTGGCCCACGCCTTCGAGCCCTTCTTCACCACCAAGGCCGTGGGCGAAGGCTCGGGCCTGGGGCTGTCGATGATCTATGGCTTCGCCCGCCAGTCCGAAGGCCATGCGCGCATCTTCAGCGAGTATGGCCAGGGCACCACCGTCCGCATCTACCTGCCGGCCCATCTCCATGCCGGGGACAGCCCTGCGCAGGCGCTGCCCGCACCCGCTGCCACGGCTGTGTCCCGGGGCGAGGTCATCCTCGTGGTGGAAGACGAAACCCTGGTGCGCGAGCTGGTGGCCGAGGTGCTGCGCGACCTGGGCTACGAAGTGCTGGAGGCGCACGACGGCCTTTCGGGGCTGGACCAGCTGCGCGCGCGAGAGCGCCGCATCGACCTGCTTATCACCGACGTCGGCCTGCCGGGGCTCAACGGCCGCCAGGTGGCCGAGGCCGCCAGCGCCGAGCGGCCGGACCTGAAGATCCTGTTCATGACGGGCTACGCCGAGACCATATCGGCCTCGCAGCCCTTTGCCTCGCCCGGCATGGAGATCATGACCAAGCCCTTCGAGGTGGACGACATGACACGCCGGGTGCGTGCCCTGCTGGATGGCGGCGCCGAGCGCCGGTGAGCCCGGGCCGGTCCCGGGCCGATAATCGGCGCATGCAGTTCCAGCCCATCCTCGAAGACATCGTCCAGGCATTGCGCCCGCAGCTCGGTGCACAGGGCCAGGTGGCCGACTACATCCCGGCGCTGGCGCGGGTGCCGGCCGCGCAGTTCGGCATTGCGCTGCGCACCTGCGATGGCCAGGAGGCATGCGCCGGCGATGGCGCCGTGCCGTTTTCCATACAGAGCATCTCCAAGCTCTTTGCGCTGACCCTGGGCATGGGCGCGCTCGGGGACCAGCTCTGGGAGCGGATCGGCCGCGAGCCCTCGGGCAACCCGTTCAACTCCCTGGTGCAGCTCGAAGCCGAGCAGGGTACGCCGCGCAACCCCTTCATCAATGCCGGCGCGATCACCGTCACCGACCGCCTGGTGAGCCAGGGCGACGCCAAGGCCGCCATGCTGCAGCTGCTGTCCGGCCTGTGCAACGAGCCGGTGCACTTCGACGAGGAAGTGGCGGCCTCGGAGGCTGACACCGGCTTTCGCAACATCGCGCTGGCCAACTTCATGAAAAGCTTCGGCAAGATCGACAACGATGTTGCCACCGTTCTGGATGCCTATTTTCACCACTGCGCGGTGCGCATGAGCTGCCTGCAGCTGGCGCGCGCCACCGGCTACCTGTGCCGCGACGGCCGCCACCCCTTCGGCGGCGAGCCCCTGCTGACCGAGCGGCAGACGCGCCGCATCAATGCGCTCATGCTGACCTGCGGCACCTACGATGCGGCCGGCGAGTTCGCGTTCCGCATCGGCCTGCCGTGCAAGAGCGGGGTAGGGGGCGGCATCGTGGCGGTGGTGCCGGACCGCCTGAGCCTGTGCGTCTGGTCGCCGGCGCTGGACAGAACAGGCAACTCCCTCCTGGGCATGCGCGCGCTGGAGCTGTTCACGGCCCGGACCGGGCTGTCGGTGTTCTAGGGCCTTCCCTTCGGGTTGCTCGGCCTGGGGGGCGTCTGCTGCCTTGCCTGCGCTTGCCAAGTGCACACCTTGTTGCGCACGGGCGCCTTGCATCCAGCCCCCAGGCCGGGCAACGCGATCCCCGAAATTAGTGTTGACAGGCCCTCAGCCGCCCCGCCTGGAGCCGGCATCTTGGCGCATGGCATTCGGTCCTACACGCCCGTTCCCGCTTGCGCACTACAACCGGGTGGCCTGATCGCAAACCCCATCCCATGAGCACAAGGAACGCCATGTCCCACCCAGAAGATCCGAACGCATCGCAGCCACCCGGTACGCCGGGCGCTGGCACCGACCCCGGCCTCGTGGTCGTCATCACCGGCGCGTCCAGCGGCATCGGGCACGCCACGGCGCTTGCGTTTGCCGAGCGGGGTGCCCGGCTGGTGCTGGCGGCGCGCGACCAGGACACCCTGGCCCCGGTGGCCATGTCGTGCCGCACGGCAGGTGCGGCCGCGGCGCTGGGCGTGCCCACGGACGTGACCGACGCCGAGGCAGTGGAGCGCCTGGCGCAGACGGCGCTGCGGCACCACGGTCGCATCGATGTCTGGGTGAACGGCGTGGGTGTCGGCGCGATCGGCCGCTTCGACGAAACGCCCCTGGCCTCGCACCGGCGCGTGGTGGAGTCCAACCTCCTTGGCCACATGCATGGCGCCCATGTGGCGCTGCGCCACTTCCGCGAGCGCGGGCGCGGCACGCTGGTCAACATGATCTCCGTCGGCGGCTGGATTCCCGCGCCCTATGCGGCCGCCTACACGGCCAGCAAATTCGGCCTGCGCGGGCTGTCCGAGGCGCTGCGCGCCGAGGTGTCCGACCTGCCCGGGGTGCATGTCTGCGACGTGGCGCCCACCTTCGTGGATTCGCCGGGCCTGTCGCATGGCGCCAACTACACCGGCAGCAACATCAACCCGCGCATTCCGCTGGTGGACCCGCGCCGCGTGGCAGGTGCCATCGTCGCGCTGGTGGACAACCCCCGGGCGGTGACCTGGCTGGGTGCCGGGGCCTTGCCGGGCCGGCTTGCGCATGCCCTGGCGCCGCAGTGGGTTGCTGCCGCCATGGAGCGGGTGACCCGATGGGCCTTACGCAGCGCCAGGCCGGCAGCGCAGTCCGACGGCAACCTGTTCCAGCCCTCTCGGGGCACGGCCATCGATGGCGGCAGGCAGGCGGCTGCAGCGCGCGCCAGGGAGGACGCCGTGCTCGCCACCGGGCTGGCAGCGCTGGCGGGGTTGGCCGTGGGGCTCTGGGCCGGCAGCCGGGTTCACCAACGGCGCAGCGCGGGCCCCGCGCCGGCACGCCGACGTGCCTGAGCGCACTCGGTGGATCAGGCGGCCTGCGCGGCCAGCAGCTTTTTGAAGCTTTCGTTGAAGGCAGGGATGTCGTCGGGCTTGCGGCTGCTCACGAGCTGGCCGTCCACGTGCACCTCCTCGTCCACCCAGGTCGCGCCCGCGTTGCGCAGGTCCACCTGCAGGCTGGGCCAGCTGGTGAGGGTGCGGCCCTGCACCAGGCCCGCGTCCACCAGCAGCCAGGCGCCGTGGCAGATCACGGCGATGGGCTTGCCCTGCTGCGCAATGCGCTGCACGAAGGCCCGGGCCTTGTCCTCGGTGCGCAGTGCATCGGCGTTGTGCACGCCGCCGGGCAGCAGCACAGCGTCGAAGGCGTCGGGGCTGGCATCGGTCAGGAGCTGGTCCACGGCAACGCGGTCGGCCTTGTCCACATGCTGGTAGCCCTGCACCTGGCCGGCCTTGGGCGAGATGATGGAGGTCTTGGCGCCGGCTGCTTCCAGTGCCTGCTGGGGGCCCGTGAGTTCGGCCTGTTCAAAGCCATCGGTAACGAGGATGGCGACGGTCTTTCCGGTGAGAGGGGTGTTGCTTGGCATGGGCGGTCCTTCAATAAGGCCGGGCGACATTGCCCGGCCAAGCGCCGACTTTGCGGGCGGCGCATGCCGTGCCATGTCGTCGAAAAGCCCAGGAAGGCCGTAGGACGGGGAGCCCAGCGCGCCCGCCGGCCTGCTTGCCTGCCATGCCCTGCCTGGCCTCACACGTCCTCGTGCGTGGCGTAGCCGGCGCGGCCATTGGCCTTGGCCTGGTAGAGCGCCATGTCCGCCAGGTGCGTGAGCGTGGCGGGTTCGGTGTCCAGCAGGGGCGCGACGCTGGCCACCCCGATGCTCAGCGTGACCCAGGGCCTGACGGTGGAGGCGCCATGCGGAATGCGCGCGGCCTGCACCGCATCGAGCAGGCGCTGTGCCACCAGGCGGGCGCCGTCGAGTGTGGTCTCGGGCAGCAGGATGGCGAATTCCTCGCCGCCGTAGCGCATGGCGCGCTCGTGCGTGCGCTTGAGCGTGTCGCGCAGGATGGTGGACACCTGCCTGAGGCAGCCGTCGCCGCCCAGGTGGCCGTGGTGGTCGTTGTAGCGCTTGAAGTAGTCGATGTCGATCATCAGCAGTGACAGCACCGTGCCCTGGCGCGCATGGCGGGCCCATTCGCTGCGCAGGGTGTCGTCGAACAGGCGGCGGTTGCCCAGGCCGGTGAGCGCATCCTGGTAGGACAGCTCGGAGAGCGCGGCGTTCAGGCGTTCCAGCTCCAGCGCCGCCTGCTTGCGCGCCGTGATGTCCTGGAAGGCCCCGGCCAGCCGCACGATGGCGCCGTTCTCGCGGATCGCCTCGCCCTGCGTGCGCACCCAGCGCTGCCGCCCCTGGGCGGAGACGATCTGCAGCTCCAGGTCCCAGGGCGTGCCGTCGGCAATGCACTGCTCCACCGCCGCCGCGATGCGCGGGCGTGATGCCTCGGTGTAGAAACCCAGGGTCTGGGCCAGGTCCGGTGCCTCTGCACCTGGCAGCAGGTCGTGGATGCGGTAGACCTCATCGGTCCATTGCGATCGCCCGGTGGCCAGGTCGCGCGTCCAGCCGCCCACGCCCGCGATCTCGCCGGACTTTTTCTGCAGCAGCGCCGCGTCGGCCAGGGCCACCTCGCTGGCCTTGCGCGCGCTGATGTCCATGAAGGTGCCGATCATGCGCAGCGGCGTGCCGTCCGCACGGCGTTCGGTCACCTTGCCACGGCTGAAGAGCCAGACGTAGCGCTCCCCCACGGCGACACGGAACCCGTTCTCATACGCGGGGCTGTCGCCGCGCAGGTGCTCGGCAAAGGCTGCCACGTTGGCCGCCTGGTCGGCCGGGTGCAGGGTGGCCGTCCACTCCTCGACGGGGCGGGTGACTTCCGTCTCGCCATAGCCCAGCATGCGGGCGCCGCGGGCGTCGATGCGCAGCTGGCGGCTGTCCACCTGCAGCTCCCACAGGCCGAGCTGGGCGCCGTCCAGCGCGCGCTCCAGCCGCGCGGCCGACAGCCGCAGCGCCTCCTGCGAGGCGGCCTCCTTGGCCATCAGCCGGCGCCGGCGGCGCCGCTCCATCAGCCGCAGGCCGGTGGCGGCGATGAGCACGGTGCAGTACAGCGCGGTGTACAGCCGCACCTGCCCGTACCAGGGCGCATAGACGTCGGAGCGCTCGCGGCTGATGGCCAGCACCATGTTGTTGTTCAGGCCCAGGTAGGCCGGCTTGACGCTGGCCAGCACCACCAGCCGGTTGCGGCCGGTGGCCGGCACGATGCCCTCGTACACCGTGAGGGGCTCGCGCTGGCGGAAGTGGGCCTCGAAGGCGGAACCCGGCCGGGCGAGGTTGGCCATGCGCAGCTCGGGCGACTGCGGCACGGTCACGAACACCTCGCCATCGGCGTGCGCAATGGTGGCCCGCATGTCCGGCGCAAACAGCGCCGAGCGCACGATGAAGGCAAAGAACTCCTCGTCCAGCGTGGCGCTCACCACGCCCGAGAACTGGCCCTGGGCATCGAAGATCGCGCGCGACAGCCTGAGTGCCACCGCGTCGTCCTCGGCCTCCGAGGGGCGCGACAGGTACAGCACTTCGGGGTCGGGCTTGCTGCGCACGCCCTCGAAGAAGTCCTCGCGGTAGAAGTCCTTGCCCACGTCGCTCGTGGAGTCCGAGGCCACCGCATTGCCGTTGGCGTCGTAGACGGCCAGGCCGCGCACAGCCTGGATCACGTCGGTCAGCAGATGCAGCTGGCGCGAGGCATCGGCACTGGAGAAGGTGAACGCCAGTGCGCGGTAGTCGTCACTGATGCGCGTGAGCGCCTCGTTCAGGCCATGCAGCTGGCGCGTGAGGTTTTCCGAGACGTAGCGGGTCACGTCCTGCAGGCGGTCCACCTCGGCCTCGCGGATCGTCTGGCGCAGCGTGTACAGCTGTACGGCCAGAGCCACCCCTGCGGCCGCGAACACGAAAAGGAACACCCGCCACGGTTCGAGCCGCAGCACGGACCTGTCCTTGGCGGCCCCGGTGGGGCCGGGTTGGGGAGAAATCACCTTGCCGGACCTTGCCTTTCAACCATGCATGCCTGTCGCACAAGGCGCGCTTGCAACGGCTGGCTGCCTGGACAGCGCCGACGGCGCGGGTTCACGGGGGCCCATCCCCCTGCGAATATACGACCGATGCGGCCTGCCGTCGCCCGCCACGTGCGCATCCAGGCATCCGGCCACCAGGCGAGGGTAAGGCGCCATGATGTCAATGCCGTGGGCACCACCCAAGCGGGGGGTTACCCGCCGGGGCGGGCCATGCTAGGCAAGTGCATGTGCGCCCCTGGCGCGCAGTTCCCGCAAGGCCTGCAGCATGAGCGGGCGCTCAGAAATGCGGCGGCGGGTCTTGCACCGGCGCCTCGGCCGGGCCGGGTGGCGGGTCGCCCTGGGGCGGCTCGGGCGCCCAGACCGGCGCGGGCGGCTGCTCGAGCGGTGGCGTGTCGATGGGCGGCAGGGGCTGGGGTGCGGGTGCGGGCATGGCGGACTCCTGTAAGAGGGTGTGTGGGCTCATGCGTCCACCGTAGCGCTGTGCAGGGCCTGTGTCTGCCAGCGAATGCCCCGACCTGTGGCCGGCGGCCGAAGGGCTGCTGTTGCCGCGCGGCTCGCCACCCATGCAGGACCTGAGTGCGGGTTTATTCGATTGTTTGAAGATTTCTATGGCTTGAAAAATAACGGATTGAGCACTCCAGTGAGGTGAATTCGGGTTTTTTGTGCTGAAAAATGAGGCGCGATCTGCACGGGGATGTGCCCTTGGTCACCAGCAGCATCAGGCAGCGTGGCGGACAATACACCCATTGAGGTGTGGTGCATGCGCCACGCCCTAAAGTCGCCGCAACAGTTTTGTTGCCCGGCTCAGTTGGTTACGATGTACGTTAACGGTTACAGGTCCCGCAAGGGCCCCCAGGAGAGATCAGACGTGAAACCGAACCCCAAAAACCTCGCGGTTGCGGCGTTTCTCGTGAGCGCCATGGCAGGCGCCCAGGCAGCGGATCCGGCGGTGTTCGATGGCGCCAACGGCACGTTGCGCCTGCCTGTGCTGCAGATCGACAACGCCAAGTATTTCAATGTGGTGATCAAGTTGTTGGATACCGGCCTGCTCAAGGCCAACGACCCCGCCGTGGTGGGGGAGGACATCCAGTTCGTGAGCACCGGCAACATGCTGCTGCTGCCCCAGCTGGCCATCGGTCGCGACCTCTTCACCCAGGTCAGCCTGACCCATCCGTCGTTCTCACTGGTCAGCTATGGCGGCGTGGTGACGAGCCCGCCCTTCACCGGTACCGGATCTACCGGCCACCTGCTGGACGTGCGCGTGACGGCGGTGGCCACGGCGCAGAACCCTGTCACCCTGGTCAACGTCGTGCGGCCGATGAGCCAGCAGGAGTTCTGCAGCGACGCATCGCTGCGCCTGCCCATCACGCAGAGCCAGCAGCAGGCCGTGCTGGCCGGCAACTGGACGCTCAAGGCCTGCACCTTCAACGTCATCGAGGGCAAGGGTTCCATCGCCATGACGCTCAGCGTTTCGGGCCTGGCCCTGCCTTACAGCGCGACCTACGTCTACCACTGAGCTGCACTTGGCAGCGCAGTTCCCAGGGGCGGCACCCGGTGCGCGCCCCTTTTTTTCGTCCTGGCAGGCCATGCGGGTGGGCGCTGTCAACTGTGCGACTTGGCCGGCCGGCTGGCCCGTTGCCCATCAGGGTAATCCTTTGCCGGTGGCGCGGCTGGCACTGCCTAGAATCTGTTGCACTGCAATACCACACACATGATGGGCCCGTGCGCCCGAGGAGTCCGTAGTGTCCGACAAGAAGAGCGCCCCCGCTGCCGCCGCATCCGCACCCGCTTCTGCCGGCGGCAAGTCTGCATCGCGCGTGATCAAGAAGTACCCCAACCGCCGCCTGTACGACACCGACACCTCCACCTACATCACACTGGCCGAGGTGCGCGAGCTGGTGATGGCCCACCACAACGTGGTGGTGCGCGATGCCAAGACGGGCGAGGACCTCACGCGCAGCATCCTGCTGCAGATCATCCTGGAGGAAGAGGCCGGCGGCGCACCCATGTTCACCGAGGCCGTGCTGGCCAACCTCATCCGCTTCTACGGCCATGCCATGCAGGGCTTTATGGGGGCCTACCTGGAGAAGAACGTCCAGGCCTTCACCGACGTGCAGGCCAAGCTGGCCGAGCAGTCGCAAAGCGTCACGCCCGAGATGTGGGCGCAGTTCATGAGCCTGCAGTCGCCCATGCTCAAGGGCATGATGGGCAACTACGTCGAGCAGTCGCAGACCATGCTCACGCAGATGCAGGAGCAGATGCAAAAGCAGACGGAGCAGATGCTGGGGGCGTTCGGGCTCAAGCGCTGAGGCAGGAGGCAGGCCCCCACCGCGGCCTGCACCAGCGTGTCCCCGGGTGCCAGGCCCGGGGCCTGGATGCGTGCGCCTTGAACCGGGCCAAGGCACATCGTCAATCATTGTGAAAAATAAGCTTTTTACACCGGCATCACGGTAAAAATTGGTAAGTGTGGTTAGGATTGAACTATCGCCCTTCGCTGGGGCCATAGCTAAACCTAACGATATGCCCCACACCTCGTCACCGTTTCGTCCCCGCAGCCGAGCCCTTGCCCTGGAACCCCGCTTGCTGTTCGACGGCGCGGGCGCTGTGGCGGCAGCCGATCATGTGTCGGATGACTTCCACCACAAAGCGCCGGCCACACCGCAGACTCCTGTAACAGCCCGTGACAGCTCCGCGCCGCAAGCGCCGGACGTCCAGCGGCAGGAAGCGGCCCAGGCTCCGGCGCAGGCCAGCGCCCCGGCCATCCCCCCCGAGGCGGTGGCGCAGGCCCAGGACAGCGTGCGCAGCTATGTGGCCAACACCTCGGCGGCGGACCTGCTGGCCCTGTTCAACGGCGGCAAGGCCCAGGCCAGCGCCGAGGGGCTGGCCGCCGCCGAAGCCCTGCGCCAGGACATCCTCTCCGGCCGCTATGGCGTGCAGCTGCAGGTCAGCGACAACCCGGGGCTGGAGGGCCGGTTTGCGGCCTTCGTCCCCCAGGGGCCAGAGGGCAAGCCCACCATCCTGCTCAATGCGCAATGGCTGGCCAGCCGGCCCAGCGCGGCCGCGGTGGCCGGCGTGCTGGTCGAGGAGATCGGCCATGCCATGGACGCGCGCCTGAACGGCGCCGGCGACACGCCGGGCGACGAGGGCCAGCGCTTCATGGGCCGGGTGTACGGCACGCACGAGGGTGCCGACTACGGCTCCGACGACGACCATCTGCAGCTGAAGATCGGCGACCGCCTGGTAGATGCCGAGGCGGCCACCAGCTCGTTCTCCACGGTGGACGGCTCGGAGTTCCTGCTCACCTTCAACAGCGCGACGCGCCTGACCGGCGGCACCGACAATGCGTCGGGCAACACCGTCGGCACCAAGTACCTGTACAGCAACGTGGTGACGGTCAGCGGGCAGCAGATCGACGCCATCATCGAGCTGACCGGCATGAGCAATGCCACGGTTTCGCTGTTCGACTCCACCGCCAACCCCTACGGCGGCTCCACGGGCAATGCCACGACGGTGAACGGCGCCGGCTCGTTCCAGCCCAACCTGAACATCGCCACCGCCGGCGGCTATGCCACGTTCAAGGTGACCTTCATCCTGGGCGGCTCGTACAACGCGACGACCAATCCCAACGGCACCGAGGTGACCCTGCGCAACGTGGTGGTCAATACCTATGACCTGGATGCCTCCGGCGGCGCGGCCACAGGCCGGCAGTTCACCGATTTCGAAGGCATCGGCGCCTACACCGTGTCCAACGGCACCAAGCTCACCGTGTCGGACCAGGGCGGGGGTGTGACGCGCTTTCTCACCACGGTGGGGGGCAACTACACGGTGATGCCTGGTTCGACCACGACGCAGCAACTCAATGGCGTCACCATCATCTCCGACGACATCCGCGCCCGCGTGCGCTATACCGAGCTGACGAGCACCACCATCAAGGTCGGTGACATGGCAGCCACCGGCGTGGCGTACTACGGGCTCGATTTCAGCATGGGCCCGACCTTCCAGAACGCCCGCACTCCGGGTGTGCAGATCGTCGACGGCGCGGGCAACCCGCTGCCGGGCCCCCTGGTCACCCACGAGAACGGCACGACCAGCCAGGATTTCTACCTGCAGCTCGAAGCAGCTCCGGAAGTGGGCGAAACCGTCACCGTCACGCTCACGGGCCGGGACACCACCGAGGGCACGCTCACCACCACCACCCTGACCTTCACCAGCGCCAACTGGAACACCCCGCAAAAGGTCACGGTGACCTCCATCGACGATGCCATCATCGACGGCGACCAGACCTACAAGCTCACGGCCACCACCACCAGCAGCACCAACACCGTGGCCTACACCGGCCGCACGGCGGTTATCGATGTCACCAACATCGACAACGACGACGTCAACGCGCCGGTGCTGGACCTGCGCAGCGGCGACGATCCGACCACGGGAACGGTGAACGATGCCGTGACCAGCGTCGCCGGCGCCGCCGTCGCGCTGGACGCCTCGGCCAACAACAATGCAGCGCCCGTCAACACGCCGCGCAACACGGTCGTCTATGACGACTCCGACCGCATCGGTAAGCTCACCGTGGCGGTCACCAGCGGCATCCAGAACGGCACCTCCGAGAAACTGCTGTTCGGCGCCACCAGCCTGAGTGCGAACGGCACGGGCGTGACGGCGCAGAACAACATCACCGTGGGCGGGGTGCAGGTCAATGTGACCTACACCGGCGGCACCTTCACCGTGGCGAAGTCCGACGGCACGGCGATGACGCGCGCCCAGACCGAAGCGGTGATCGGCGCCATCCAGTACCAGAACACGCAGGGCAACGCCTCCACGCCGGGCGACCGGGTGTTCACCTTCCAGGTCACGGACTCGTCGGGCAAGGCCTCGAACACCGCCACCTCCACCGTGAGCGTGGCCGGCCCCCTGGCGGTGGACGACATCGTGGTCAACGAAGCCTCGGGCACGGGCGTGTTCACGGTGACGGGCGTCGCCGGCCAGCAGGTGAGCCTGGCGCTGTCCAACGGCCCGCGCACCGGAGGCGGCACGGCGGCCACGGGCGGCGGCACCGACTACAGCGCTGCCACCGGCAGCGGCCTGCAGGTCTCCACCGATGGCGGCGCCAACTGGACCAACTACACCGCAGGCTCCAACGTGACCATTACCGCGGCCGATGGCAAGCT
>NZ_JBKDTZ010000410.1:0-24664 GCF_046339755.1 Acidovorax sp. | reverse complement strand
AGCGCGTAGCGCGCACCGAATTCCTTGAGCATGGCGGCCGACACCTCGCCGGTATAGGCACCCTGCTCGTGGGCCGATACATCCTGCGCGGCCAGGGCGTCGATGCGCTGGGCATCGCGCTCGGTACCCAGCGTGGTCACGACCAGCGCCTGGGTTTCACCGCGCGTGAACAGGGCCGAGCCGTGGGCACGGGGCAGCACGCTGTTGCGGATCTCGATGGGGCGCACGGTGCGCGTGTCGCGGCCATCGATGCGGGGTTCGCCAGCCAGGATCTGGCTGCGCACGATGCGCGCTTCGATGTCGAACAGCATGCCTTCGACCTTGACGGCGTCGAATTCCACGCCCTCGGCCTTGAGGCCGGCCATCACGGCAGCATAGGCTTCGCGGCAGGCTTGCGTGCGGCTTTGCTTGTTGCGGATCTGGTAGGCGGCGGCGAGCTTGTCGTCGGCCAGGGCACCGACCTTGGCGATCAGGGCCTCGTCCTTGGCGGGCGGCTGCCAGTCCCATGCGGGCTTGCCGGCGTCGCGCACCAGGTCATGGATGGCGTTGATGGCGATATTGCCCTGCTGGTGGCCGAAGACCACGGCGCCGAGCATGATTTCTTCGGACAACTGCTGGGCTTCGGATTCGACCATCAGCACGGCGGCTTCGGTACCGGCGACGACCAGGTCCATCTGCGAGTTCTTGCGCGCGGTCTGGCCAGGGTTAAGCACGTATTCGCCATTGATGTAGCCCACACGCGCGGCGCCGATGGGGCCGGTGAACGGGATGCCGGAGATGGCCAGGGCAGCGCTGGTGGCGATCAGGGCGGCGATGTCGGCATCGACTTCGGGGTTCAGCGACACCGTGTGGATCACCACGTGCACTTCGTTGAAGAAGCCTTCCGGGAACAGCGGGCGGATCGGGCGGTCGATCAGGCGGCTGGTCAGCGTTTCGTGTTCGCTGGGCTTGGCTTCGCGCTTGAAGAAGCTGCCGGGGATCTTGCCGGCAGCGTAGGTTTTTTCGATGTAGTCAACGGTCAGGGGGAAGAAGTCCTGGCCGGGCTTGGCCGACTTGGAAGCCACCACGGTGGCCAGCACAACGGTGTCATCGATGTTCACCAGCACGGCGCCGGAGGCCTGGCGGGCGACTTCGCCCGTTTCCATGATGACGGTCCTGTCGCCCCATTGGAAGGTCTTGGTAACTTTGTTGAAAATGCTCATGTTCAGCTCCTATTGTTGTAGCTGGCAATGCAATGCCAGCATGGCTTGGAGTGCAATTCAGAACACGATGCCATTCCAGCGAACCTGACCCCGCAGCGGCGGCGGCAGGCCCGTTGGAATGACACAGCTTCGCTCTGTTTTGCGGCTCCGAAGTAAAAAACGCCTGAGCTAGCGGACTAACCCAGGCGTTTTTGCATGCGATACAGCTTACTTGCGCAGACCCAGCTTGGCGATCAGCGCGGTGTAACGGTCGGCGTCCTTGGCCTTGAGGTAGTCCAGCAGCTTGCGACGACGGCTCACCATGCGCAGCAGGCCGCGGCGACCGTGGTGGTCCTTGGCATGCGTCTTGAAGTGGGGGGTCAGTTCGTTGATGCGGGCCGTCAGCAGGGCCACTTGCACTTCTGGGCTGCCAGTATCGTTGGCAGCACGGGCGTTGGCCTTGACGACTTCGGCCTTGATGGAGGATGCGATCATTGGGTTTTTCCTTGGATGAGGCCCCAGGCAGAACGCCGAAGACCCCGGTTTTTACTTGCGCCACCGGCTGGAAAGGCTGGGGGCGTGCGTCTTGCACCATGCAAAACCGTCGGATTATAACCCGCAGCCCGGCAAAGCGGTCTTTTCGGCCTTGCCGAAGCCCCAGGAGGCGCCCAGAATGGCCTCAATAGCGAGCACCCAGCCATCTCAAGGGGGCCGCCAAAAGCAAGCGGACAAAATACCCCCAAATGCAACAGAATGCGCGAAACAGCAGGCATGCGCCAACACTTGCATGCGGGCGAGGTAGCGGCGGCGCCCTTGGGAAACACCGTCTTTGGCCGCTTGTCCCGGCTTCCATGCCACTGGTCAGCACGCAATGGTCACGTCACATCCGGTCACTTAATATGAAAACCATGCAAGCATTGAGCCCCTCCCATTCGCCAGGAATTTTCGCCCTCCGAAGAGCAGCCCGCGCCAGCGCAGGATTCACGGCAATCGAGCTCATGGTGGTGGTGGCCATCGTTGGTGTGTTGACCGCACTCGCGGCGCCGAGTTTCACGCCCTTGATCGAGCGCTGGCGTGTTCGCGATGCGGCAGAAAGCATCACTGCCTCCGTTTATCTTGCGCGCTCGGAAGCCATCAAGCGGGGCGGCAACGTTGTCATTCGCAAAAACGACAGCACCGCACCCACCTGCAATAACGGTACGGGACCAACCCAGTGGGGATGCGGCTGGAACGTGTTCGCTGACGTCAACGCCAATGGGGCTCAAGGTGCCTGCGTACCGACAGCCACCCCCAACGAGTGCACCATCCAGGCTGTCGCCGCTCCTACCCGCGTGACAGTCACTCTGGCAGGGAACATCGACGGAGGAATTTCGATTGATCGCTGGGGCATGGCATCCCATACCGGAGGCGCCAGCACTGCGCCAACGAGCATGTTCTTTGCCATCACCCCCCAGGGCAAGGACATGACCGACCCCAATGCAGCCCGCCTTTGCGTTGGCATGGGTGGCCGCGTTGTCCGCAAGAAAGGGAGCGAAGCATGCTGAAAACCACACGCCCCTCGAAACCTGCGCGGACTGCAACCACGGGCCACAGCAACGCAGCCTCTTGCTCCAAAGGACATTCCATGCATTCCGCAAGCTTCCAAAGCAATGGCTCGCAACGTGGCGTCAGCCTGATCGAATCCCTCGTCGCCATTGTGGTCATGTCACTGGGAATTCTCGGCATCCTGGGGGTGCAGATGCGCACCCTGGCCGATACCCAGACCAGTGTGCGGCGCGCACAAGCCGTGCGGCTGATCGAAGACCTGAGCGAGCGCCTGAGTGTCAACCCCAATGCGCTCAACAACATCAATTCCTACCCCACCGCGTTCGGGGCCACCCCCACCGCACCCTCCAAGAACTGCGCAACGGCCACGTGCAGCAACTCCGAGCTCGCCGCTTACGACCTTTCCCAATGGAAGCAGTCCGTCATAAACACGCTCCCCGCGTCCGACGCAGCGGTTTTTCTTGCCGGAGCGGAGACCGATGCGAATAACCGCCGCCAACTGGGGATCATGATCAGTTGGCGTGAAAACGAGCGGGATACGGCAGGCACCTACACAAATGCCATCAATGCCGGTGTCGATGGAGGCACCGTCACCTGCCCCGCCAATCGCACATGCCACCTGCAATACATCTCGGTGAGCGCCCGTTGCGCGCCCTACTTTGCAGATACCAACGTGCAGTTCTTCTGCGCCGCAACCACCAGGAAAACCTGATGGCACAAGACCCCAGTCAGCCCTTCGCTGGACCCGCGCTTCTCCAGGCAAGCCCCATGAAATCCCCTATCACCCTATCCATTGCAGGCCGCCACCGCACACTACGGGCGCCGCACAAGCGGCCATACCCTGGCCAGCGTGGCTTCACGCTGGTGGAGTTGCTGGTAGGCATCACCATCGGCCTGTTGACCATCGCAGTGGCACTGGGCGCCATCGTGGCCTCGCGCGGAGTATCTGGAACAGTCAGCGATGCCAGCCAGTTGCAGCAGCAAGCTGCATATGCCTTTCGCGTCATGAGCAAGCAATTGCGGCAGGCGGGATCGCTGCGCCTGAACCTTGCTCCCCAGAAGCCGGATGCCGGCGCCGTGATCGACCCCGTGGAGGCCGTCGCATTTGAAACCAAGGCGACCGGCAGCGACAGTACAACGTTCGATCCGTTTGTTGACACACTCAGCGGGATAGACAACCCCACGAGCAGCCAGTACAAGCTCACCGTGGGATACCGCAACTACACCGAGACGGTGACAACCGGCACGGACTCCCTGCTGCGCGATTGCCTGGGCGGACAGACGGCCAATGCGTTGATCCAGAGCCGGTTTGTATTGAACACCACCACGAATGAGCTGCAGTGTGCCGGGTTGGGTGCTGCGCAGCCCATCATCCAGAACGTAGCCAACTTCCAGGTGCGCTACATGGTGCAGACCGACCCCGCCCCCTTCGGCAACCCCCAGATCCAATACCGCACCGCCACCCAGGTAGGAGCAGGAAACTGGGCCAGCGTGTTCGGCGTGGAGGTGTGCCTGGTGGTCTACGGCACGGAAAGGATCGACATGCCAGCGGGCAGTACCTACCGCGACTGCGATGGCACCACCAACGTTGACATGACAACACTGGCCTCGCCCCGGACCCGGCGCATGCACATGACCTTCCGCAACGTTTACATGCTGCGCAGCCAAGGCCTGGCCGGCTGACACCGGTCAAATGGAAAACACCATGCAACGTACCCCCCCCTTCTTCTTAGCGCGCCAACGCCAGCGCGGCATTTCGCTGTTCGTCGTGATCGTGCTCGTCATGCTGTCAATGCTCATCGCCCTGTGGGCGTCGCGCACAGCACTGTTCAACGAAATGATCGTGGGCAACGACGCCGACTACCAACGCGCATTCGAAGCCGCCCAGGCATTGCTGCAGGATGCAGAACTGGATGTGCGGGGTGAAAACTCCAATGGTTCAACTTGCGTGATAGATGGGAGCAACGGCAATGTCTGCCGCAATACCACCCAGGACAAGATTCCCCTCGAAGAAAAGGATGTCGCCGCCCTGTTGGCAGATCTCGATGGAGCAACGGGTGACGCTTTCAACGCAACGGCCAGCCCCAATGTCCCCTTGACAAAATGCCGCAATGGGCTGTGTCTCAAGCGCGTGGGACTGCAGGACTTCTGGAACAACAACACCGCAGCTTCGGGCGTTACTCTGGCCCAGATGACCAGCGGCGTGGGCGCTCGCTACGGACAGTACACCGGCGCCGCCTTTGGCTTGACAGGCAGTGGCAGCACCAGCAACCCCATTTTGGCTGATCGCAGCGCCGCCAACCGCGGCGGCTGGTACTGGATCGAAGTGCTGCCCTACGACGCCACGGCAGGCAACACCGGCCTTGTCACCAACGGATCCAACAACCTTGCCCTCAATCTGCAGCCCAACGTGGTGTACCGGGTCACGGCCATCGCCTACGGCCTCAAGCCCAATACGCGCGTGGTATTGCAGCAAACCTACGCGCGTCAAAAACGCAAAGACTGATCCCTGGAGCTCACCATGACTTCAAAGCATTCTCACTTCAAGAAAACGCTGCTGGCGTCGATGATCAGCGCGGCCTTGGCGCCGCATGCCGCCTGGGCAATCGACTTCGCGCAGACACCGGCGGGCTCCGTGGAGCCTTTTGTGGCCCCCAACGTCATTATCTCCGTAGACGACTCGGGCAGTATGGACTTCTGCCTGAACAAGGAAAGCGCCTCGGACTGCATTGGCACCACGGATGCCAACAACAACACGGTGCCCAACGCCGACGGAACCTGGCCCGCCAATAGCCGGCGCATGAACGTCTTGAAGTACGCCCTCAAGAACGTCTTCAATGATCTGAGCCTGGTTCCTGACGGCAAGATCCGATTGGCCTGGCAGGTGCTGTGGAACAACGGCGGCTCACCCGGCGCCAAGGATGTGGGCAACAACGACCAGAATGCCATGCGCATACTGGACACCACCCACCGCACCAACTTCCTCACGTTCGTCGACAAGCTGAAACCCAGCGGCGGCACGCCATCCCATCTGATGATGAGCCAGGCCGATGCCTACATGCGGCGCACCACGATGGACCATACCAACCCCTGGGCATCGAAGCCGATGGTGCAGGCCACCCCATTTCTGGGATGCCGCCGCAGCTACCACATCATGATGACCGACGGCCGATGGAACGGTGCGGTATCGGGCGGACAGAAGGATGGCCCGGCGGCCGCCCTGACCCTGCCCGATGGCACCCAGTACGTTGCCAATACCGCAACGACGAGCCCCAACTACGCCCAGACCCGGATTTACCGCGATGCGTGGGGCGATACGCTGGCCGACTGGGCCTTCTACAGCTGGTCCGTGGACATGCAGACGGCCGCCAGCATGATCAACAACGTGCCGGAGACCAGCGAATACCGCAAGGCGCCGCCCACTGAAACCATTGGCGGCGTGGCGGTGGAGAAGTATTGGAACCCCAAGTACGACCCTGCAACCTGGCAGCACATGGTGACCTACACCATCGGCTTCAGTGACCTGGCACAGACATGGAAAGCCGATTTCACGGGCACCAATACAAAATACAACCTCACCAAGCCGACGGAGACCGTGCCGTTTGGCTATGACGGCAGCGTCCCGGATCTGATCGCCGGCACCAAGGAATGGCCCCAGATGAGTGCAGAGGATCGCCGCGCACTGGACCTCTGGCATGCGTCCATCAATGGGCGCGGCAAGTTCTATGCCGTCAAGGAAGGCAATGACCTACAGGAGGCCTTTCGCGCCATTCTGGCACGCATCGGCGGAGAGAACTCTCCAGATGCCGGTTCCACTGCCGCCAGTGGTACCACCGTGACCCGCAATGACGTCGCCAGCTTCACTGCGGGGTTCGACCCGACGAAGGCCTGGAAAGGCTGGATCACCAGCGAAACGGTCCAGAAGGACGGAACCGTTGTGCCCAATGTGGCTTGGGGCGGCAAAAACACGGCGGAAAAACTGGACGTGAGGGATATCAACACCCGCCTGATCCTCAGTTACAGCGATCTCAACAACTGGGGTGTGCCTTTCAAATGGGCGACCGACCAGAGCAATCTCAGCACCACGCAGAAAACCTACCTCAGCCTCACCGACGCCGGTGCCAATGATGGCAAGGGACAGGATCGGCTCAACTTCATCCGTGGCAGCAGCAGCCTGTCCCCTCTGGGCGCCCCTCCAATCGCCGAGACGACTCCACCAGTCACGCCTGTATACACTGCGCTCAAGCCATTTCGCCAGCGCTACTCCATACAGGGCGACATCATCAATTCCAATGTCTGGTACACAGGCGCACCCGTCAGCAACTACGCGCTCAAGGGCTACACGACTTTCGCACGCCTGAACAAGGACCGCCAACCCATGGTCTATGTGGGTGGCAACGATGGCATGCTGCACGGCTTCTCGATGGCCGATGGCAGCGAGAAGATTGCCTACGTGCCCAAGGGCGTGATTCGGCAACTGGGCCGCCTTGCCGATCCCACCTTCGATGACCGCCACCTTTATTACGTGGACGGCTCTCCGTTCACAGGCGACGTGGACACCGCCACCGGGGACATACTGGACGCGGCGTACGTACCGGACTGGCGCACCATGCTGGTGGGCACCCTCGGTGCGGGCGGCAAAGGCTACTTCGTACTGGACGTGACCAACCCTGGAACCACGTCGGGTGGCGCCAGCAATTTCACCGAAGCCAATGCCAAAACCCTGGTGGTGATGGACAAGACTTTGCATGCCAGCGACACCATCCCCAACTGCGATGCCATCACCAACGCGACGGACAAGGCCAAGTGCAAGGACAGTGAGGACATGGGCCATATCTTCGCGCCACCGGTGCTGGACGACGCCAACCCACAGCGCACCACGCAAATCACGCGCATGAACAACAACCGCTGGGCGGTGGTGATGGGCAACGGCTACAACAGCAAGAACCAGCGGCCCGTGCTCATGATCCAGTACCTGGATGGCGCCAAGGAAGTTTTGCGCCTGGTGGCAACCGGTAGCCTGGCCACGGGCGCCGACATCAAGACCACCGACAACGGCCTGTCGGCACCTCGCCTTGTGGACATCAATGGCGATGGCCGTCCCGACGTGGCTTATGCGGGCGACCTCAAAGGCAATATGTGGAAGTTCATCATCGCCAGCAGCACGCCGACCGAGTGGGGTGTTGCCTTCGGCGGTGCTCCGTTGTACACGGCAGTGGGGCTCGCCACGGCTTCGGCAACGACACGCAATGTTCCCCAGCCCATCACTATTCCGCCCACCGTGCGTGCCAATGACCGCTTCGCCAGCGGCAAGGCAGTGGGGGGCATGATGGTGGCGTTTGGCACCGGCCAGAACCTGGCAGTGGCAGACCGCCGGGCCGTTACCGTGCAGAGCATCTATTCCATACTGGACAACACCCGCTACCGCACCGTGGGAACCGGTGCTGCACAACGCCTGGAAGTGCACCCCGGCGGTGGCACGTGCCCATCAGGAGCCGATTGTGTTCCTGCCCCGGCGGCGGTTGGAACCGGCGTCAGCAGCCTGGCCAAGCAGTCTGTGAGTGTGTCGTCCGAAGCGGGCCAATTGGCCAGTGCCGGCCGCACCTTCTGGAATATGACCAAGGAAGGCAGCGCCGTGACAGTAGACTGGACCACCCAGAAAGGCTGGTATCTGGATCTGCCCGACACTGGGGAGCGGCAACTCAAGCCCATGCCCTTCTTTGACGGCAGCAACATCATGGCCATCTATTCGCAGGTACCCGCCATGGGCAACGAAGCGGTGGACCTGACTGTGGAGGTCTGCGAAGCCTCCACCGAAGCCGAGCGTCAATATCTGACATTGATCAACATCATGGATGCAAAGCCCGCAACCGTTCCGCTGATGGACCTGACCGGCGACGGCAAGTACAACAGCGCGGACAAGGGCGTATCCCGCATGGGCGTGTCCAAAGGGGCGCAAACCATGATCAAGAAGGGCAACCGCATCATCAACTATGGCAAGGGCCAGAAGGATGAGTTCAACACCATGCCAGAGCAATCCATGCGCCCCAGCTGGCGCCAACTGCAATGAACACCGCTTACAGGAGCAGGCACCCCATGCGTCAGAAAAACCAGGGCTTTACGCTGATTGAACTGATGATCGTAGTGGCGGTCATCGGTATCCTGACAGCGATCGCCGTACCCAGTTATGCCGAGTACGTGCGCCGTGGACACCGCGCTGACGCCCGTGCCGGCCTGCTGCAGGCAGCCCAGTACATGGAGCGCGCGGCCACGGCGACGGGGGTCTACCCCACTGCCGTGGCTCCCGCCTCACCACTCCCAGCCAACCTGACGTGGGCGGGCGACACCGTCAAGCGCTACACCATTTCGGTGTCAAATTCCACCGCAACCACCTTCACTCTCACGGCCACACGTGATGCAGGAACTGCGCAGGAAAACGATAAATGCGGTAATCTGACCCTTACCCATACAGGCGTTCGAGGAATGGCCACGGGCACGACGACCCCCACCGGCCTCGCCGTCTCCGAATGCTGGAACAAATGAGCTGAATGGTTGCGACAGAAAAGAGGCGTATGCGCTAGCATGCACGCAACCATGGCGCCCTCTTCGGAACAACAGCAGACCACCAAAGCGCTTGAGCTAGCCACTCAGGCGCTTTGTCTTTCCAACCCCAACCCCCGCGTGGGCTGCGTGATCACCACGCCCGATGGCCGCGTCCTCGTCCCGGGGTTCACTCAGCAGGCGGGCGCCCCGCATGCCGAGGTCATGGCGCTGCGCGATGCGGCGGCCCGGGGCAACGATGTGCGCAAGGCCATCGCCTACGTCACGCTGGAGCCCTGCTCGCACCAGGGGCGCACGGGGCCCTGCTGCGATGCACTGATCGACGCCGGCATCGGCAAGGTCGTGGCGTCGATTGCGGACCCCAACCCGCTCGTCTCCGGCCAGGGCTTTGGGCGCCTGCGCGCGGCGGGCGTGGAGGTGGTCGTGGGGCCGGGTGCACAAGGGTCGCGCGAACTCAACATCGGCTTCTTCAGCCGCATGGTGCGTGGCACGCCCTGGGTGCGCATGAAAACAGCCGCCTCGCTGGACGGCACCACCGCCCTGGCCAACGGGCAGAGCCAGTGGATCACCTCCCCTGAGGCGCGCGCCGACGGCCATGCCTGGCGCGCACGCGCCTGCGCCGTGCTCACGGGCATCGGCACCGTGCTCGACGACGACCCGCGGCTGGATGTGCGCGAGGTCGCCACACCGCGCCAGCCGCACCTGGTGATCGTCGACAGCCAGTTGCAGACCCCGCTGCAGGCCCGTTTGTTCTCCATCCCGGGCCGCACCTGCCTCATCTACACCGCCAGCGACGACGCCGCCAAACAAGCGGCCCTGGAGGGCCAGGGCGCCACGGTGATCCGCCTTCCCAATGCCCAGGGCAAGGTGGACCTGTGCGCCATGCTCCAGGACCTGGGCCGCAAGCGGGCCGTCAACGAGTTGCACGTGGAGGCCGGCCACAAGCTCAACGGGTCCTTTCTGCGTGAAGGGCTGGTGGACGAGTTGCTGCTCTACCTGGCGCCCCGGCTGCTCGGGCCGGGCCTGGGCATGGCCCAGACAGCGCCGCTGCAAGCGCTCACGGAGGGAACCGCGCTCGAGTATGTCTCCGTGGACCGCATCGGGCCCGACCTGCGCATCGTCGCGCGGGTACAGGGGCGCGACCGCTTCTGACCTGGCTACCAACCTGCAAACGCACCAAAACAGTACAGCACCACCACGGTGAGCATGCCACATGCTGGCGCATTTTTTGCTTGAAATTGGTGCACTCATTGCATAGCGCAGTGAGACGCACCAAAACAGATCAAACAATCGCGTGGAGATGGTATGGAAGCACTCAAACAGGGCACGGACGCCTTGTTCATTCTGCTCGGGGCAATCATGGTGCTGGCCATGCATGCCGGGTTCGCCTTTCTGGAGCTGGGCACGGTCCGCAAGAAGAACCAGGTGAACGCCCTGGTCAAGATCCTGGTGGACTTCTCCGTGTCCACCGTGGTGTATTTCGCGGTGGGCTACAGCGTGGCCTACGGCACCCATTTCTTCGTGGGGGCCGACACCCTGGTCCAGCAAAGCGGCTATTCGCTGGTCAAGTTCTTCTTCCTGCTGACCTTTGCTGCCGCCATTCCGGCCATCATTTCCGGCGGCATTGCCGAACGCGCCAAGTTCTGGCCGCAGCTGATCGCCACGGCCATCATCGTCGGCTTCGTCTACCCCTTCTTCGAGGGCATCGCCTGGAACCAGCATTTCGGCGTGCAGGCCTGGATCAAGTCGCTCACGGGCGAGGAGTTCCATGACTTTGCCGGTTCGATCGTGGTGCATGCGGTGGGCGGGTGGATCGCCCTGCCGGCGGTGATTCTTCTGGGCTCGCGCGCCAACCGCTACCGCAAGGATGGCGCCATCTCGGCCCACCCGCCCTCGAACATCCCCTTCCTGGCCCTCGGTGCCTGGATTCTGGTGGTCGGCTGGTTCGGCTTCAACGTGATGAGCGCGCAGACCGTGGACAAGCTCTCGGGGCTGGTGGCCGTCAATTCGCTGATGGCCATGGTGGGCGGCACGCTGGCCGCCCTGGTGCTGGGAAAGAACGACCCGGGCTTCGTGCACAACGGCCCCCTGGCGGGCCTGGTGGCCGTCTGCGCGGGCTCTGACCTCATGCACCCGCTGGGCGCCCTGGTCACGGGTGCCATCGCGGGCAGTATTTTCGTGCTGCTGTTCACCCTGACCCAGAACAAATGGAAGATCGACGACGTGCTCGGTGTCTGGCCCCTGCACGGCCTGTGCGGCACCTGGGGCGGCCTGGCGGCAGGCATTTTCGGCAGCAAGGCCCTGGGCGGTCTCGGCGGCGTGGCCTTCGGCGCACAGCTCATCGGCACCACCCTGGGCGTGGCCTGGGCCCTGCTGGGCGGGCTGGTGGTGTACGGCGCCCTCAAGGCCACGGTGGGCCTCAGGCTGTCGCAGGAAGAGGAATTCGACGGCGCGGACCTCTCCATCCACAAGATCAGCGCCACGCCGGACCGCGAAGTCAGCTGGTAGGCACTGAAGGGGCCGACCCGCGCCTGTTCGGCGTGGCGCCATTCACACAGCGTTACGTATCGGCGCCCCGTCCGACACCCTGCGGTGTAGCAGCAGGCTATACCTGGGTAGTCTCCAGAAGCCTGCCGCCCACCTATGCCCACCGCCCTCACCTTGAAGAGCCTAGCAGCCACCGCCCGGTGCGGCTGGATGGGTCTTGCGGCCACCCTTGCCGTGGCGGTGATCACGGGCTGCACCAGCTTGCCGCAGGATGTGGCGCGCCCCGAGTCCATGGCCCTCTCGGCGCCCGCCAGCACCCCGCTGGGGCAGTTGGTGGAGGCCAACCGCAAGGCGGCAGGCGCCCGCCACCCCTCGGGTTTCCTGTTGCTGGGAGGGCCCCAGGAGGCCTACAGCAGCCGCCTGGCGCTGGTCGAGGCGGCGCAGAAGACCCTGGATCTGCAGTACTACGCCATCCATGCCGATGCCAGCACCGAGCGCCTACTGCGCGGTGTGGTGGATGCCGCACAGCGCGGGGTGCGGGTGCGGGTCCTGCTCGATGACTTCCACAGCGCCGGGCGCGATGCGCAGGTGATGCGCCTGGCCTTCGTGCCCAACATCGAGATGCGCATGTTCAACCCGCTCACCGGGGCGCGCAGCTCCACGCTGGGCCGCATGCTCGGGGCGGCCACCGATTTCTCGCGGGCCCAGCAGCGCATGCACAACAAGCTCTTCATTGCCGACAACGCCATGGGCGTCACCGGCGGGCGCAACCTGGGCGACGCCTATTTCGGCACGGCCGATGCCGGCAACTTCGTCGACCTCGACGTACTGGCCGCCGGCCCCATCGTGCAGGACCTGTCTCGCAGCTTCGACCACTATTGGAACAACCAGCGCGCCTACCCCGTGCAGTCGCTGGTCACGCGCGAGGAACTGGACACCATGCGCAGCCAGTACGAAGCGGCCGATGCCGCCGAGCGCGAGCGCCAGGTGGCCCTGGGCACGCTCCAACCCCCGGTCGACGAACCGGCCCCGAACCAGGACCATCCCCGGGCTGCGCAAGCCGGCCGCAGCCGCATCTGGGACTACCAGCCCATGGACCTGGGCAGCGCGGCTTTTGTCTGGGCACCTGCCGTGGTGCTGGTCGACCAGCCCGCCAAGATCCCGGCCGAAGGCCAGGCCAGCGCCTCGTCGCCAGCCCCGGCAACCGCCAGTGCGTCGAGCAATGCCCGGCAGGCCGCGCGCATCGCCCCTCCCGCAGGCGGCGGTGCCCCCGCAGCCGCCAGTGGCACGGCAGCAGCGCCACTGCCTTCCACGGACATGGCGGATGCCGGCGAAGGCGATACGGTGGTTGATGGCCTGCTGCACCTGATGGGCCAGGCCCGGCGAGAGCTGCTCATCATTTCGCCCTACTTCGTGCCTGGCCCGGACATGAAACGTGCCTTTGCCCAAGCCCGCGAACGCGGTGTGCGGGTGCGGGTGCTCACCAACTCGCTCGCCTCCAACGACGCGCCCATCGCCCATGCCGGCTATGCCCGGCACCGGCCCGAGCTGCTGGCCATGGGGGTGGAACTCTACGAGATGCGCAGCGAGCTCACTGGCCTGGGCACGGCGCTGGGAATGCCGGGCGGCTCCTCCGGGGGCGGCAACACCTCGCCCACCGGTTCGGTGGGCGGCTCCCGCGCCATGCTGCACTCCAAGGTGCTGGTGATGGACGGCCGCCTGGTCGCCATCGGCTCCATGAATCTGGACATGCGCTCACAAAAGCAGAACACCGAGATCGCACTGCTGATCCGCAGCACCGAACTGGCACGCCGCATCACCACCCGGCTCGAGCCGGCCCTGGGCGAACTGGCCTGGCGCGTGGAGCTGCAGCAGCCCGGCAACCGACTGCTGTGGCATGCACCCCAGGGCAGCGGCCTGCAGGACAGCACCACCGCGCCGGACGCCTCCGCCCCGCTCAGGCTGATACTGCAGCTGCTCGGCCCACTGGCACCGGACCACCTGCTGTAGCAGACCCGCCCTCCTGCAGCGCCGCCACCCAGGCACTGATGGCCCGCTGGTCGGTCATCGTGCGAACATGCTGGTAGGCCGCCTCGCCCTCAGGGAAGCGCCGGCGCATCAGGTTCAGCCACTGCTTGAGGCGGCCGGCGCGCTGGCGTGGCTCCAGGTCGTCGCAGACCAGTTGCCAGAACGCGGCGATGTGCGGCAGCAAGTCGCCCCACTCCACAGTATCGGCCCCCGGCGTGCCGCCATCGCTGGCACGGATGGCCCGCGCCAGCCCCGGGTCGGCCACCATGCCGCGCCCCAGCATCAAGGCATCGCAACCCGACACCGCGCGGCAGCGCAGCGCGTCGGCCACGGTCCAGATCTCGCCATTGGCCACCACGGGCAGGGCCACAGCAGCACGGATGGCCGGTATTTGCTCCCAATAGGCCGGCGGCCGGTAGCCATCGGCCTTGGTGCGGGCATGCACCACCAGCTCGCAGGCGCCACCCGCCTCCATGGCCTGCGCGCATTCGCGCATCAGCCCGGCGTCGTTGAACCCTAGGCGCATCTTGGCCGACACGGGCAGGTGCGCCGGCACGGCACGCCGCACTGCCGCCACCACCGTGGCGATGCGTTCGGGTTCCTGCAGCAGCGCCGCCCCGCCGCCGTGGCGATTCACCACCTTGGCCGGGCAGCCGAAGTTCAGGTCGATCCCCTCGGGGCCCAGCGCCGCCAGGCGTGCCGCATTCTCGGCCATGCTCACCGGGTCGGAGCCGAGCAACTGCGCGCGCACCGGCACCCCGGCCAGCGTGCGGCTGCCGTTGCGCAACTCGGGCAGGTAGCGCAGGAACACCTTGTCCGGCAGCAGCGTGCCGGTGATGCGGATGAATTCGGACACGCAGCGGTCCACGCCGCCCACCCGGGTGAGCACGTCACGCAGCACAAAATCGAGAAGCCCCTCCATCGGGGCCAGCAGCAGGGTCATCGCACCAAAAACACCAAGAACAGGAAATGCCGCGGGGCGGCCTGGAGCAGCCCCCCGTCGACAAACCTCCATTTTGCGGCACCCGGGTCATCACAGCGTCATGCCGGGATGCTGCAATGGCAGGTACACCGTCCCGTACCCGCCCGCGCCTCCATCATGCTGCTCCAAAAAACCGACAAAGCCCGCCTGGAACTCTCGCCCGGGGTCCGCACCCTGAGCCTGCGCGAACGGTCCCTGCTGCTGCTGGCCGACGGCAAATCGCTGTCGGACCTGCAGGCCATGTACAACGGCATCGGCGCGCAGATCGTGGACAACCTCATGCGCCAGGGCTACCTGGCCGGACCGGCCACGCTGCCGGATGCGCCCAGCGCCGCCGTGGCGCCGGCCGACATCGCCGAGGCTCCCAAGGCAGTGCCCCAGGAACCCGTGGCCGCAGCCCACAAGCCCCAGGACCCCAGCGATGCCCTGCGTTCGCTCGCCGGCACGCGCATGTACCTGTTCGACATCTGCGAGCGCATGTTCGCACGCCGGGACCCGGCCCTGGCCAGGCAATTCCACGAGGCCCTGCGTGGTGCGCGCGATCGTGCCAGCATGCTCGACGTGGGCGAAGCCCTGCTGGAGGAAGTGGCACAGATGGCTGGTGCCGAACGCGCGCAGACCATCCGCGACCGCATGGACCAGTTGCTGCCCCGGGAACCCGAAAGCACCACCTCAGAGGCCTGAGCCGGGCTCTTGCGGGTCCGCGGGTTCAGCCGATGGCTGCCAACCGCCAGAGGGAAGTCACTTCGGCGGAACGGGCGGCGTGCAAAGCATCTGCGGCATCCGCGGCCTTGGCATGCCGGGGTTGCACGTCGTGGCGGCCGAGGATGCGCAAGCCGCCCTCGGCGATCCAGCCCAGCAGTTGCTCGCGCGGGCGCAGTTCCAGGTGCTCGGCCAGGTCCGACAGGATCAGCCAGCCTTCGCCGCCCGGCTCCAGATGGGCCGCCAGGCCCGCCAGAAAGCCGCGCAGCATGCGGCTGCCCTCGTCGTACACGGCATGCTCGATGGGTGAACTCGGGCGTGCCGGCACCCAGGGCGGGTTGCACACCACCAAGGGCGCCCGGCCCGGCGGAAACAAGTCCTCCTGCAGCAACTCCACCCGGTCCGCCACCCCCAGGCGTTTGAGGTTGTCGCGCGCGCAGGCCATGGCGCGCGGATCCTGGTCGGTGGCCACCACGCGCTGCACGCCGCGGCGCACCAGCACGGCCGACAGCACCCCGGTGCCCACGCCGATGTCGAACGCCAGTGCGACGGAGGGCAGCGAGGTCTGGGCCACCAGGTCCACATACTCGCCGCGCACCGGAGAGAACACACCGGAGTGCGGATGGATGCGGTTGTGCGGGCCTGCGCCCAGCGCGGGCACTTCCACGCCCTTCTTGCGCCATTCGAAGGCGCCCACCAGGCCCAGCAGCTCACGCAGCGTGGCCACCGAGGCTTCGCCGTCGGCGGGGCCCCAGGCCTCGGTACAGGCCTGGCGCCCGGCGGGCGCACGGCGCAGGTCGATGCCGTAGTCGGGCGAAAGGGGGATCAGGATCGATGACAGAACCCGCGCGCGCTGGGCCTGCGCCTGGCGGTGCAGGTGAAACGCCTGGGCCGGGGTGGCAGTGGCCGCCTTCTCGGCGGCCTTGGCAGCCGCCTTGCGCGGTTTGCGGTCCACCCGGCGCATCAGCGCCTGCAGCAGCATGCGCGCATTCTGGAAATCCCCCTGCCAGAGCAGTCCTGTCCCCTCGCAAGCGAGGCGGTAGGCGGTATCGGCAGACAGGGTGTCGTCGGCGGTCACCACCCGGCGCGGGGCCGGCGCGCTGCTTTCAGAGCGCCACCGGGCACTGTGGGCCTGGCCCAGGTGGTTCCACGCGATCATGGGGGCTCAGTTGGTGATCGGGCGCTTCAGGCGCACTTCTTCGATCTTGACGCCGCCGATCACATTGGTCTTGGCGGTGGAGAGCTCCTGCTTGAAGCCCGCCAGCTCGTGGAAGCGGATGGCGCGCTCGTTGCGCAGCGGCACCCAGGCGGTGACATTGGTGCAGCCTTCTTCCTGGAGGCCATCGCGGGCGGCATCCCACAGGGCCAGGCCGACGCCCTGGTTCCAGTGGCTGGGCGCCGCGTAGATGGCCCAGATTTCACCGGTGGTGGGGCGGGACTTCTCATCGCGAGAGCGGTCATAGCCGACGAAGCCGACGATCTTCTCGCCATCGATGGCCACCTGCACCTGGGGTTCGCAATACTCGATGGCTTCGCGCCAGTAGGCCTGGCGCTTGTCGACGGAGGACATGGACTTCAATTGCTCGTCTGGCACCAGCCCCTTGTAAGCCTCTTGGGCGGAGACGGTGTGGATCTGGGCGATGGCTTTGGCATCGCGAAGCGTAGCGGGACGAACCTGGATACTGGACATGAAAAAACCGAACGAAAACAGGGTGTGAAAAAACGAAAGGACCGGCATTGTCGCCGCAAACGGTTTTTCACCCCTCGCCGGTAGGGTACCCGGGCCTGCGGGTTGCCCGCAGACAGCCCCTGAAAGGCGGGTTCCGAACGCCTCGTCAGGCCAGGGCCATCGAGCCGCCAAGCCCGTTTTCGGCGCGCTCGCGGGCCGATTGCGCCAGTGCGCGCTTGTTGCGCGGGCGCGGCACCTTCACCTCGGGCGGCATGCCGTTGATTGCGTTCAGGCCCACGACCAGCGTCACGGTGCGCGAGCCGCCATCGCGCTCGTCGGGGGCATAGGCGCGGTAGCTGCCGCTGCCCTGGCCATGGCTGCGTTGCACGGTATGGAACACGATGCGCACCCCGCTGACCCGGTGGCCGCTGAAGGGCAGCACGCGCAGGCGTGCATCGCGGTCCAGCGCCAGGCCCATGCAGCCCGGGCGGTTGATGAGGTCGGTGCGGGCGCTGCGCCAGGTCAGGCCGTTGTCGGTGGAAAACTGCCAATTGCCCGCCTGCGCATCCAGGTGCTCGATGATCACACCCGCCGAGGCCAGCAGATCGGGACAGTTGTCGTGCACGATCTGTGCGATGCAGTTGCCGCCCACGCCCACGCCGGCGGAGGGCTTGTGTTCGGGCGATGAAGGCGTCGGATTCTGGAAAGCGCTGGCAGTCATGTTGTATTCCCCTGGTGGTTGGATGGATGGTTGGTCCCTGCCAACCGCCACAGTGCACTGGCAACATACGGTAGTGTGCTCAGTCCATGGGGTAAAGTCTAGAAACCACCTGCCCTTGCGTCCATCGCACAAATGGACTAGTTGGTCCCGGTTCCCTCACCCGGTGTTGTGCGCAATACTCAGGGCATGCCTGCCAGCCTGCTGCTCATTGACGACCACACCCTGTTTCGCACCGGGCTGCGCCTGATCGTGCAGGACCACCCTGCCGTGGGCTCCATTGCCGAGGCCGGCTCCATTGCCGACGCCTGCGCCCTGGCCCCGGCCGCGGTGGACCTGGTGCTGCTGGACATCCAGCTGCCCGGCATGAGCGGCCTTGATGGCCTGCGCCTGCTGCGCCAGTCCTATCCCAGCGCCCGCATCGTCCTGGTCTCGGCCAGCATTGCGCCCGACGCCGTGTACGAGGCCCGCTCGCGCGGTGCCGACGGTTTTCTGCCCAAATCAGCCAGCGGCGAGGACATCCTGGAGGCGATCAGCATCTCCCTCTCGGGCCAGCCCTGCTTCCCGCCGAACAGCGGAAACGCCGCCACCGTGCGTGCGCCCGCCGCACCCACCCTCACGGCGCGCCAGCTCGAAGTGCTGTCGCTGCTGTGCACCGGCAAGCCCAACAAGGTCATCGCGCGTCACCTGGGCCTGAGCGAGAACACCGTGCGTGTGCACGTGGCCGCCATCTTCGCGCAACTGGGCGTCAACAGCCGCAGCGCCGCGCTGCTGGCGGCCCAGCGCCTGGGCCTGTCCACGCCGCCGCTCCATGACCTTGTCTGAAGCCCTGCCGCTGATCCCGCGCTGGCCCTGGTCGCGCCGGCGCTGGGAGCGCGAAGAGGTCCTGCGCGAGCAAGTCACGCTGCTGCGCCAGAACTTTCCCATGACCCTGCTGGCGTCGCTGGCCACGGCCCTGGGCACCCTGTGGGTGATGGCACGCGTGGCAGACACCCAGGTGGTCAGTATCTGGCTGGTCTCGCATGCGCTGGTGGTCGTCGGGGTGTACGCCACACTGCGCGGCATGGCGCCGCAGCGCGACCCGGTGCTGCACTCGGCGCGCAAGCTCATGGCCTGCATGGCCGCCATGGGCCTGAGCTGGGGCAGCCTGGGCTACGTGGTGCTGTACTGGGGCACACCCGAGAGCGTGATCTACGCCATCGGTATCGTCAGCACCGTGTCCTCCGGCGCGCTGGGCCTGGGCGCGCCGCTGTACCGCGCCTACATCACCTACCTCACCTGCGCCGTGGGGGGCATCTTCGTGGCCGTGGCCATGAGCGGCGGCCCGGCCATGTGGCCGGCGCTGTTCCTGGTGCTGGTGTACTACGCGCTCACCGGCCTGCAGGCCAGCACGGGCGATACGGCCACGCGCCGCAGCATCGCCCTCAAGCTCGAGAACGAGCGCCTGGTGGCCGAGCTGCGCGCCGAATCGCAACGCGCCCTGGCCGCGCAGGAGGAGGCCGAGCGCGCCGACCGGGACAAATCGCGCTTTCTGGCCGCCGCCAGCCACGACCTGCGCCAGCCGCTGCACGCCATGGGCCTGTTCCTGGAAACCCTGCAGCGCAGCCCCATGAGCCCGCACCAGCTCACCGTGCTGGGCCATGCCCACGCCGCCTCAAGCGCAGCCGTGGAAATGCTCACCACCCTGCTCGACTATTCCCGGCTGGAGGCCGGCGTGGTCAAGGTGCGGCCCACCGCCTTCGCCGTGCAGCCCCTGCTGACCGCACTGGAGCAGGAGTTCGGCGTGCAGGCCGACAATGCCGGGCTGGTCTACCGCACACACGAAACCTCGGCCGCGGCCCATGCCGACCGTTCGCTGGTCATGCTGGTCATGCACAACTTCATCTCCAACGCACTGCGCTACACCGCGCGCGGCGGTGTGCTCATCGCCTGCCGGCGCCGGGGCCGGCGCATCGCCCTGGAAGTGTGGGACACGGGCGCCGGCATTCCACAAAGCCAGTGGGACAACGTGTTCAAGGAATTCCACCAGCTGGGCAACCCCGAACGCGACCGACGCAAGGGCCTGGGCCTGGGCCTGGCCATCGTCAAGCGCCTGGTGCGCGAAATGGGGACCGCAGTGGAAATCAACTCCCACCCGGGCCGGGGTTCGGTGTTCAGGCTCTGGCTCGACCTGTGGCAGGGCGCCCTGGAGGACGAAGCACCGCCCTCCTTCAGCCACTACGACCTCACCGGCCTGCATGTGCTGGCCATCGACGACGACGAATCCGTGCGCCTGGGCATGCAGGCCCTGCTGCAAAGCTGGGGCTGCCGCTGCACCACGGCCGAATCCAGCGCCGATGCGCTGGAACACATCGAGGACAGCACGCCCGACCTGATCATCACCGACTTCCGCCTGCGCCACGAAGAAACCGGCAAGCAGGTGCTGCAGGCGCTGCGCGCCTATCTGGGCGTGCCCGTGCCGGCCATCATCATGACCGGCGACACCTCACCCCAGCGCCTGCGCGACGCGCAGACCACCTCGGCCCTGCTGCTGCACAAGCCCGTGTCCACGGGACAGCTGCGCGATGCCATCGTTCAGCTGGTCAGCGGTGCCTCCCCGGCCATACCAGGGCCTGCGCAACCGGCTACAGCACCCAGCGGCGAAGAAAGCCCATGACCTGGTCGAAGCGCGCGCCATAGGGCGGGTAGAACACCGATCCCATTGCCCAGCGCGACTGCACCAGCACCGACTTCTGGTGGCAAAAGCGCAGAAAGCCCGGCTCCCCGTGGTAGGCCCCCCAGCCGCTGTCACCCACGCCGCCAAAGGGCAGGTTGTCGTGGGTGATGTGCATGAGGGTGTCGTTGACGGTCACGCCCCCGCTCACGGTGCGGCGCAGCACGTCGTCGCGCACGGCCTCGCTCTGGCCGAACCAGTACAGCGCCAGCGGCCGCGGGCCGGCATTGATGTGCGCCACGGCATCGTCCAGGCGCTCGTACGAGATCACAGGCAAGACGGGCCCGAAGATCTCCTCCTGCATGATCTGCATGTCCGACGTGACGCCGAACACCAGGGTGGGCGCCATCTGACGGCTCACGCCATCGCCCAGCGTGCCCACCGTGTTCACCACCGGCTTGCCGGCCGTGGGGTCGATGGCCTGCACCTCGGCCCCCTGCGTCTGCGCCTGCTGCAGCATGGTGCGCAGCCGCGCGTGGTGGCGCGGCGTGATGATGGAGGCGTAGTCGGGGTTGCCCTCGATGGTCGGGAACAGCCGCGCCACGGCGGCCCGGTAGGCGTTGGCAAACTCGGTTTCGCGCCCGCGCGGTACCAGCACGTAGTCGGGCGCAATGCAGGTCTGGCCGGCATTGAGCAACTTGCCATGCGCGATCTTGAGCGCGGCATCCTGCATGTCGCAATCGCCGTCGATGATGCAGGGCGACTTGCCGCCCAGCTCCAGCGTGGTGGGCGTGAGGTT
The DNA here is from genome assembly GCF_046339755.1 of Acidovorax sp. Classification (GTDB taxonomy): domain Bacteria; phylum Pseudomonadota; class Gammaproteobacteria; order Burkholderiales; family Burkholderiaceae_C; genus Acidovorax. Next base: position 3,339 of record NZ_JBKDTZ010000410.1, on the reverse strand, counting down.
CTGCGCAGCGGCCAGCGCCACTTTGCGCCCCACCGGCGTCGAACCCGTGAACACCAGGTGGTCGAAGGGGAGCGAGGCGAACAGGGCCGCCACGTTGGCATCGCCCTGTACCACGCAGAATTCATCGGGCGCAAAGAACTGGGCCACCAGCAGCGCCAGTTGGGCCGAGGTGTGGGGCGTGAGCTCGCTGGGCTTGAGCATCACGCGGTTGCCCGCCGCCAGTGCCGTGATGGCCGGCGCCAGGGCCAGTTGGATGGGGTAGTTCCACGGAGCGATCACCCCCACCACCCCGAGCGGCTGGCGCTGAATGTGCGCGGAGGCAGGCTGAAGGTAGATCGGTGTGCGCACCTTCTGCGGCTTCATCCAGCGCGCCAGGTGCGAGAGGGTGTGCGACAACAGCGAGCGCAGCACGAAGAAATCCGCCACCTCGGTGAGCCGCGGCGAGCGCATGCCGAAATCGGCCTGTACCGCCGCCGCCAGCACGGCGCCGTTTTCGTCGAGCAGCTTGCGCAGGCGCAGCAGGCGTTCGCGGCGCACAAGCAGAGGCACCTCGACCTGTGTGCGGCTGGCCTGCCGCTGGGTTTCAAAGAGGGCGTGTATGTCGGCTGGTGTCATGGAACGCATGATAGAGGCCCCTGCACCTGCGACCGGGCCATGCCAGCGCGTCCAGAGGGGCATGCCGAGCGCTGCCGGCGGCCCCTTTCGGGGCCTCGGACCGGCCTTCTCAACGCAGTTCGCGCGGCTCCACGTCGGTCACCTCCACGGCCCCGGGCAACACCCCGCCGCGCCGCGATGGCGCTGCCGGTTCGGCGGCAGCCTCGGTCGGCCGCGCAGCCCCCCATTGGGCCCGGGAGCGCATGGCGGCGCTGAATCCGGTGCGCGGGTCAACCCGCATCACCCAGGGCGCCATGGGCCGGCCCGTGAGCCGCGCCCAGGTGGCGCGCGCGGCCCATACCAGGCCCAGAACCAGCGCTGCGGCCAGCAGGCTCAGGAACACCACGAGCCCCATGGCCAGCACAAGGGCACGCACCAGAAAGCGCAGCAAACCCGAAACAAGATCGTTCAAACGACACCTTTCCTTTCAACGGGCGGCCCCATGGACCGCCCTTTTTCCCAGCTCAAGCGGGCTCGGTCGCCCCGCCAAACTGGAAGACCCCGGGGTCGAGCACCGGATCCACCGTCACCGGGATCACGCTCTTGGGCGGGAACCGGCCTTCCAGCAGCAGCTGGGACAGCGGATTTTCTATCCGCTGCTGGATGGCCCTCTTGAGCGGACGGGCACCGAACACCGGGTCGAAGCCCACCTTGGCCAGCTCTTCGAGCGCCGGGCCCGATATCTGCAGCTGCAGGTCCATCTTGGCCAGGCGTGCCTCCAGCAACTGCAGCTGGATGCGCGCGATCGCCTCGATGTTCTTCGCGTCCAGCGCATGGAACACCACCGTCTCGTCGATGCGGTTCAGGAATTCGGGTCGGAAATGGTTCTTGAGTTCCCCCCAGACCGCTTCCTTAATGTCGTCCGTGTCCTGCCCCACCATGGCCTGGATCAGGTGCGAGCCGATATTGCTCGTCATCACGATCACCGTGTTCTTGAAGTCCACGGTGCGGCCCTGGCCATCGGTCAGGCGGCCGTCGTCGAGCACCTGCAGCAGCACGTTGAACACGTCGGGGTGGGCCTTCTCCACCTCGTCTAGCAGCAGCACGCTGTAGGGCTTGCGGCGCACGGCCTCGGTCAGGTAGCCGCCCTCCTCGTAGCCCACATAGCCGGGTGGCGCGCCGATCAGGCGGGCCACGGAATGCTTTTCCATGAACTCGCTCATGTCGATGCGGATCAGGTGGTCCTCGCTGTCGAACAAAAAGCCCGCCAGCGCCTTGCACAGCTCGGTCTTGCCCACGCCTGTAGGGCCCAGGAACAGGAAGGAGCCGGTGGGGCGGTTGGGATCGGACAGGCCCGAACGCGAACGGCGGATGGCATTGGCCACGGCCGCAATCGCCTCCTCCTGGCCCACCACGCGCTCATGCAGTTTGGCCTCCATCTGCAGGAGCTTGTCCTTCTCGCCCTGCATCATCTTGGCCACGGGGATGCCTGTGGCGCGGCTCACCACCTCGGCGATCTCCTCGGCGCCGACCTGGGTGCGCAACAGGCGCGGCGCGCTGGCCACGCCGTCCTTGCCGGCTTCCTTGGCCTGGGCTTCCTTGAGCTGGCGTTCGAGCTCGGGCAGCTTGCCGTACTGCAGCTCGGCCACCTTGTTGAAGTCGCCCTTGCGGGTGAACTCCTCGATCTGGAACTTGAGCTTGTCGATGGCTTCGCGCACATGCGCGCTGCCCTGGGCCTGGGCCTTCTCGGACTGCCAGATCTCGTCGTAGTCGGCGATCTCCTTTTGCAGGCGCACGATCTCCTCCTCGATCAGGCCGAAGCGCTTGACCGAGGTCTCGTCCTTCTCGCGGCGCACGGCCTCGCGCTCAATCTGCAGCTGGATCAGCCGGCGGTCGAGCTTGTCCATCACCTCGGGCTTGGAGTCCATCTCGATCTTGATCTTGGAGGCGGCCTCGTCGATCAGGTCGATCGCCTTGTCGGGCAGGAAGCGGTCGGTGATGTAGCGGTGCGAGAGTTCCGCCGCGGCCACGATGGCCGGGTCGGTGATGTCCACGCCGTGGTGCACCTCGTATTTTTCCTGCAGGCCGCGCAGGATGGCGATGGTCGCCTCCACCGTGGGCTCGCCCACGAGGATCTTCTGGAAGCGGCGCTCCAGCGCAGCGTCCTTCTCGATGTACTTGCGGTATTCGTCCAGCGTGGTGGCACCCACGCAGTGCAGCTCGCCGCGCGCCAGGGCCGGCTTGAGCATGTTGCCCGCGTCCATGGCGCCCTCGCCCTTGCCGGCGCCCACCATGGTGTGCAGCTCGTCGATGAAGACGATGGTCTGGCCCTCGTCCTTGGCCAGTTCGTTGAGCACAGCCTTCAGGCGTTCCTCGAACTCGCCGCGGTACTTGGCGCCGGCCAGCAGGGCCGCCATGTCCAGGCTGAGCACGCGCTTGCCCTTGAGCGATTCGGGCACCTCGCCGGCCACGATGCGCTGGGCCAGGCCTTCCACGATGGCGGTCTTGCCCACGCCGGGCTCGCCGATGAGCACGGGGTTGTTCTTGGTGCGGCGCTGCAGCACCTGGATGGCGCGGCGGATCTCGTCGTCGCGGCCGATCACCGGGTCGAGCTTGCCGATGCGTGCGCGCTCGGTCAGGTCCAGGCAGTACTTGGCCAGGGCGCCGCGCTGGCCCTCGGCCTCGGGGCTGTCCATCTTCTGGCCGCCGCGCACGGCCTCGATGGCCGCCACCAGGCTCTTGCGC
>NZ_JBKDTZ010000409.1:0-4177 GCF_046339755.1 Acidovorax sp. | reverse complement strand
ATACAGCGCTTGCCCGGCCGAGTTGCGTGGCCCGGTGAACACCTTGGTGAGGGCGCCGACCTGGGCTGCCGACAGGCAGTCCGCCCCCTTGGCACCGCTGCACTGCAGCACGGCCCGGTTGAACTGGCAGGCCTTGGTGTTGCTGACCATGCCATCCACCACGCCGTCGGCCGCATCGCACGAGGACTTCACTGCATTCGCCACCAGGTTCAGGTCGGCATTGCTGAAGGCCTGCGAGAGGATGCGGTTGCCCGCGGCATCCTGCGGTGCGATGGCGTTGAAGGCGATGGTGTTCCACATCGCGGCCACCGTGGCGCCGCTGGACACCCGCATGGCCGGCGCGCCGGCCGTGATGGCGTCAAAGTAGTCCGGAAAGCGCTGCGAGAACACCATGCCCTGGCGGCCTCCGCCCGAGCAGCCCGAGAAGTACGACCGATCGGGCTTGCGGCCGTAGTGCGTGGCGATCAGCGACTTGGCCGACACCGCCGTCTTGTCGTAGGAGTTGTAGGCATGGTCGATGCGCGCCTGCGGATCGGCGCCGAAGCTCGCCGTGGTACCGCTGTGCCCCGCGTCGGTGGACACGACTGCAAAGCCCTGGCCCAGCGGCGAGGGCGTGCCGCCCGAGATGCTGGAGCTGAGCGAGGTATCGCGCAGGATGCCGTCGTTGCCGCCGCCGCCGATGAACAGGAAGCGGCCGTTCCAGTTGTCCGGCAGGCTCAGCTGGAAGCCGATGGCGTAGTTCGTGCCATCCACCCCGACACGCGGGTTGATGCTGCCCGTGACCACGCAGTGGCCCGGCAGCAAGGCGCCCGTGGCCGCACCGCCTGGGCGCTTGGTGTCGGGCGGCACATAGCTGGTCGCCAATGTGGTGGCCGCCAGCTTGGCGCTGGCGACCAGGTCGGTACAGGCGGCCGCATAGGCGCCCTTGGCGGGTGGCCAGACGGGCCCGTCGTTGCTGCCGCCGCAGGCGGCCAGGGCGAAGGGCATCAGCACCGTGGCGGGCAGCGCCGCGCGGCGCACGGCGTGTGCGCGAACAAGGATGGATGGCATGGTCTGTCTCCTGGGCTGTTTTGTGGTTCTCGGTGGGGTCTAGTCCGCCTTGAAGCCCGTGGCGGCCACGGCCTTGCCCCAGGTCACCGTGTCGGCGGCGATGATCCTGGTGAACTCCTGCGAGCCGGTGCCCGTCACGCGGAAGCCGGCCTCTTCCATCTTGGCCTTGCCCTCGGGCGACTGGACGGCCTTGACGATGTCGGCACTGAGCTTGGCCACGATCTCGGGCGGGGTCTTGGCGGGCGCCACGATGCCGAACCAGGACGAGAACTCCAGGTTGGCGTAGCCCTGCTCCTTGATGGTGGGCACGTCGGGCAGCGCATTGGTGCGCGTGGCACCGGTGCTGCCCAGGGCCGCCAGCTTGCCGGCCTTCACGTTGGGGGCAGCCAGGCCCACGCTGGCGAACACGCCCTGCACGTCGCCGCTGAACAGGCCGCCCAGTGCGTCGGTGGTGTTCTTATAGTGCACCGGCTCGGGCTTGAGCTGCACGGCATCACCGAACATGAAGGCGCCGAAGTGCCCCGGCGTGCCCGCGCCGAAGGTGGCCAGGAACAGGCCCTTCTGCTGCTTGGTCCAGTCGACGAAGTCCTTGACGTTGCGTGCCGGCACCTTCTGCGGGTTGACCAGCAGCACGAAGTCGGAAGTGACCACCTGGCTCACCGCCACGAAATCCTTCTGCGGCGCATACGGCAGCTTGGTGTAACTGCTGGGCGCAATGCTCAGCTGGCCGGTCTCGCCCAGCATCAGGGTGTAGCCGTCGGGCTGGGCGCGTGCCGCCTCGGTGGCGGCGATCAGCCCTCCCGCGCCGGGCTTGTTGTCCACGATCACGCCCTGGTTGCCCCAGGCCTCGGAGAGCTTTTGCGCCAGCAGCCGCGCCACGATGTCCGGCCCCGTGCCGGCCGGGAAGCCCACGATGATGCGCACGGGCTTGTTCGGGTAGCCGGCAGCGGCGTTCTGGGCCTGGGCGGTCGCCCAGGGGGCGGCCAGGCCGGCCACCGCAACGGCGGCCAGCAGTGCGCGGCGTGCAGGGGTGAAAGAAGGCTTCATGGTGATGGTCTCCATTGGTTTTTTGTGAGGAAGGTCGGGAAATACTCAGGCCAGTTCGAAGAAGCGCATGGCCACGGCGTCGGGGTAGCGCGCCCCCGAGCCCACGAACATGCGCTCGGCGATCCAGGCCAGTGCGGGCGAGGCGGTCTCGAAGCTCGGGCTGCAGCGGAAATAGATCTGCCCCGGGTCCACGGGCTCGCCGCGCACCAGGCGCGCGATCAGCTCCGGCGGGCCCGAGCGCACGGCGCGGTTCTGCACATAGATGAAGTCCCCGCCATCGGTCTCGAGCACATAGCGCGCATCGAGCTCGGAGAGCCGGCCGTTCACGATGAGCTGGAAGTCGGCGCCGCCGGGCAGCACCCGGGCCGTCCAGCCCTCGCCCGTGGCGGTGCCGCCGGTGATGGGAATCAGGCGCCGCAGGCCGTGGGCGGTCTGCCCCACCTCCTGCGGCACGCCCACCTGCACGCGCAGGTCGGCAAAGAATTTCAGGCGGGGTTCGGGCAGGGATGAGGGGTCGGACATGGCGCTGATTCACGGCAAAATTGGTTATGAACCTAGCGTAAATCCGGTTGTGTGCGGGGCCTGTCATCCCTGAGGATGACAGCGCGATGACACGGATCTCCCACACCCCCACCCCAAGCCCATGAGGCAATGGCTCCCCTCCTCTCTTCCCGCAGTGCAAGGCCAAGGTAGCCGTGCCGTGGCGGGCATGGTGCAGCGCCTGGGCGAGCCCGGCTTTGCCGGCGGTTTGCTGGAGGATCTGGCACCGGTGCTGCCCGCGGCCTCGTGGTCGGTGTACCGTACGGGCCAGCGCTGCAAGCCCACCCTGTTCATGTCCGCCAGCCGGGGCGTGCCCGACACCACGCAGGACTGCTGGTGGGCCTACCTGTCAGGCCCCTACCGCCAGGACCGCACCTGGGGCCGCGCCTTCGAGGACGTGCCTGCCGAACCGCTGACCCGCCTGTGCCACGTGGCGGCCAGCGAGGTCGAGGGCGAGCACCGCGCCCGCGTCTACGAGGCGCACGGTGTGGCCGAGCGCGTCTCGGTGGTCGACTACGAGAGCGACGGCTCGGTCTTCGCCGTCAACTTCTACCGCCACCAGCACCAGGCACCGTTCCGCGATGGCCAGATCAGCGACTTCGAAGGCATGGCGCCGGTGCTGCTCGCACTGGCACGCAAGCACATCGCGCTGGCGCGCCCGCCATCCCTGCCCGTGGTGCAGGAGCATGCCGGCATGGACGAAGTGCTGCCCGCCATCGCCGCGCTGCCCCAGGGGGTGCCTGCCCTGCGCGAGCGGCTGCTGCGCCTGCAGCCCGACCTGACGGACCGCGAACTCGATGTCTGCGCCCGCGTGCTGCAGGGCATGACGCACGAGGGCATCGCGGCCGACCTGGGCCTGGGGGTGCCCACGGTCAAGACCTACCGCAACCGCGCCTTCGCGCGCATGGGCATCCACTTTCGCAACGAGCTGTTTGCGAAAGTACTGGGCCGCTGATCCAATCTATCCCGGCAGGAAGGGCGGCGGGCGGCGCCGTATCGTCTGCGCCTTCACCACGGCCGTGCTGGTCTCGGCCTTGTCGGCAATGCGGTCGAGCACGCTGTCAAGCTGCTCGATGGAGCGCACGTAAACCCGGGCGATGAAACAGTCGTCGCCCGTCACCTTGTCGCACTCGCAGAACTCGGGCGTGTCGCGTACCAGTTGCTCCACGGCCGCCAGTTGCCCCGGCAGCGGCTTGATGCGCACGATGGCCTGCAGCTGGTAGCCCAGGGCGCGCGGCTCGATGTCGAGCGTGAAGGCGCGGATCACGCCGCGCTCCTCCAGCCGGCGCAGGCGCTCGGACACGCTGGGCGCCGACAGGCCCACCCGCTCTGCCAGTTGCTTGAGCGAGGTGCGGGCATCCGCGTGCAATACGGTAAGAATGGATTGATCGACCAGGTCCATGGAAAACTTCTCCAAACTCAATTCAAGCCTTCGATTGTTAGGATTATTTCTGAATTCGCCTTTCTTCAGCCATTCATCTTATGGGGCCGTTTTTCTACACTTGCAGCATCTGATGACAAGGGTTGAACGGTAATGGAC
>NZ_JBKDTZ010000408.1:0-5784 GCF_046339755.1 Acidovorax sp. | reverse complement strand
AAAATTTTGACATGTGGAAGCATGCGGCGCACACGCAATGCCTAACCAGAGCAACCGCAAGGTTGCCAGCGAGCACTCCGAGATGGAGCACATGCTTGCTGGAATCTGGCAACTTGATGGCAAGTTCACAGGCATGAACGCAGGGGTACCAGGCGCACTCGACCGACTTTCCAAACCGCACTGCGGGCAATGCGTTTTTGAAAGCCATCCCCAAAAATGGGGATGCCTTCGCTATAGGACCGAGCACGGTTCTGCGGTCCGCATCTTGGCTCGCAGGAGGCGCGCCAATTTCATCCCATGGCCTGCCCCAGCGGCTAGGCCATGGCACAGTCACGAGTCATCAGCCCTCAGATCACGGCGCACGTGTGACCGTGCCGAGAGGGCTTGCGATTCAGGCTACAGTGGTCTCGTCGGCCCCAAGGTCGCCGAGCCCAGCGCCGGCGTTGATCTCCTCGACCAGGTACTCCCCCAAAAGGCGGGTCGCCACTTCCAGGGCCGCGCCAGTTGCGAAGTGCAATCCAGCTAGATCCCCCGCAGCGACGCCTAGTTGTTGCTGAATTCGCAAACAACCAGCGTTGAGGGCGTCATGCACCGCTTCGCTGAGCATGCTGTTCAATCGCTTGAGCGCACCCACTTGGCGCGAGCTCAGTCCATATGCCTCCAGCGGATCGACGACAAAGCGTCCACACTCGCTGAGGGCGGGATCTGCGACCTGCACATCGCCGACGATCAGACCAATCTTTGGCGGCGTGCCGTCGCCAGGCTCTGTGAGCACAGCAACAAACGGCGCAAAGATGTCGACCACTGGCTCGACAAACGGGCGATCACCCAGATGGCGAGCCTGTGACGGGGCGTCATTTAGCGACTTCCATGCCCAGTACGGTAGATGCCCGCGCTCAACGAAGCCCCACACCTCTGGCCTATCGTCTCGGCTAAAAGCACCTTCAACACTTTCCGCTACATGCTTCAGACGTTCACCCGAGAGTAGCGCGAATTTTTGGTCGACCAACTCTTGTGCACAAAGCAAAGCGTGCGACTCCATCTCGAAGACAACTCTGCATTCGATCCCTGGTGCGCCAATCGCGGCAAGGAGCTTCCAGTTGCCAATCGCGTATCTTTTCATAGGTTGAATCCCAATTTATCTGGAAGAGCCCCTCCGCCTTGATAGCGGGAGGTGACTCATTCCTCTACTTCTTGATTGAAATGACAGGCGCCGCCCATGGACGCATACGCCCATCGGGGGTTTTGAAACTCAGACCCGAAGGTGCACTAAGGGCTGTTCCAGCCGTTAGGCTGGCTTGCTCGCGCCCCCGCGGAATCTGGCCCTATCTCGCATCGAGCCCCTCGAAAGGAGCATCGAGCGGGTTGAGCCCTGCGCACGAACGCACCTGGTGGTGCGCATCCTCACGAAGAGCCCTTCGAGCCTCTGGGTCACAGATTCGCCAGTGGTTGCTTGCCAACTTGAACCGGCCGAGCCGATCAAGATCTGCGAGATCACTTGCGGTGGCCAGCCCGCGCAAGGCCAGCTGGTCAACGAAGCTGTCGCGCGTCGCGTAAAGCAGCTGCACCTGGCTAGGGACAGGGCACCGCTTCTTCAGCGATTCTTCGATCTGGCGAGGTGTGAGAGCACCGATAGGGCACTGGTGCCGCAGTGGCTCCAAGGTTCCCATCGCGCGCAGTTGCCGAGTGATTTCCTCATACGCATACACAACCTGCTCATCGAGCCCGTCACCATATAGTGCAGCAGCCTCGACAAGGCAGTGGTCGATGCCTGCCATCAACTCACTGGCCATCTCCGCGAAGGTTCTCCCTTCCGCGTTGGCAACCGCCAATGCGTTCTCGCGAAGAACGGCCTCGATGTCCTCTTCTGTCACCTGGAATGCAGTACAAATCGCCATCTTCATCTCCAAAAATTCAGATGGACCTGCCCCCCCGGGGGCAAGAAGGCCCATCCGGGGTTAACTACTTCGGCGCATTGCGCCCTTGAAAAAGTGCGGATCAACTGATCGCTGCAGCCGCCTCCATGGTCTCCGCCAGGCTAATGAGGAGCTGCGCCTTGCGGCGGTCCTCGCGAGCACTAGCGAGCAGGGACTCGGAAGCCGACATCCCGGCTTGCAATCGAACCGACATATCCCGGGTGTCACACTTGATATTGATCACACTCCCGGTTGGATAGCGCAGCACACTGACCTTGAGGTTATTGAGAGGCGGATGGCCGCTCTCCCCTTCAACAGATTGCACCCCGTCGACACTTGGAAGGCTGGATCTGATCGTCATGGTTGTCCTCTTCGAACTGAAATCGGACAGGCCTGGCCCCGGAAGGGCGACAAGGCCCATCCGGGTTGATGATGGCTTCTCACGAAGCAACGCTTGCTGGTTGTTTGGTCTCCTCAGCTAGGAGCATGAACGCAGGTTTACCCTGTCGCATCAAACTGACTTTCCAGACCGCACTCCGGGAAGAGCGCTCTGGAAAGCCACCCCCACGAATGGGGATGCCTTCTCTTCTTACATCGCACTTTCAGCGGCGGGCGACCTCGTGGGGCATGACTAGCATGCTGCCCGAGCTCGATCCCATTGCTTCTGAAGAGCGAGCAACTCCTGCGTGTCCATTCCTCGCAGGTACTCGGCCACAATGCCGCCCTCGGCCATGACAGAGCGCATTCCGCCCAGGAACTTGAGCTTCAGCAGAGGCGTCCATGAATCGAGCCCCGATCTGAGGTCAGACACCGTCATGATGACGCCTTCATTGTTGCCTTCGTCGAACGAGTAGCCCAATCGTGGGGACCGTGGCCAAACGACCTTCGGTGGCCCATAGGAAGTCTCGGAACCGGCTGCTTGCGCCCAGTGGATCGAGGTATTGGCCCTCTCCAGGTGCCGCTCCAGCTGGTTCGCTACCGTGCGCGCATAGAGCACGTCGGCGGCCTTCTCAGCGGGGCCCGGTTCGCGGGTAGGTTTGACTGGCATGCTTCTCTCCAAAATTGAAAAGGGGCACAACCAGCCCCGCAGGGGACTGGTGCATGCCCCGCAGGTTGAACAATTAACACCCACACAAGCGCGTGGGGTCCACAACATTGATCAGGCGAACAAGGAAAGTTCGCGCTGACCACCGACTTGTGTAGCGGCACGCTTTGCAGCGGAGGCCATCCACCTGGTCATTTCCGACTTTCGGTGCACCATCGTGTTGGATCGTTTCTCTTTGTGAGCCGCAATCCGCGCCGAGGCGTCCCATGCCATCGAGTCAGTGGAAGCCACCCAGGGCAACTTCTTCACCTCGTCGAGACTGGTCCCTTTGACACCAAACAGATGGAGCTTTGCGCCGGCGGGAAGATTCCCGTCGAGGCACGAAAGGATCGAGTAGAGCCCATGCCTCGGGTGGCTTGTCGTGCGCCGGCAGACCGAGCCAAGGCCGATCAGCTTTGGCGCACTCAACCAGGGCATCCATCGCTCCCACACCTGCATCATGAGGTCCAGGGAGTAGCGATAGTCCTGCTTCTCCCAGCCTTGAATGATCGGAACAGGGGGCCGAACCAAGTTCGCGACGACGGTCGAGTTGCACGTGCGCGCGAGTTCGTTCTGCCACTCGTAGACTAGCCGCAGGCTAGATTCAAGCAACGTAGCTGTGGCGTTCAGACGAAACGCGAGATCCTGAGGGTTTCTCAGAACCTCCTCTTCTACGCACAGATCAGGCTGGGACCACCAGGCGGGATTCAACATGGAAGCCGCTTCGACATACTGCGCAGCCGTCCACGGGAAAATTCCCGCCATGCCGCGCTGCGTGCCCTTGGACTGCCAGTTCTTCACGGCGGTGAAGCCTGCCGAGTCAAGTGCCCAGTCGCATTCGTAGAGATCCGAAGCCTCCGGCACGGTGAACTGTCCTTTCGCAGAGTTCCAGAACGCGGAGGCACTTACCATTGCAGGGTACTCTTGATTGAACGCATGAAACGCTAGGGAGCCACTTTTGTGCGGCACCCCTACCCTCACCATCAACTCATCGCCCAGATGGGCATTTACCTGGCCCATAGGCAGGCCTTCACACGGCCAGGTCCGTTCAAAGTCGCACATGATCTATCTCCAATGGGAAGAGACAGACACCGTCCCAACGGGCAGGTGCCCGTCAGGGTGGTTGGGGAGTAGCTCCGTTCGATGCCCTCAGAACAGCGCCGCCTGCAGGAGGCCCGTGTCTTCGGCGCACTCCAGATCAAGCGAGCGCTGAGCGGCGCCGCGCAAGGACTCCAATCCGGCAAGCTCCACGTCAGGGTGAACCCCATATTCATGAATCTTGCCGTTGTGCAGGTACAGAAGCGCTGCGCGCCGGTCAGGCGCGCCATCACCGTATACCTCCACTGGATGGCCTTCGAGAGACCACCAACTTGGATTCGAAGCGCCCACGTGAGCGCGCCAACCCCAAGAGTTGGACTCAGCGACATACTGCTGCGCGGCTTCCAGGCCGATAGGAACTGTCGTAGGAACTCCACGCAGGAAGTGCACCGGCTTGGCGCAAACCACCTCCGATCCACCCACCTTCAAGACCAGTCCAGTGTGGTCGCCACGTGCACGAACGCCCTCGTCGAAAAGGTTGTAGTCCGTGAAATCGTGGGTCGGTCCATCGAACAGATCCCTCGGCAACAGTTGCCAGGCCTCAGACCTGTACTCGCCGTCAAAGCCACCGTAGTTGTTTGCAGTGACTACGTGAAGGAAGCCGCCGTATACCTTGGCCGGCACACTTGCTGGGTTCCCTTCCTTCGCCTCGCACATGTGCTGGCCAGCGTAGCTGTCAGCGAAGTCCTCCCAAATTTGTGCTGGTAGCAGAACCACCCTCGGCGTTGGGCGTTTGGCATAGGTGACTGGCACCGAATCCAAATGCTCTGCGCAAGCATCAATGTTGTCCATGGTTTTCTCCGTCAAATGCGACGGGCACCTACCCCGTAAGGGCACGAGTGCCCGTCAGGGGTTGGTGATTCAGTCGTCGTGGACGACCAGCGTGCCAAGGGGCGCCAGTCGACAGGATTCGAAATGGTCGATCGCTCTGAGAAGAACCCGCTCTGCAAGGAGCAAATCCACCTCTTCGAAGTCGACCCATTCGAGGCCGTGGTCAAACCTGGTGAGCGGATCGTGCAGTTCCCCGTCAGCAACGTTGGCGTGGACAAGCACGAGCTGGTCATCGGTGACACGCAAGTACCAGGCGTCAAGACCTTTGAGCAAGACCGTATCCGCGGGCAAGACTGCCAGCTTCTCAGCCAGTGCGTTCTCAGCGATGGTCAGGCGATGCCAGGCCGCGCCAATGGGTGCAGGTGCGTTCCCAAACACAGAATCAGTTCTGATCTGCATCTTGAGCCCCCTACCCAGTCACCGCGACAGCAGCGACGGTGCCGCCCGCAAGCGTCTTCTCTCGACGGAGTTGCTTAATGTGGCGTGCCACCTGCAAACGCAGGAGACTTGACGCTTTTGGACGGAACGCGGCGAGCTGGCGGAAGCCCGCCAGCGCCTCATAGCTCGGGTGATTGAGGATAGACCCCATGTTGACCTGGGGTGCAATCCCGCACAGCGCATTTGCAACACTGGCGGTGAAGCAATGCGCGCGATAGGCAGGACGGTGCCGCCATTGCTCGAAGTACATGCCTGAAGCTGTGCATGCGAGCTTGGGTTGGGGTCTCCTCGTTTTCAGTGCAATAAGTGACGGTACGCAAAGCTAGCACTGGCGCGGGGGTGGTCTGGGTAGACCGTTGATTTCATTGACTTTCCTGTTCGCTTTGTAAACGGGTATGGTGGCCTCCCACTTTTGAG
>NZ_JBKDTZ010000407.1:0-11758 GCF_046339755.1 Acidovorax sp. | reverse complement strand
TGCTGGTGGTGGACCTTCTCGACATAGGCGCGCGCGACGACAGCCTGTGGGGCTTCAACGGCTTCTTCTCCAAGAAGAACGGCGGCGGCTTCCTGACCGAGCACTACCCGCTGGCGCAAAAATCCATCTGGGACTTCCACGGCATGTTCACCAGCAGCCGCCACATCCCGGGCGTGAACTTTGCAGGGTTGATCCACCCCGGACTGATCGGCTGCCTGCCCGACCAGAAGATGCTGGACGCCTGGAACGCCCGCGAGGCCGAGCTGCTTGCCACCGACCCGCACCGCATCCCCGGCCTGGCCAACCCGCCCAACGCCACCACGGCCCACATGGGCACCTTGCAGGGCGAGGCCAAAGCCAAGGCGGCGGCCGAAGGCGCGCGCACGGTGCCGCCGCGCGAGCATGGCGGCAACTGCGACATCAAGGACCTGTCGCGCGGCTCCAAGGTGTACTTTCCGGTGTACGTGGAAGGCGCGGGCCTGTCGGTGGGCGACCTGCACTTCAGCCAGGGCGACGGCGAAATCACCTTTTGCGGCGCCATCGAGATGGCTGGCTGGGTGCACATGAAGGTCAGCCTGATCAAGGGCGGCATGGCCAAGTACGGCATCAAGAACCCGATCTTCAAGCCCAGCCCGATCACGCCCAACTACAAGGACTACCTGATCTACGAGGGCATCTCGGTCGACGAATCGGGCCAGCAGCACTACCTCGATGTCACGGTGGCCTACCGCCAGGCCTGCCTGAACGCCATCGAGTACCTGAAAAAGTTCGGCTACAGCGGCGCGCAGGCCTATTCCATCCTGGGCACGGCCCCGGTGCAGGGCCACATCAGCGGCGTGGTCTACGTGCCCAACGCCTGCGCCACGCTGTGGCTGCCCACCGAGATCTTCGACTTCGACATCAACCCCACGGCGGCCGGCCCGGTGAAGGTGCTCGACGGCAGCGTGGACATGCCGATCTCGCAGGACAAGTAGCACGGCAGCCCCCCATGCCCACCTACGACTACGCCTGCCCCGACTGCGGCAACTTCGATGCGCTGCGCAGCGTGGCCTTGCGCAACGAGCCCTGCGCCTGCCCCGAGTGCGGGGCCGCAGCGGCACGCGTGTTCGCCCACGCACCCCACCTGGCCTGCGTGAGCCCCGAGCAGCGCCGCGCGCACGACACCAACGAGCGCGCGCAGCACGCTCCGCGCTCATCCTCGCGCGACGGCGATGCCGGCAGCTACGGCCGGCTGCGCCATCCATCGGGGTGTGGCTGCTGCAGCGGTGGGGGCACTACCAAGCGCGGCGGGACGGTCACCGCGCCCAATGGCGCGAAAACCTTCCCCTCCAAACGGCCCTGGATGATCAGCCACTGACGGGTTCAACGATTCAAGGAGAGACGCCATGATCCACGGCGATATTTCAAGCAGCAAGGACACCGTGGGCGTCGCGGTCGTCAACTACAAGATGCCGCGCCTGCACACCCAGGCCGACGTGCTGGACAACGCGCGCAAGATCGCCGACATGCTGGTGGGCATGAAGGCCGGCCTGCCGGGCATGGACCTGGTGATCTTTCCCGAGTACAGCACCCACGGCATCATGTACGACCGGCAGGAGATGATGGATACCGCCACCACCATTCCTGGCCCCGAGACAGAGATCTTCGCGGGAGCCTGCCGCAAGGCCAAGGTCTGGGGTGTGTTCTCGCTCACGGGTGAACGGCATGAAGAGCATCCGCACAAGATGCCCTACAACACGCTCATCCTGATGAACGATCAGGGCGAGATCGTGCAGAAGTACCGCAAGATCATGCCCTGGACGCCCATCGAGGGCTGGTACCCCGGTGACCAGACCTATGTGAGCGACGGGCCCAAAGGCCTCAAGATCAGCCTCATCATCTGCGACGATGGCAACTACCCCGAGATCTGGCGCGATTGCGCGATGAAGGGCGCCGAGCTCATCGTGCGCTGCCAGGGCTACATGTACCCGGCCAAGGAGCAGCAGATCCTCATCAGCAAGGCCATGGCCTTCGCCAACAACACCTACGTGGCGGTGGCCAATGCGGCCGGGTTCGATGGCGTGTACAGCTACTTCGGCCATTCGGCGCTGATCGGCTTCGACGGCCGCACGCTGGGCGAATGCGGGGAGGAGGAGTACGGCGTGCAGTATGCGGCGCTGTCCACCAGCCTGATCCGGGATTTCCGCAGGAACGGCCAGTCCGAGAACCATTTGTTCAAGCTGCTGCACCGCGGCTACACCGGCATGATCAACTCCGGCGAAGGGGACAAGGGCGCCGCCGCCTGCCCCTACGGCTTCTACCAGCGCTGGATAACCGACCCCGAGGGCACGCGCCAGGCCGTGGAGGCGCTCACGCGCAGCACCGTGGGCACGGCGGAATGCCCCATCGAGGGCATCCCGCACGCATAGGCTTGGGTCAGCGTCGCTCTGTGCCGTTCCCCATCGGGAACGCCTGGAAAGCGCGCGTGAAGTCGCAGCAGGACTGTGCGAGCATGGTGATGGACGACACCAGCGCACTGCGGTGCTCGCCTTTGTACAGCGCCACGTAGGGCACCGGGGGCAGGGGCGGATCCACCTCCAGCACGGCCAGCATGCCGGCGCCGATGAGCGGGTCCAGGCAGTGGCGCGGCAGGTAGCTCACGCCCAGACCCGAGATGGTCAGGCCGATCAGCGCGATCAGGTTGCTCACCACGATGGCGTCCGAGGGTTCGGCGCCCAGTTCCTTCATCCATGCGTCGTAGCGCCGGCCGGTGCCTGACGACTGGCCCTGCACCAGCAGCCGCTGGTGCGCCAGCTGGTGCAGGCGCACCGGGCCGGCGGGCAGCAGGCCGGGCTGGCACATCCAGGCGCTCTCCACCTGGCCCACGGCCTTGGCGGGCAGGCGCGCATCGGCAAACGCATCGGGCACGATGACCAGGTCCAGGTCGTCGGCCAGCAGCTTGTCGCGCAGCGGCAGGCTGCCGTCCACGTCAGGCTCCAGCGTCACCTTGGGGTAGTGCTGCTGCACCAGCGCCACCAGCCGGGGCAGCCAGGTCATGGCCGTGAGCTCGGTCACGCCGATGCGCAGGCGCCGCTCGATCACCCCCGGCTTGCTGAACTGCTCCACCGCCGCATCGCGCTGGCGCAGCAGCTGGCGTGCCAGTACGAACATCTCTTCGCCCTTTTCGGTGAGCCGCGCCGTGCGCTGGCTGCGGTCGAACAGTGGGGTGTCGAACAGCTGCTCCAGCTCATGCACCCGTTTGGACACGGCCGACTGCGAGGTGTGCAGCTTGTGTGCCGCCTGGGCAAAGCCACCCAACTGGGCGATCCAGTACAGGGCCTCGAGCTGCTTGAAGGTCATCATGGGAGTGCGCGGCTTTCAAATCACTTTTATTCATGCAATTCGAGCACAAAAAATCGCTTTTTTAAAAGTGACGTCAATTCCAGAATCCGTTCCAGCCCGTCACCGAATGCACTGACTGTGTGATCTCCGGTGGCGACCTTGGTCCCGCCGACCGTCTCCGTTGACTGGAAACACCGCCATGCACGCTTTCAAGATGTCTGTCCTCGCCGCATTGGGCGCCACCCTGCTCGCCTCGGCCACCATGGCGCAGGAGATCGACACCCTGCGCAAGATCAAGGAGAGCGGCACCATCCACATCGGCAACCGCGACAGCTCCGTCCCGTTCTCGTACAAACCTGCGGGCAGCGGCGACCCCGTCGGCTTTTCCAACGACATCTGCCTGAAGATCGTCGACGCCGTCAAGGCCAAACTCGGCCTGCCCGCGCTGCGCGTGCAATACACCCTGCTCAATTCGCTGAACCGCATTCCGCTGATACAGAACGGCACCGTGGACCTGGACTGCGCCACCACCACCAACTCGGTGGTGCGCCAGCAGCAGGTCGCATTTGCGCCCAGCCACTTCGTCACCAACATCACTGTGGCGGTCAAGAAGAAGTCGGGCATCACCTCGCTGGCGGACCTGGCGGGCAAGAGCGTGGCGACCGTGGCCGGCAGCACCTCGATCCAGTTGCTGCGCAGCTTCCGCCGCTCAGAAAACCTGGAGGTGCAGGAGATTTCGGGCAAGGACACCGCCGACGCCTTCCTGTTGCTGGCCAGCGACCGGGCCGTGGCCTACGTGCTCGACGACGTGCAGCTCGCAGGGCTGATCGCCGTGTCACCCAACCCCGGCGACTACGTGATCCTCAAGGACGTGGTGCTGCGCCAGGAGCCCTACGGCATCATGCTGCGCAAGAACGATGCGGCCTTCCAGGCGCTGGTGGACCAGACGGTCACGCAGCTCATGAAGTCCGGCGAGATGGAGCGGCTGTATGCGCGCTGGTTCACCCAGCCCATCCCGCCGAGCAACATCAACATCAACTTCCCCATGACCGATGCGGTGCGCGAGGCCTACCGCAACCCCAACAACAAGGGGGTGTGATGGCTGCATCCTCTCTGACCCGGTATCCCGAAGGCCTGCTGTTCCCTGAGGACCTGATGCGCGCGGTGCGCGAGCGCTTCCTGCAGGTGGAGCATGACCACCGTGGGCGCGAGCGCCTGTATTTCGACAATGCGGGCGGCTCGCTGCGTCTGAAGGCCGCCATGGAGCGCATGGGCCAGGTCGATGCCGTGCCCGACAACACCGAGCGCATCCACGAGGTGGCGCGCGAGTTGCAGTGCGTGCAGGCCACCGGCGCGGCCGACCTGCGCACATTGCTCAACGCGCAGGGAGGCAGCGTCTATGCGGCCCTGACTGCATCGGGCGCCATGTTCGACATGGTGCGCGCCGTGGCCGAGAACGTGCCGGGCACCAACATGGTCACCACGGTGCTCGAGCACCCCTCGTCCTTCGACGCCATGGAGCGCTACGCGCGCCAGACCGGGCGCGAGCTGCGCGTGGCGCCGAGCAACCCGGCCACCGGCGGTGTCGACGTGGATGCCATCGTGCGCCTGGTGGATGGGGGCACCTGCCTGCTCAACGTGATCTACGCGTCCAACATCTCGGGCGCCAAGCTCGACATGGCGCGGATCGTGGAGCACGCCCGCGCCGTGAAACCCGACCTGTACATCATCGTGGATGCCGTTCAGCATGCGCCCCACGGCCTCATCGACCTGCAGGCCACGCCGGTGGATGGCATCAACATCGCGCCCTACAAGTTCTTTGGCTGCCGCGGTTCGGGCCTGGCCTGGCTGTCGGACCGCGCGGCCGCATTGCCCCACCACAAGCTGGCCGGCAAGGCGCCCGATTTCTGGGACCTGGGCAGCGCCGCGCCCTGGCAGTTCGCGGTGCTGACCGAAATCATGGACTACGTGTGCTGGCTGGGGGACGCCCCGGGTGTTGATGCGCCCGATGCCGCAGGCCGCCGCGAGCGCTTTGCCGCAGGCATGGAGCGCATCCTGCTGCACGAGCGCGCACTGCTGGCGCGCCTGCTCGATGGCAGTGCCGAGGCGCCCGGGCTGCGCGCCATGGAGGGCGTGCAGGTCTACCTGGACCATGGCGACCTCACTCGGCGCGATTTGATCATCGCCATCGGCCTTGCCGGGATCGACTGCACCCAGGCGGTGCACGAGTACGGCCTGCGCGGCGTCACGGTGTACGAGCGCAGCGCGGCCAGCATCTACTCGCGGCGCATGCTCGAATCGTTCGGGCTGCAGGGCGCCGTGCGGGTCTCGCCGCTGCACTGCCACTCGCCCGCGGATGTCGACCGGTTCCTGCACATCACGCAGGACATCGTGCGAGATGTCGCTGCGCGTTCGCTGGCGCTTGCGTAGGCCGGGACAGCCATGGCCATAATGCGGCCCACATGCTGGCGCCTGCATCCCTTCTCCCTCCCTTCCTCCCCCTGGCCTGCATGGCCCTGACCGCCGTGGCCCTGCTGTCTGGCTGTGCCGCCCCTGCGCCCACCCCGCGCGGCGAGGTAAAGGGCGCATCCACCACCACGGGCGAACTGGCCCAGTCCGACGCGAACCGCATGGCCACACTGGCCATGCGCGACAACCTGGCCAGTCTGACCCTGCTGATGGACAAGCTCTACCGCCGCAACCCGGCCGAGTGGCGCAAGGGTGGTGCGGCCAGCCGCGAGCAGGCCATGGAGCGGGCGCGTGCCGCCATCGAGCAGCGCCAGCCCTGGGCGCCGCTGCAAGGGCGGCGCGACGTCGCGGCCCTGGCCTTTGCCCTGGCGCCCGAGTTCACGGGCGACCGGGTGGCCGCCTTCACTGTGGCCACGGCAGACATGCTGGTCACGGCCCATGGCGGCAAGACCGAGTTCTTCCTGCTCGATTCGCTCGATGCCCAGCACCTGTACAACGCTGCGCGCAATGTGGAATCGGCCGTGTGGCTGCTGGCGCAGCGCCGCAATGCCGCCGGCCAGCCGCTGTTGCTGGCCGACGAGATCGGGCCCGATGGGCGCAACCTGAGCTTCGAGCGCGAATTCGGCAAGCTCATCGCCCGCCTGGACCTGGTGGCCGTGGTGGTGACCGAGAAGTACCGCCGCGCAGCGATCAGCTATGTGCAGGGCATTGTCGGGGGCACGTTCCTTCAATTCCTGCCAGTTCGGTAAAATCAGCCTCCCCCCGAGGAGCGTTGCAGCGTGCCGCCCAGGTCCCAGATGGCCAGGCGTGCCCGTCAGGCTCGGGGCCGACCACCCCGCAACGACGCTCACCTGTGTTCGACCCCCCTTGCAGGTGAGCCTGATGTCCGCCCTTTCATCGATTCCTCCACTGAAGCTTTCCGGCCTGGAGCCCGTCTCCATTGGCGAGGGCACGCTGTTCGTCAACATCGGCGAGCGCACCAACGTCACCGGCTCCAAGGCCTTTGCCCGCATGATCCTCAACGGGCAGTACGAGGAGGCCCTGGCCGTGGCCCGCCAGCAGGTGGAGAACGGTGCCCAGGTCATCGACATCAACATGGATGAGGCCATGCTGGACAGCAAGGCTGCGATGGTGCGCTTTTTGCAGCTCATCGCCTCCGAGCCCGACATCGCGCGCGTGCCCATCATGGTCGACAGCTCCAAGTGGGAAGTGATCGAGGCCGGGCTGCGCTGCATCCAGGGCAAGGGCATCGTCAACTCCATCTCCATGAAGGAGGGGGTGGACAAATTCAAGCACGAGGCGCGCCTGGTCAAGCGCTATGGCGCGGCCGCCGTGGTCATGGCCTTCGACGAGAAGGGCCAGGCCGACACCTTTGCGCGCAAGATCGAGATCTGCGAGCGCGCCTACCGCGTGCTGGTCGACGAGGTGGGCTTTCCGCCCGAGGACATCATCTTCGACCCCAACATCTTCGCGGTGGCCACCGGCATCGAGGAGCACAACAACTACGCCGTCGACTTCATCGAGGCCGTGCGCTGGATCAAGCAGAACCTGCCCGGCGCCAAGGTCTCGGGCGGCGTGTCCAATGTGAGCTTCAGCTTCCGCGGCAACGACCCGGTGCGCGAGGCCATCCACACCGTATTCCTGTACCACGCCATCCAGGCAGGCATGGACATGGGCATCGTCAACGCCGGCATGGTCGGCGTCTACGACGACCTGGAGCCCACGCTGCGCGAACGTGTCGAGGACGTGGTCCTGAACCGCCGCCCCGATGCCGGCGAGCGCCTGGTCGAGGTGGCCGAGACCGCCAAGAGCGGCGCCAAGGACGAGAGCAAGAAGCTCGAATGGCGCGGCACGCCCGAGGCCCCGCGCACCGTGGGCGAGCGCCTGTCGCACGCGCTGGTGCACGGCATCACCGACTTCATCGTCGACGACACCGAGGAAGCCTACCGCGCCATCCTGGCCAAGGGCGGGCGCCCGCTGCACGTGATCGAAGGCCCGCTGATGGACGGCATGAACGTGGTGGGCGACCTGTTCGGCGCCGGCAAGATGTTCCTGCCCCAGGTGGTCAAGAGTGCGCGCGTGATGAAGTCCGCCGTGGCCCACCTGATTCCCTACATCGAGGAAGAAAAGCGCCAGGACGAACTGGCCGGCCGCGACGTGCGCAGCAAGGGCAAGATCATCATCGCCACCGTCAAGGGCGACGTGCACGACATCGGCAAGAACATCGTCACCGTCGTGCTCCAGTGCAACAACTTCGAAGTCGTGAACATGGGCGTGATGGTGCCCTGCCACGAGATCCTGGCGCGCGCCAAGGTCGAGGGGGCCGACATCGTGGGCCTGTCGGGCCTGATCACGCCCAGCCTCGAAGAAATGCAGTACGTGGCCGGCGAGATGCAGAAGGACGACCACTTCCGCATCAAGAAGATCCCGCTGCTCATCGGCGGTGCCACCACCAGCCGCGTGCACACCGCCGTGAAGATCGCGCCGCACTACGAAGGCCCTGTCGTCTACGTGCCCGATGCCTCGCGCAGCGTGAGCGTGGCCCAGAGCCTGCTCGGCGAGGGCGTGGACAACTATGTGCAGGAGCTCAACGCCGACTACGACAAGGTGCGCACCCAGCACGCCAACAAGAAGCAGACCCCGCTATGGCCCCTGGCCAAGGCGCGCGCCAACAGGACGCCGGTGGACTGGACGACCTTCAAGCCCACCGTGCCGCGCGCCCTGGGCCGCCGCGTGTTCAAGAACTTCGACCTGGCCGAGCTGGCCCGCTACATCGACTGGGGCCCGTTCTTCCAGACCTGGGACCTGGCCGGCCCGTACCCTGCCATCCTGAGCGACGAGGTGGTGGGCGTGGAGGCCACGCGCGTGTTCGCCGATGCGCAGGCCATGCTGAAGAAGATCATCGAAGGCCGCTGGCTCACGGCCAGCGGCGTGATGGCCCTGTACCCGGCCAACAGCGTGAACGGCGGCGACGACATCGAGTTCTACACCGACGAAACCCGCACCGAGGTCGCCATGACCTGGTACGGCATGCGCCAGCAGGCCGAAAAGCAGGTCATCGACGGCGTGACCCGCCCCAGCCGCTGCCTGGCCGACTTCGTCGCACCCAAGGACAGCGGCATTGCCGACTACGCCGGCCTGTTCGCCGTGACGGCGGGCCTCGGGATCGAGAAGAAGGAAAAGGCCTTCATCGACGCCCTGGACGATTATTCGGCCATCATGTTCAAGAGCCTGGCAGACCGCCTGGCCGAGGCCTTTGCCGAGTGCCTGCACCAGCGCGTGCGCACCGACCTGTGGGGCTACGCTGCGGGCGAGCAACTGAGCAACGACGAGATGATCGCCGAGAAGTACGCCGGCATCCGCCCCGCGCCCGGCTACCCCGCCTGCCCCGACCACAGCGCCAAGACGGAGCTGTTCCGCGTGCTGCAGTGCGAGGAGGTCGGCATGACCCTCACCGAAAGCCTGGCCATGATGCCGGCCGCCAGCGTGAGCGGCTTCTACCTGGGCCACCCCGAGAGCGTGTACTTCAACGTCGGCAAGATCGGCGAGGACCAGCTGCACGACATGGCCCAGCGCCGGGGTATGGACGAGGCCGCGCTGGCGCGGCTGCTGGCGCCGAATCTGTAAAAGGCAGCCCCTTCATGGGGCTGCCTGTGGACCATCAGGCGACGATGGTCCCGCTCACCTCGCCCAGCCCGATCCGCACCGCGCCTTCGCGCTCGCACCAGCCCTTGAGGATCAGCGTGTCGCCGTCTTCCAGGAAGCTGCGCTGCTCGCCATTGGGCAGCGTGATGGGCTGCTTGCCGCCGCCGGCCAGCTCCAGCAGGGAGCCCGCCTCGGTCACCTCGGGGCCCGACAGCGTGCCCGATCCCATCAGGTCGCCCGGCTGCAGGTTGCAGCCGTTCACCGTGTGGTGGGTCACGAGCTGCGCGGGCGTCCAGTAGGCGGCGCGGCGGCTGTTGGTGGCCGACAGGCGCACGGGGGCCTCGCCGGCCTCGCGCATGCGGGCCGTCTGCAGCAGCACTTCCAGGGTGATGTCGAAGGCGCCCTGGCTGCGGTTGTCCGCCGAGTCCAGGTAGGGCAGGGGCTGCGGGTCGGCGGCATCGCGCTCGAAGGCGGCCCGGAAGGGCGCCAGCGCTTCCATGGTCACGACCCAGGGCGAGAGGGTGCTGGCGAAGTTCTTCGACAGGAAGGGCCCCAGCGGCTGGTATTCCCAGCCCTGGATGTCGCGTGCGCTCCAGTCGTTGAACAGTGCCACGCCGAACAGGTGCTGCTCGGCCTGACCGATGGCGATGGGTACGCCCTGGGCATTGCCCTGTCCGATGAACCAGCCCAGCTCCAGCTCGTAGTCCAGGCGCTTGCAGGGGCCGAGCGTGGGCACGGCGGCATCGGGCGCCTTGGTCTGGCCCTGCGGGCGCTTGATGCGCTGGCCGCTGATGCCGATGGACGAGGCGCGCCCGTGGTAGCCGATGGGCACCCACTTGTAGTTGGGCAGCAGCGGGTTGTCCGGGCGGAACTGCTTGCCCACGGTGGTGGCGTGGTGCACGCTGGTGTAGAAGTCCGTGTAGTCGCCGATCTGGCAGGGCACGGCCATCTCCACTCTGGATTGGGGCACCAGGGCCTGCGTCCAGGCGGCCTGCTGGCTGCTATTGCCTTCGCGCAGGCCTTCGGACAGCTGCTGGCGCAGGGCCTGGCGCTCGGCGGGCGTGGCGGCCATCAGCGCGTTCATGTCGTTGTGGGCCACCAGGCCGGCGGCCTGCAGGTCCAGGATCTGGTCGCCGATGGCCACGCCGATGCGCAGGGCCTCGCGGCTGCCCGCCGTGCGGAAGCGCCCGAAGGGCAGGTTCTGGATGGGGAAGTCGCAGCCTGCCACATTGGCGGATGCGACCCAGCTGCGCAGTTGGGTGCCGTGGGTGGCGTCGAGGGTGGTGCTCATGGTCAGTCGGGATGGAAGAAAAAGGAAAAGGATCAGTCTGCGCTCATCTGCGCGCTGTGGGCGACCTTGCCCAGGCGCTCGTACTCGCGCTTGGTCAGGGCATCGAACTCCGCCACGCTGGCGCTGCGCGGGGTGAAGCCCGCGGCCAGCAGCTTGTCCTTGACGGCCGGGTCGGCCAGGGCGTCGGCCAGCGCCTTGTTCAGGCGCTGCGCCACGGCAGCGGGCAGGCCCGCGGGGCCGTAGACGCCGAACCAGGGCTCGACCACCGCCTCGGGCAGGCCGGCTTCGGCCAGGGTGGGCACGTCGGGCAGAGCGGGCGAGCGCTGGGCGCCGGCCACCGCCAGGGCACGCAGCTTGCCGGCCTGGATGTGGGGCAGGGAGGCGGGCAGGTTGTCGAAGGCAATCGGCACCTGGCCGCCGATCAGGTCGGTGATCAGCGGCGCGCTGCCCTTGTAAGGCACGTGCACCAGGTCGGTCTTGCTGGTCTGTGCGAACAGCACGCCCGTCAGGTGCATGGAGGTGCCGGCGCCGGCCGTGGCGTAGGGGACACCGGGGCTCTTCTTGGCATGGGCGACCAGCTCGGCAACGGTCTTCACGGGCAGGGCGGGGCCGGCTTCGAGCACGATGGTGGAGTTGCCCAGCAGGCCCACGGCGGTGAAGTCCTTGCTCGGGTCAAAGGGCATCTTCTTGTAGATGTGCGGGTTCAGCGCGTTCGTGGAGATGGCGCCCATGCCCACGGTGTAGCCGTCGGGCGCGGCCTTGGCCACGGCGTCCATGCCGATATTGCCGCCCGCGCCCGCGCGGTTGTCGATGATGACCGGCTGGCCCAGGGTCTGCGCCATGTGGGCGCCCACGGTGCGTGCCACCAGGTCGGTGGTGCCGCCTGGGGCATAGGGCACGACGAAGCGAATGGGCTTGGACGGGAAGTCCTGCGCGGCGAGCGGGCCGGCGGCCAGGCCGAGCACGGCGGCAGTGGTGGCGCCCAGCAGGTTGCGGCGGGTGAGCGGGGAGCGGGCGAAAGCGGCCATGGGC
>NZ_JBKDTZ010000406.1:0-27802 GCF_046339755.1 Acidovorax sp. | reverse complement strand
CCCGGTGCCTTCGATGGACTTTGCCACCGCCAGCGCCTTGTCGGGCGAACTGCGGTAGGTGAAGGCCACGTCGGCGCCGTTTTCTGCCAGGGCGGTCGCAATCGCCGCGCTAGGGGCGGCACCCCGCGCCTGCCATCCCACCCCGGCACGGTACTTGCGCGACCCCGTGAAGATCGTAAACACGTTCTAAGTGCAGGGCCACGATGTCCGATTGCGGCAGCCGGCATTGGCCGCGCAGCGCCCATTGCTGTGCCAGGCCGGGTTCGAAGGTGGGCACGCCTTCGCCCAGCAGCACGTTGGCAATGAGCAGGTGCAGTTCATCGACCAGGCCGTGCGCGAGCAGGTCGCAGTACAGCAGGTGGCTGCCATAGATCAGCAGATCCGGCCCAGGCGCGGCCTTGAGCTGGCGAATGTGCGCATGCGCCTGCGCGCGCGGGACCACGGTGGTGGTGCCGGCCCAGGGTGCGTCGGGCCGCAGCGCCAGGTGGTCGCTGACGAGCAGCTTGCGGGCCGCATCCACACGCTCGGCGATTTCACGCTGCACCGGGTCGCTGCCCGGGCCGCGGTCCACCTGGGGCCAGTAGCCCTCGAACATGGGGTAGGTGGTGGCGCCGAAGAGCAGGGTGCCGGCGCGGCGCAGGCAGTCGAGGTTGTGCGCGTCGAAGGCGGCACCCATGGGCAGGCCGGTGAGCGTGCCGCCGGGGCCGGCGCAGTAGCCGTCGAGTGAACTGAGGATGCTGACGATGAGCTGGGCCATGGAAAAAATCTCCTGAATGAACCACGCGCCCGGCCTGTCCGGGGCGTGTCATTGCTTTGGAGACATGCCAGGGAGCGAACTCATCGGTCTGGCGAGCTCTTTTTCAGGAAAGTTGGTCGGGCATGCCGAAGCGGCGGCAGACGGCCGGGTCGATGAAACTGTCGATGGATTCGATCAACGGCTCCCCCTGGTGCAGGCGCAGCAGCACCACGCCGCCGGGGCTGAAATGGTCTTCACCAGGCTGCTGCATGTAGCAGGCAAAGCCCTGGTGGCCGTTGCCATGGAGCGGCTGCAGGCGCCAGGGCGTCTGGAACACCCGCTCGGCAAAGAACGCCAGCACCATGGGGCGGCCGCTGAACCATGAGGGCAGTGGCGGCATGGTGAAGCGCGCATCTTCGGCCAGCAGGCGGGACATGGCGGCGATGTCCCGCTGTTCCCAGGCGGCGACGAAGCGCGCCAGCAGGCCATCGAACCCATCCTGCCTACCGGGTGGCGGTAGCGCCTGGGCTGCGGGAATGCGCTCCCGCACCTTTTTTTGCGCGCGCTGCAGGGCGCTGTTGACCGATGCGACCGAGGTGCCCAGCAGCTCGGCCGCCTCTGCCGCCGAATACTCCAGCACCTCGCGCAGCAGCAGCACGGCGCGCTGGTTGCCGGGCAGGTGCTGCAGCGCGGCCACAAAGGCCAGCGCCACATGCTCGCGGCGCTGCAGGGCGGCGGCCGGGTCCTCTGCAGCGGTGGCAGCCCACTCCGCATCGGGCAGTGGCTCCAGCCACACCGGCCCGGCCACGGGCTCGCCCAGCTCGGCCGTGCTCAGCAGGGGCGGGCCATGGTCCGCCGAGGTGATGCGCCGCGGGCGCTGCGCCATCAGGCGCAGGCAGACGTGGGTGGCGATGCGGTACAGCCAGGTGCCCAGCGCGCTGCGCGACTCGAAGCCGGCCAGGCCGCGCCAGGCGGCGAGCAGGGTCTCCTGCAGCGCATCATCGGCATCGAAGGGCGAGCCCAGCATGCGGTAGCAGTGGGTGTGCAGCGGTCGGCGGTGCGGGGCCACCAGCCGGTCGAAGGCGGCGGTGTCGCCGGCACGCGCGCGCTGCAGGTACTCGGCCTGGGCTGCGGCGGGGTCTGACGCGGTGTCGGGGTGCATGGCGCATTCTGACGCCTGCGCATCCCATGGTGGCTCTGGCCGGTTGTGCGACTTCTGCCCTGGGGCTGTGGGTCTTGCCCGTGGGGGCGCTTGCGCCGGCGGGTGCTGCACGCTCCACCGGCGCATCCACCACCACCGTCCCTTCGCCCTCGGCGCCTACCAGCACGGGGTTCAGGTCCTTCGAGGCAATGGCTCCGTTGGCGCCCACCATCACCGCGCCCACGGCCATGGCGACTGGGTCAGGGCAGCCACGTCGAGCGGCGGGTCGCCGCGCACGCCGGCGAACAGGGGGCGATGCGCAGGGTGTGCAGGGCCTCGATCACATGCACGCTCCACGGAGGAGGTGCTGGCGCCGTCATGGCTGCGGGTGACGACGGATCGGGATCGGGCGGCAGGGGCATGGCAGTGCTTCTCGGTGTTTCTTGGGGTGAAACGGTGGGAATGCCTGCAATCTAGGGATTGCCGTTCTTGCCGTCAAAACCTTCTGTTGAAGTTTTGATGGGCAAAACTTTCAGGGGCGCCATTGCGGGTTCACCCGGTGGGAGCAAGGCCGGGAATGCAGCGAGCAGAACGCGGATGGCGCACCCCATTGGCCGCTTGGTCGGCCGTGGTGGGGGGGGCCTGCAGAGAATGTTGCTTCGGGCGTCTGGCCACGG
The DNA here is from genome assembly GCF_046339755.1 of Acidovorax sp. Classification (GTDB taxonomy): domain Bacteria; phylum Pseudomonadota; class Gammaproteobacteria; order Burkholderiales; family Burkholderiaceae_C; genus Acidovorax. The sequence continues at coordinate 25,248 of NZ_JBKDTZ010000406.1, read as the reverse complement.
CACACCAGAGTCACCTGGACATCAGGGCCGGCCAGGGGCTGAGCGGGGGGCCAGGCGGAGAACGGGTGCCTTCGCCAGGGTGTTGCCTGCTTTGCCAGCACCGTGCTTTGGCGCAGGGAAGGCAGGCTTCAGGCGGGCATACTGTCGCCACGTACCCACTCCTCGCAGCGGCTGCGAAAGACGTCCCCGCCCCAGGGGGCCCAGGTGAGTTGGTCCATGGAGCTGGGGGCAGGCAACAGGTCCAGGAGTTCGGCGGTGCGGTTCTTGTCCTGGGCCTTGCAGGCCAGAGCGGCCTGATGGATCTGGATGACCCGATCCGGGCGGAGCTTGTTCAGATCTGTATAGGCCCGGTCCATCGTCTGCCAATCGGGCATCCCCGCCTTGAAGGGATTGCTCCGCAGTGCGGGGAGTGCATCGAATGCGCTGGTGTAGATCACTGCAAGCATGGAGGTGCCCCTGGCCTTGTCGGACCTGTGCACGGCGAGCGTGGCCAGTTCGCGCAATTCGGGGAGGGCTTCGGTGCTCTTGAGTTCCAGTGCACCGACGATTTCTTCAAAGAACCATTCTCCAGGCTCCGACATGCCGGCCAGCTGGTTCCTGGTCAGCTCGATCACCTGTGACGGTGTCGCGCCATCCAGGGATATCAGCCTGGCGTAGGTGGATGTCCAGGCCGGGTCTTTCTGGGCATTGCTTTCCTTGACGGCTTCAAGTGCCTTCAGTGCTTCAGCGATCAGCCGCCCCTGTTCCGTCCAGTCGGCGATTCGGGGGGCGTCCCGGACGATGATTCGGCCCATGACAATCGCTGCCGGCACGCTGCGAGGCGCTGAGGCCACCCATTGCCTGGCGAGCTTGAGTGCTGCCGCAGCCCGGGCGACATCGTCCCGGCGCCCGATGCCCGCTTGCATGCCCAGGAAAAACAGGTCGCTGCCCGAAACGCCCGATGCATCGGCCTCCAGGCCGGCGGCCATCGCATAACGGGCGTCCAGTTGGGAGAACTCCTTGTTCTCCAGTAGCTTGTAGAGATCCAGATAGTCCAGCAGGGTTGGCTTGGCAGCGCAGGCGCCACCTACGCAAAGTACTGCAGCAAGGACCAGGGATCGGAGCAGCTTCATGGGCTTGCCTCGCGCGACCAGTTTTGACAGCGCCTGAATTCCGACCTGCTCTGCCACACCTGGGGCTCGACCTCCTGGGCAATGCGCTGGAGCAGCTGCGCGGTGGTTTTTTTGTCCAGAGCGCTGATGCAGGCCAGGCGGGCGTAAGTGTTGAGGTTGGTGCTGTCGGGGTAGCGCTGCACCAGGTCGTCAAAGCCCGCCCGAATGCGGGGCCAGTTCACATCCGGGCGGGCAAAGACGGCCGTGCCCCGTTTGGAGAGCAGTCCATACGCGGACCCATAGATGCGTGCGTACATGCTCTGGCCTTCTTCGGCCTCGGTGTTTTCAACGGCATGTGCAGCCAGGCCGGCAATGGCTTCGTAACTGCCTCCCCACTGGGGCGTGAGGCTGTCTGCAAGGCTGGCGTAGATGCCCGGATTCCCGGGGAACGCGGCCAGGGCGTCGTGTGCGAGTTTGGCCAGATTTTTCTGGCCCATCGGGGTATACCGCGAATAGGTCAGCAACTGGCTCCACCAATTGGGGTCCTTGCGCCCATGCTCCGCATGCGTGAACAGGATCTGCACCGCCTGGTTCGCCAGGTCCCGGAACTTGAGCATGTCCTCCTCTCGGACGTTGTTGGCGAAACCGGCGCCCCGGTACTCCCAGGCCTGGGCGTCATAGGCCTTGGCAAGCGTCAGTGCGGCAAGTGTGGACTGGGGCTGCTGGCCCAGCCACACCCTGGCTTTTTGCTGCTGTGCAAGCCAGTAGTCATCATTGACGCGAGAGCAGCGAAACTCCGTGCAGGGGCGCATGGCGGGTGGCTCGCCAAACGCGATCGACTGCACGAGCCGATCCGCCCGAAAGTCCCCTGACGGCAGGCGTGAATTGTCCCGCCGGGCCTTGCTGTACCAGGTGTCCAGCGTGCTGAAGTCGCTGGCGGCAAAGCTCTTGGTGAACAGCTCCGCAATCTCTTTGCGTTCTGCCATTTCGCCCGCGTGGGCGGGCAGCATGGGCCCACACAGCAACGGCAGGGCCAGCGCCAGCCTGGCTGCCAGTTGTGTGCCGGAATTTCTCACGCGTGCTCCTGATTTGGGGACAACGGGAGCGAATTTACACCGGTTGCCTGGTCCACCGAAATGCGCCCCATGCTTTGGCGGGCGCTGGTCCTGCCGGGAATATTGCTAAGGGCGCCCGGCCGCTGCGCGCCACCTGACCGTGACCCCCATCGCCAGTGCCGCAAGCGCCACGCACACCGCTGCGGCCGGCCAGCCATGGCGGTCCACGACGCTGCCCACCAGCAGCGGCCCGAGCGCCTGGCCCAGGTTGCTGCCCTGCATGAGCAGGCCCACGGCCAGCGCAGCGTGGGCGGGCGTGGCTGTCACCTGCGGCACCGACGACAGCAGGCTGGACGGCACCAGCCCACCCATGGCCGAGAACACCAGGCACAGCACAAAGGCGGCCCACGGGGGCAGCACCGGCACGAAGATGCCCAGGGCGCACAGCCCCATTGCAGCCGCGGCGGCCGTGCCCAGCACCGTGCGGCCGAGGCGCGGCAGCAGGGCACCGGCGGCCAGGTTGCCCACGATGTTGGCCGCGCTGGCCAGCGCCGCGAGCAGGCCCACCGTGCTGGCCTCCACCTGCAGGCGCTGCTGCAGCAGCACCGGCAGAAAGCTGAACAGGGCAAAGAACATCAGGCTGTAGAGCAGGAAGGTGGTGGCCAAGGCCAGCGCGGGGCCGCGGCCTACCTCGGCAATGCGTGCGCGCGGCCCGGCCGCCGCGCCATGCGTGTCCATGGCGCGGGGCACGGTCCACAGCACCAGTACCGCAATGGCGCCCGAGCCCAGCGCCGCCGCAGCCCACAGGCTGTGCCAGCCGCCGAACCACGGCCCGGTGAGCATGGCCAGCGCGATACCGGTGGGCATGAAGCAGCCCCACAGCGCCATGGCACGGCTGCGGTCAATAGCCTGCACCTGGCGCGCGAGCACGGTGGGCCCGGCCACGGTGATGAGCACAAAGCCCAGCCCCTCGACCACGCGCGAGGCGAGCAGCACCGCATAGCTGGCGGACAGCACGGCGAGCAGGGTGCCCAGCACCGTGGCCGCCAGGCCCAGCACGAGCATGCGGCGCGCGCCTGCGCGTGCCACCATCGACCCCGCGAGCACGCCGCCGACGGCACCCAGCATGGCGAAGGTGCCGCCCAGGGCGCCCAGCATGGACAGGCTGAGCCCCAGGCCGGCCTGCAGCTGCGGTGCCGTGATGGCCACCTTGCCCAGGTGGAAGGATGCGGCCACGCCGGCGGCCACCACCACGGCGACGGCGCGCCAGTCGGTGCAGGGCAGGGCGGGTGGTGGTGCACTCCCCTGCATCACGCCACCCCTTGCGCAAACCCGAGCGCCCTGGCGATGCGCGCCACATGCATGCCCTGGTAGCGGGCGGCTTCGAGCTCGTTGGCGCTGGGCTGGCGGTCGCCACCGTGGCCATCGTCGGCCAGGGTGCTGGCGCCATACGGCGAGCCGCCGGTAACCTCGTCCATGCGCAACTGGCCCTTGAAGCTGTAGGGCAGGCCCACGATCACCATGCCCAGGTGCAGCAACACGGTGTGCGTGGAGAGGATGGTCGATTCCTGCCCGCCATGCTGGCTGCCGGTGGATGTGAACACGCTGCCCACCTTACCGACCAGCGCATCGCGCGCCCACAGGCCACCGGCCTGGTCAAGAAAATTTTTCATCTGCGCGGCCATATTTCCGAAGCGGGTAGGGGTGCCGATCACGATGGCGTCGTACTCGGCCAACTCCGCCACCGAGGCCACGGGCACATCCGAGGTGGTCTGGTAACCGGCCTTGGCCGCGACCTGCTCGGGCACCAGTTCGGGAACGCGCTTGACGACCGCATGGGCGCCGTTGCCCAGGCTGCGCACGCCCTCGGCCACGGCAGTGGCCATGGATGCGATGTGGCCGTAGGAGGAATAGTAGAGAACGAGACCCCGGGTCGCCATGGATGAACCTCCGTATCTGGATGGGCCAAGTATCGGCAGGCGTACTGATCTACGGAAGCCATAAAATTCAGGTCATTCTGATCCATGAAATCGATCAATGCTCGACGCCCTGACCCTCGACCAGATCCGCATGTTCGTCACCGTGGCCGAGGCCGGCAGCTTTCGCTCGGGGGCTGCACGCCTGCTGCGCGCCCAGTCGGCCGTGAGCCATGCCATCGCCAACCTGGAGAACCAGCTGGGCGTGGCCGTGTTCGACCGCAGCGGCCACCGGCCCGCGCTCACGCCGGCCGGTGCCGCGCTGCTGGAAGATGCGCGCGCCGTGCTGCTCAAGGTGGACTTTTTGCGCGCGCGGGCCCGCGGCCTGGGCGAAGGCGTGGAGACCGAGCTGGCGCTGATGGTGGACACGCTCTACCCGCTGCCCCTGGCGGCTGCCGCGCTGGGCGAACTGCGCGCTGCCCTGCCGTCGGTGCGGCTGCGCCTGGCCACCGCACCGCTCGGTGGCACGCTGCAGGCGCTGCGTGACGACGCCTGCGATCTGGCCATCATGGCGGGTGAGGATTTCCGCGACCCGCGCATCGAGGCCGAGGCGCTGCAGGCCGTGCCCATCGTCGCGGTGGCTGCCGCCAGCCATCCCCTGGCGCGGCGGCGCAGCAAGGCCCTCACGGGCGCGGACCTGGCCGACCATCTGCAGATCGTGCTGGAAGACCCGAGCGCCCTGTCCGAAGGGCGCGACTTCGGCGTGCTGTCACCCCAGACGCTGCGCGTGGGCACGCAGGACGCCAAACGCGCCCTGATCCTGGCGGGCTTGGGCTGGGGCCGCCTGCCGCTGTGGGCCGTGGAGCGCGAGCTGGCCGACGGGCAACTGCTGCCCCTGCCCGCCACCGCCCTGGGCCCGCAGGGCGTGGCGCAGATGCAGGCCTACCTGGCCTGGCGCACGGACCGGGCCCTGGGTGTGGCGGCGCTGGCGTTGCGGGAGGTGCTGCACCGGTTGGCGGCAACCTCATCGCGCGGGTCTGACACGGGACCGGCTGGCAAGCCGCGGCGCAAGGCCGGCTGAGCCGTTCACCGCAGCGGAAACCCCGCCCCGTGGAGCGCCTCCACCAGCCGGTGCCGCCCCTTGAGCGAATCGGCATTGGCCAGGCGCTGCAGTACCAAATCGCTCCAGTCCACTTCGGGCAGGCCTTCGCTGGCCTGGAAGTCGCGCAGTTGCGCGTCGTAGTCGCCGATCTCGGCGGCCAGGGTGGAAGGTGCGGTGTACCGCTCGTGGTGCAGCACGCTGGCCTGGGGCAGGCGCGGCTTGATGGCGGCCGGGCGCGCGGGGTCGGGGTGGCCGACGACCAGGCCGAACACCGGGAATACACCGGCGGGCGTGCCCACCACCTGGGCCACCGCCTCGGGCTGGTTGCGCAGGGCGCCGATGTAGACGGTGCCCAGGCCCAGGGCCTCGGCGGCGACGACCGCGTTCTGCGCGGCCAGGGCGGCGTCGATCACGGCCATCAGGTACGTGTCCAGGTAGGGCAGGCCGTCGGCGGGCCGGTCCTTGTACTGCGCGATGCGGGCGATGCGTGATAGGTCGGCCAGCCAGACCAGGATCAAGGGAGCCGTCTTGATGTGTGCCTGGTTGCCGGCCAGTTCGGCCAGGCGGTTGCGGCTGTCCTGGCTGTGCACGGCGACCACGCTCCAGGTCTGCAGGTTCGATGAGCTGGGCGCGGACTGGGCTGCCGCCACCAGCGTCTGCACCGTATCGGGTGGCAGCGCGTCGGGCAAAAAGTTGCGCACCGAGCGGTGCGAGAGGATGTGCTCGACCACCGGGTGGCGGGGCACGGGCCAGGTGGCGGCCTGGGCGCCGTAGCGGGCCTGTAGATAGGTAGGGGTGTAGGTCATGGGGCGTGCGAGTGGATTGGCGGCCAAGGTAGCACCGCCCGGCCGGCGGCCAAGCATGAAAACCGCATATGGCTATGCGCCGGGCGACGGCGATGGGCGCCGCCAGGCAAGGCCCATGCATTGCCCCGACAATAGCCCCCATGTCCGAAGACGAAGAACGACGAGTCCATTCCGAAGAATTGCTGGCCCAGGTGGCCGCGCTGCCGCCGCTGCCGGGCGTGTACCGCTATTTCGATGCGCAGGACGCGCTGCTCTATGTGGGCAAGGCGCGGCACCTCAAGCGCCGGGTGTCGAGCTACTTCACCAAGAACCATGGCGGCACGCGCATCGGCCACATGGTCAGCAAGATCGTGCGCATGGAGACCACGGTGGTGCGCTCCGAGGCCGAGGCGCTGCTGCTGGAAAACAACCTGATCAAGACGCTGAACCCCAAGTTCAACATCCTGTTCCGCGACGACAAGAGCTACCCCTACCTCAAGATCACCGGTGCGCCTGGAACGGCGGCGGGGCAGGGCTCGCCCTCGCAGGTGTTTCCGCGCATGGCCTACTACCGTGGCTCGGTGGACAAGAAGCACCGCTACTTCGGCCCGTACCCGAGCGCCTGGGCGGTGAAGGAGTCGATCCAGCTGCTGCAAAAGGTGTTCCGCCTGCGCACCTGCGAGGACACGGTGTTCGCCAACCGCACGCGGCCGTGCCTGCTGTTCCAGATCAAGCGCTGCTCGGGGCCTTGCGTGGACCTGGTCTCGCCCGAGGCCTATGCCTCGGACGTGCAGCACGCCGAGGCGCTGCTGCGCGGCGAGACGCAGGAGGTGCTCAAATCCATGGAGGTGCGCATGATGGCGCACTCGGACAAGCTCGAGTTCGAGCAGGCGGCCGATGTGCGCAACCAGATGCAGGCGCTGTCGCGCGTGCTGCACCAGCAGTCCATCGAGACCGCGGACGACAAGGACGTGGACATTCTGGCCGTGCGCGTGCAGGGCGGCCGCGCCTGCGTGAACCTGGCCATGGTGCGCGGCGGGCGCCACCTGGGCGACCGGCCGTACTTCCCTGTGCATGTGGAAGACGCTGCCGCCATCCATGAAGAGGAAGCAGAGGGGGAGGGCGATGCCACGCCCACCGTCGCCGCGCTGCCGGCGCGCCGTGTGGAGGCGCTGGTGCTCGAAGCCTTCATCGCCCAGCACTACATCGGCGTGCCCGTGCCGCCGGTGCTGGTGTGCAGCGAGCCGGTGGACAAGGCGCTGATGGAAGCCCTGGGCGAGCAGGCCGGCACGCGCGTGAATGCCATCCACCAGCCGCGCGAGCAGCGCCGCGCCTGGCTGGACATGGCGCAGAAGAACGCCGACCTGCAGCTGGCCCGGCTGCTGGCGGAGGAGGGTTCGCAGCAGGCGCGCACGCGCGCGTTGGCCGAAGCGCTGGATCTGCCGCCCGAGGACCTGGACCAGCTGACCATCGAGTGCTTCGACATCTCGCACACGGCGGGGGAATCGACCCAGGCATCGTGCGTGGTGTTCCACCACCACAAGATGCAGAGCAGCGAATACCGGCGCTACAAGATCGAGGGCATCACCGGCGGCGACGACTATGCCGCCATGCGCCAGGTGCTGACGCGCCGCTACAGCAAGGTGGTGGAGGCCGCGCGCGAGGCCGGCGGCATCGACTTTGCGGCCGCGCCGCCGCCCGGTACCGACAACGCCGAGGGCGCCGTCAAGCCCAAGGGCGTGGCGCGCCTGCCGGACCTGGTGCTGATCGACGGCGGCAAGGGCCAGGTGGGCGTGGCGCGCGAGGTGTTCACCGCGCTGGGCCTGGACCTCACGCGCATCGTGGGTGTGGAAAAGGGCGAGGGCCGCAAGGTGGGGCTCGAAGAGCTGGTGTTCGCCGATGGCCGCGAAAAGGTCTACCTGGGCAAGGACTCGGCCGCGCTGATGCTGGTGGCCCAGATCCGCGACGAGGCCCACCGCTTCGCCATCACCGGCATGCGCGCTGCGCGCGCCAAGGTGCGCGTGGGCGGCGGCCAGCTCGAAGAGATCCCCGGCGTGGGGCCCAAGAAGCGCGCGCGCCTGCTGCAGCGCTTTGGCGGCGTGCGCGGCGTGGCCAGCGCGAGCGTGGAAGACCTGGCGACGGTGGACGGGATCTCGCACGAGTTGGCGCAAGAGATCTATAAAGCCCTGCGATAGGGACGGGTCTCCTCGGCGCCTGCCTGCTGCCACCGCAGGTGATCCGCGCCAGCGTGGTGCGCGATTCTGGCGGAGCGTTGGTTCGGGCCTGAAGGCTATCCAGCAGTGGTGCACAATCGCGCCCATATGTTCTGGACTATCCCCACCCTGATGACCTGGACGCGCATCGTCGCGATACCTTTGATCGTGGGGGTGTTCTATGCGCCCATCGACCCGGCCATGCGCAACCTGATCGCCACGGTGATGTTCGTGGTGTTCGCGGCCACCGACTGGCTCGACGGCTACCTGGCGCGCAAGCTCAACCAGACCTCGTCCTTCGGCGCCTTCCTGGACCCGGTGGCCGACAAGTTCCTGGTGTGCGCATCGCTGCTGGTGCTGGTGCACCTGCAGCGCGCCGATGTGTTCGTGGCGCTGATCATCATCGGGCGCGAGATCGCGATCTCGGCCCTGCGCGAATGGATGGCGCAGATCGGCGCGAGCAAGAGCGTGGCCGTGCACATGATCGGCAAGGTCAAGACCACGGTGCAGATGATCGCCATCCCCTTCCTGCTGTACGACGGGCGCATCCTCGGCGTGATCGACACGGGCGTATGGGGCACCTGGCTGATCTGGGCCTCGGCCGTGCTCACCGTGTGGTCGATGGTGTACTACCTGCAAAAGGCGCTGCCCGAAATCCGTGCGCGTGTGAAGTGACTTTTGCATCTATCGGAAATCGCGCATCGGCATGGCTGCCATGCCCTCTTGGTGCCGCGTGACGGGGCGTGCAGGGCGTGAGGGGGCAGTCGTGGTAACGCTGTCAATCGGGAATCGCGCGCATACGGCGCGTTTGAGACAAAAGCGCGCCGCAAGCCCGGCCAGGGCGTGAAATACGACTAGAATTCAGCCCAACGCTGTTGCAATACGGCGTGTTGTATTGACACCTTGAAAGTCGATGGCTTTAATCTGATGCAGCAGCCCCTGCTGTGTACGCCAGTCATTCCCCCGTCTGCAGACATCCAGCCTCTCTTGGTTGAGCCTTCTGACGTGTGAAGACCAGATACCCAAGACACCCTTCATTCATCAACGCTTTTCCCGAGAGGCTTCTTGTGAACAAAACCGAACTGATCGAGCACATCGCTAACAACGCCGACATCTCCAAGGCCGCTGCAGCGCGTGCCCTGGAATCCACGATCGAGGCCGTCAAGAAGACCCTGAAAAAGGGTGGTACCGTTTCGCTCGTCGGTTTTGGCACCTTTGCCGTGGGCAAGCGCGCTGCCCGTACCGGCCGTAATCCCCGTACGGGCGATACGATCAAGATCAAAGCTGCTAAAGTGCCGAAGTTTCGTCCAGGCAAGGCTCTGAAAGACGCCTTGAACTAATACAATAGTCGGTTGATTGTTTAGGCGGGGTCCTTAGCTCAGTTGGTAGAGCGGCTCCTTTACACGGAGTAGGTCGGCGGTTCGAGACCGTCAGGACCCACCACCATCACCGAACACAACAACAAAGGCGAACGCAAGTTCGCCTTTTTGTTTTTTGCCATTTGAAAGTCTGATCATGTTTGAATCCATCCGCAAGCACTCCAAGATCATGATGCTCTTGTTGTTCTTGCTGGTCATTCCCTCGTTTGTGCTGGTGGGCATCGACAGCAACTACTTCTCTGAAAAGAGCGCCGTGGTTGCCCGTGTGGATGGCAACAAGATCACGCAGACGGAATGGGACAACGCGCACCGCGCAGAGAGCGACCGCATCCGCGCGCAGCAGCCCACCATGGATGCCAAGCTGCTCGACTCCCCCGCCGCCCGCTACGCCACGCTCGAGCGCATGGTGCGCGAACGCGTGCTGGCCGCCGCCGCGCAGAAGATGCACATGGTGACCAGCGATGCCCGCCTGGCGCGCACGCTGGCGGAAAGCTCCGAGTTCGCCGCGCTCAAGCGCCCCGACGGCAGCATGGACATGGAAGGCTACCGTGCGATGGTGGCCACCCAAGGCCTCACGCCCGCCGGCTACGAAGCCCGCGTGCGCAACACCCTGTCGGTCAACCAGATCCTGGGCGGCGTGGTCGGTTCGGCCTTTGTGACCGACACCCAGGTCGCGCAGTCGCTCGACCCGCTCTACCAGCGCCGCGAGATCCAGGTGGCACGCTTCAACGCGGCCGACTTCGCATCCAAGGTCACGCCCACCGATGCTGACCTGGAGGCCTACTACAAGGCCCACCCTGCGCAGTTCAAGCAGCACGAGTCGGCCAACGTCGAGTACCTGGTGCTGAGCCTGGACACCGTGCGCGACAGCATCACGCTGAACGAAGACGACCTGCGCACCTACTACAGGGAAAACGCGGCGACCCTGGGTTCCAAGGAAGAGCGCCGCGCCAGCCACATCCTGATCAAGGCCGGCAAGGACATGCCCGCGGCCGAGCGCGAAAAGGCCAAGGCGCGCGCCACCGAACTGCTGGAGCAGGTGCGCAAGGCGCCGGCCACGTTTGCCGATGTGGCCAAAAAGAACTCGCAGGACGGCTCGGCCGCGCAAGGCGGCGACCTGAACTTCTTTGGCCGCAACGACATGGTCAAGCCTTTCGAGGATGCGGCGTTCAGCCTCAAGAAGGGTGAGATCAGCGATTTGGTGGAAACCGACTTCGGTTACCACATCATCCAGGTCACCGACATCAAGCCCTCGCGCGTGCCACCGTTCGAGGAACTGCGCCCCAGCATCGAGAAGGACCTCAAGGCCCAGCAGGCGCAGCGCAAGTATGCCGAAGTCGCCGAGTCGTTCGCCAACGGCGTGTACGAGCAGGCCGACAGCCTGGCCCCTGTGGCCGAGAAGCTCAAGCTCAAGGTGCAGACCGCCAACGGCGTGACCCGCACGCCCGTGCCAGGCGCCGCCGGCCCGCTGGCCAACGCCAAGTTCCTGGAGGCCCTGTTCTCCAGCGACTCGGTGCAGAACAAGCGCAACACCGAAGCCGTGGAAGTGGGCACGAGCCAGATGGCATCGGGCCGCATCACCTCGTACACCCCGGCCGAGACCCTGCCGCTTGAGAAGGTGCGCGACGCGGTGCGCACGCTGTACGTGGCCGAGAAGGCCGCCGAGCTGGCACGCAAGGAGGGCGAGGCCAAGCTGGCCGAGTACACCGCCAAGCCCGACAGCAACGCGGGCCTGACCGCCGCCGCCACGATTGCGCGCGACGCACCCATGAACTATCCACGCCCCCTGATCGATGCCGCCTTGCGCGCCAACGCCGACAAGCTGCCCGCCTTCACCGGCGTGGACCTGGGCGCCGGCCAGGGCTATGCCGTGGTCAAGATCAACCGCATCGTGCCGCGCGACAAGCCCGAGGCGCAGCGCGCCCAGCAGGAGCGCATGCAGCTCACGCAGTGGTGGAGCACGGCCGAAGGCGTGGCCTACTACGAGATGCTCAAGGAGCGCTTCAAGGTCGAGATGAAGGTGACCCGGCCCTCGGAGTCCAGCCTCGTCCCAACAGAAAATTGAAGAATTTGAATCCGGGGGCGAAAACCCGGGTTATAATTTGATTCTTAAACGGTGGCTGTAGCTCAGTTGGTAGAGTCCAGGATTGTGATTCCTGTTGTCGTGGGTTCGAGCCCCATCAGCCACCCCAAATAAAAAAACAAACCCGCCAGTGCTGTGAAGCGCTGGCGGGTTTTGTCTTTGGGCGCGCCGCTTGCATGCCCCGCCTGCCACTGCGCCACCATGGCACTCTGGGCCGGGTGGCTGGAGGAAGGCGGTCAGACCTCGGCCTGGGCTCGTGCCGTACTCGGAGTGCATGGCCGCCACCTTTTCGGGTAATGGCGGCGCCCTGAACCGGCTGCTAGAGTGCCTGTCATACCAGTCAGGGGGCGAGCCCCCCATGGGGGTGATGGGCGTGAAGAAAACGATCGTCTGCGCGGTGGTGGCGTTGGGTTGCATAGCGGCGGCGGGGGGCCGTGTGCTCTACCGCCACGCCGTGGCCCTGCCTGCCGAGCAGGCGCAACGCCATGCCCTGGACGCCCAGCAGCGCGCCGAGGTCCACGCCCGCGAGGTGGAGCGCACGGTCAACTACGCGCGCTGCCTGGAGGCCGTGGGCATGGGCGCCCGGGCCCGCAAGGCCGACCAGTGCCAGAAGCTGGGGCAGGGCATGGGCTGCGAGCTGCCCGAGGATGCGGAGAGTGCCCTGGGCCGGCAGCGCGAGCGTGGCGAGGTGCAGTGCTTCAATGAGGCGAAGATCGGGCTGTAAGAACCTGTTCAAAGTCTTTTGGAGCGGCAAAAATACTTTGAACAGGTTCTGAGGGCCAGGGCGGCTCAGGCCCCCTGCAGGCGCTGGCCCCACTGCTCCGTCCACGGCCCGGCCATGGTCAGCACCTTCATGACCCATGCCACGGCGACGAAGCGGCCGGGCCAGGCGGCGGGTGAGCGGCCCTGGCGCAGGGCCGCGTGCAGCGCGCAGGCGGACAGCGCGAATGCCATGGGGACGGCCCAGGCCGAGACCCAGGCCAGCAGCGGTTGCTGGTCGTTGAAGATGGCGGGATGGGCCAGGGCGAACACCATGAGGCAGGCGATCTGGACCGCGGGCTGCAGCAGGTAGGTGGCTGCAGCGGGCGGCTTGGCGGTGGATGGGGTGGTGGTAGTGGCTGTGGCGTGCGGGCGGTTCATGGGTGGCGGGCGTCTCCTTGGCGCAATGTAGCAGTGGTAGAGGAGCCACTGCCCGCGCCGCGGCGCTTTGTGGCGAATGGACACTTTGGTTACATCTGCCGCGCGGGTAGGCAGGCGGCGGCTGTGCGCGGGTCGCCGGGCTGTTGGTGGACGATTTGGCATTTGTCGTGGACGCTTGGCGCACCCGGCCGGCAGCAGGCTGGAGACACTGGTGTTCCCTGAACACTTCCCGAGCTTCGCCATGCAGATCTCCGTTTACGACACCTACGTACAGCGCCCCGACGGGCTGCGCATGCACTTCGACATCCTCGTCCCGTCCAGCGTCACCGACCACGGGCAGGTGCTGCAGTACGGGCGGCGCTACCTGGCGGCCAAGGGGCTTGCGGCGTCGGACCTGAAGGCCGAGAAGTGCAGCTTCTGCCACATGCAGTCGGCCAGCCCCGCGGTGGAGGCCGAGATCGCGTCCATCGGCTTTGCCATCCTGGAGATGGAGCACTGCGGCTGAGCCGCTGCTTGCGGTACCCCTGGCGGCGCTGGGGGAGAAATTCCGTCGGATGTTTTATATACCAATGGTAAGTTACCATGGGTATATAGCAATCCAATGGAGTCTTTCCCATGCACGCACTCATCGTCGTCGCGCACCCAGATCGCGCTTCCCTGACCCATGCCGTGGCCGCCCAGGTGGGGCAGGGCATTGCGCCCCCTGACCAGCCGGGTCCGCACACCACGGAGATCGCCGACCTGGCGGCCGAGGGGTTCGACCCGCGCTTCACGGCTGCGGACCTGGCGTTGCACCTCAAGCAGGAGCCGCCCCCGCCCGACGTGGCGGCCGAGCATGCGCGGCTGGACAAGGCCGATGCGCTGGTGCTGGTGTACCCGGTGTACTGGTGGTCCTTTCCGGCGCTGCTCAAGGGCTGGATCGACCGGGTCCTCACCCAGGGCTATGCCTATGAGGAAGGGGCGGACGGCCAGCTCACCAAGAAGCTGGGCCATCTGCAGGTGCACCTGCTGGGCCTGGGCGGGGCCGATGGCGGCACCTATGAGCGGCGGGGCTATGCCGATGCGATGAAGACGCAGATCGAGCATGGCATCTTCGGCTACTGCGGCGCGCGCGTGGGCAGTTCCAGGCTGCTGCTACAGTCGCACGACAGGGAACTGGCGGCCGCGCACCTCGATGCCGCGCGGGAGCTGGGCAGCGGCCTGTTCGCCCCATTCCCCTGAGTTCCCCGGAGTCCATGCCCCGCACACCGCCTGCCGCCCCACCGCCCGAGCCCGCACCCCGCCGTCGCATGGCACGGCATGAGCGTGCGCGCCAGCTGCTCGATGTGGCCTGGGCGCTGCTGCGCGCAGAAGGGGCCGATGCGCTCAGCCTGGGCCGGCTGGCCGAGGAGGCCGGTGTGACCAAGCCCGTGGTATACGACCATTTCGGCACGCGCGAGGGCCTGCTGGCCGCGCTGTACCAGGACTTCGACGTGCGCCAGACCGCGGTGATGGACGCGGCCATCGCCGCTGCGCGCCCCACGCTCAAGGACAAGGCCGGCGCCATTGCCGCCGCCTACGTGCGCTGCGTGCTCACCCAGGGGCGCGAGATACCGCAGGTGCTGGCGGCGCTGCAGGGCTCGCCCGAGATGGCGGCCGTCAAGCGCCAGTACCAGGAGGTCTTCATCGCCAAGTGCCTGGCCATCCTGGCGCCCTTTGCCGGGGAACAGGGCCTGGCGCGCGCCGGCCTGTGGGCCGTGCTGGGTGCGGCCGATGCGCTGTCGGACGCGGCCGTGGTGGGAGACATCAGTGCGCAAGCGGCGCAGGCTGAATTGTTCGAGACCATCGTCTCCATGGTCAAGCGCGCGAAGTGATGGCGTGCCGAAGGCAGCGCCGCTACCATGCACTGCCTTGCCACCCACCAGGAGCGCTTTTTCATGCAGCAACGCCAACTGGGCACCCACGGCCCCCTTGCCTCCGCCATCGGCCTGGGCTGCATGGGTATGAGCGAGTTCTATGGCGCGAGCGACGACGAGAGCTCGCTGCGCACGCTGGCGCGGGCGCTGGAGATCGGCGTCACGCACTTCGACACGGCCGATACGTACGGGCTGGGCCACAACGAGTCCCTGTTGGGCCGCTTCATCGCCAGTGCCGGGCCCGCCGCGCGCGCCCGCATGCAGATTGCCACCAAGTTCGGCATCGTGCGCCAGGCCGGGCAGTACGAGCGGCGCATCGACAACTCGCCGGCCTACATCCGCGCGGCCTGCGAGGCCTCATTGAAGCGCCTGGGTGTGGAGCGCATCGACCTGTACTACTGCCACCGCCGCAACCCTGACGTGCCCATCGAGGACGTGGTGGGCGCCATGGCCGACCTGGTGGCCGCCGGCAAGGTGGGTGCCCTGGGCCTGTCGGAAGTGTCCGCCGGCACCCTGCGCCGCGCCCATGCGGTGCACCCCATCGCGGCGCTGCAGAGCGAGTATTCGCTGTGGAGCCGTGGGCCGGAGGACGGCATGCTGGCGCTGTGCGCCGAGCTGGGCACGGCCTTCGTGGCCTACAGCCCGCTGGGGCGCGCCTTTCTCACCGGCACGGTGGATGTGAAGGCGCTGGCGGACAACGATTTCCGCAAGAACAACCCGCGCTTCGTGGGCGATGCCGAGGCGGCCAACCAGCGGCTGGTGCGGGCGCTGGACGCGTTTGCACGGGCGCGCGGCCTGGCCAGCTCGCAGGTGGCGCTGGCGTGGCTGCTGGCCAAGCAGCCCCATGTGCTGCCGATACCGGGCACGCGGCGCATCGCGTACCTGGAGAGCAATGCCCTTGCGGCCCAGGTGACGCTCAGCCCCGCCGAGGTGGCCGAGCTCGATGCCCTGTTCGCCCCCGGCCACGTGGCCGGCGCGCGCTACCCGGATGCCGGCTTTGTCGGCATCGAGGGGTGATACCGTGTGTGGCCACGCCGCGCTGCTGCTGGCCCTGGCGATGGTGACCGGCGGCGCGCAGGCCGAGCCGCTGCGGCCCTGGATCGACCCGGTGGTGAGCGCGGGGTTCGAGCGCATCGTTGCGCGCTGCCGGTTCATCTACACACAGCCCTTGCGGCCGCTGCAGCGGGTGATGCTGCGGGAGGGTGACGACAAGCCCGCCACCTACGCGCTGGCGGGCATGGCGGACGACCTGGTGAAGACCGCGCACCCGGTGCGGCCCTTTCTGGGCCGGGTGATGCTGCGCTACGCCCTGGTGCCCCAGGAGCCGCCGGCGGACGCGCAGGCGCAGGCCGAGGAGGCCGAGCATGGCACCCGCATCGTCGAGACGCTGGAGTTTGCCTGGCAGGAGCGGCGCTGGGTGTTCCGCGGGGTGTCGGCGGCGATGTTCACCGGCCAGCACGACCGGCTGGATCTGCCGCTGGTGGACAGGACGCCTGCCGAGGACAGGGCCGAGCATGCGGCGGCGCTGCGGGCCTGCCTGGGCGGGCTCTGAGGTCTAGGGTTTGGTGGCCACAGCGGCCGCCCCGCCGTAGTTCGCCTCGCGGTCCATGGCTGGCATGGCCACTCCGGTGTCGGCCGCGGTGCCGGTGGCGGGCTCGTCTTCTTCCTTCGGGGGCCGGGCTGCCAGCGTGTTCTTGCGCCAGCCGCCGTAGCGGTAGTAGAGCCCCGCCAGCAGCACCGAGGTGATGGAGCCCAGCGGAAAGCTCCACCAGATCGCCTCGGCACCCCAGGCATCCTGCAGCGCGCCGGCAAAGGGCACGCGCACCAGCAGCATCGAGATGAAGAGGATGATGAGCGGCGGCAGCACCGCGCCCGTGGCGCGCACCACGCCAAACAGCACGATGGTCACCCCGAACAGCACGAACGACCAGGCGGCCACGTTGTTGATGTGCACCGCTACGGCCACGGCGCCGCTGTCGCCTGGGAGGAACAGGCCCAGTGCATACCGGTCGGCCGCGTAGAGCGCCATCACCAGCGCGCCGGTGAGCGCCAGGTTGAACAGCACGCCCGCGCGCGCGATCTGCTCCACCCGGTCCCAGCGGCCCGCGCCCACGTTCTGCGCGGCCATGGACGATACGGCCGCACCCGTGGCCAGGGCCGGCATCTGCACATAGGTCCACAGCTGCGCGGCCACGCCATAGGCCGCAGCCACCTGCACGCCATAGCCGTTGACCAGCCCCATCATGACCAGCGCGGCCGACGAAATCACGATCATCTGCAGCCCCATGGGCACGCCCTTGGCCACGATGGTGCGCAACAGCTTGGGCCGCGGCCGAAAGTGCGCCAGCTCATGCCGCCCCGGCAGCAGCGGGTGGCCGCGCCGCGCCAGCAGCACCAGCAGGCCGGTGAAGCTGATGCCCTGCGCCAGCAGCGTGGCCAGGGCCGAGCCCGCGATGCCCAGGGGCGGCAACGGCCCCGCGCCGCGGATCAGGAGCGGGTTGAGCGCCACGTCGATGGCCACCGACAACGCCATGAACCAGAACGGCGTGCGCGAGTCGCCCGAGCCGCGCAGCACGGCCATGGCGAAGGCGAACGAGTTCATGATGGGCACGGCCACGAAGATCACCCGCAGGTAGGCGATGGCCGAGGGCAGGGCGGCCTCAGGTGTCTTGAGCAAACCCAGGATCTGCGGTGTGAACGCCCAGCCCGCTGCCGCAATCAGCGCAGATACGGCCAGGAAGAAGGTGGCCCCCGTGCCCACCACGCACTTGGCGCGCTCGACATCGCGTGCGCCATAGGCCTGCCCGATGAGGATGGTGGCCGCCATGGACACGCCGAACACCGCGCCCAGCAGCAGAAACAGCACCAGGTTGGCGTTGGAGGTGGCGGTGAGCGCCTTTTCGCCCAGCAGGTTGCCGATCCAGATCGCGTTGACCGAGCCGTTGAGCGACTGCAGCACGTTGGAGCCCAGCACCGGCAGGGCAAAGGCGATGAGCGTGCGGGCGATGGGGCCCTGGGTCAGGTCGCGCTGGGGCGGGCGGCGGGATGATGGTGCGTTCATGGCTGGGTGTGGTGTGCAGGCAGTCTACGGGCTGGAGTGCCCGCGCGGGTAGGACGCCACCGCCAGGGAGCCGTGTTGCCAGAACGCAGAACGCGCGCGGGCGGGTGGGCGGGCGGGCCTGAGCTTTCGGCGCTGTATGGGACTGGTGTGTCGCCACAGTTGCAAGGGCATGTAATTGATTGGTTCATTGTGTGTCGGCGCGCGCGCCCCAGGCCATGGTGCAGATGGGCCGCGTGGGCGTGTTCAGCGGCAGCTTCTGCGCGTCCGATGTCTGGGCCATGCGTGGGCGAAATGACCGGCGGGAGCGGCCCGCACGGGGCTGCAGCGGTGCCCTGCCAGAACCACCGCCGCCCCTGGATGCCGGATCAGCCACCCGTGTGCCGGCTGCGCGCGGCCGGTAAGGCCTGTGGGCACCCCACCCTGAACGGGGGATGGACAGGCCCCATCGCTCCGTGCATGCTCGGGCAACCAGCTGTGTCGCCCTGTGACCGCATGCAACGGCTTGCCCTGCATGGTATGGGCTGCGGTCGCCTTCGTGCCGCGACACTGCCTGGAGCCTGGTCGTTCTTTTGTTTTTTCCTTGTCCGTTCGATCTATCTACTTTCTTTGAAAGGCTTGCCCCCATGACTTTCCTGGCAGTGTTGACCCACCGGTTGCCGTCCATGCAGTTCGCACCACCCCGCAAGGTGGCTGCCCAACTGGCGGTTGCCTGCGCCATGCTTGCGGGGGCTGTCAGCGCCCATGCGGCCACGGTCGTGAAGTTCGCCACCGGCGCATCCAATTCGGCCGCCATCCTGAGCGATGGCACGCTGTGGACCTGGGGCAACAACAAGAATGGGCAGCTGGGCAACGGCACCTCCGTCAGCGCGCAAAAGCCGGTGCAGGTGGGCACGGGCTTCACCCAGGTCATGGTGGGCAGCCGCTACATGGTGGCCCTCAAGGCCGACGGGGGCCTGTGGATGTGGGGCCATGCCGTGTTGAAGGACCGTGAGTTCTACGAGACTGCGCCGGTGCAGATCGCCAGCGGCTTTGCCAAGCTGCTGAGCGCCGACACCGCCGCCAAGGCCGATGGCAGCGTCTGGTTCTGGGGCGATGCCAAGGGCATCTACAGCGCGCCCCCGGGCGGCACCGGGCCGCTGGACGCCTTGCCCGCTGGCTACCAGCAGATGGCCACCGGCCCCTACAACGCCCTGTTCGTGCTCGATGGCGGCGCACTGCGCTATGTGTCCAACAACAACCTGCTGAACATCTGGCGCACCGCCTTTGGCAGCACCGGCCCGGCGGGCAGCGACTTCACGCAGGTGGCGTTGAACGTGAGCACCGCCGCGGGCGTGAAGAAGGATGGAACGCTCTGGCAGTGGAAGGGCGAAGAGCAGCCTGCCTCGCTGGGCGCCGGCTACAGCCAGGTGGCCAAGGGGAGCGCGCACACGCTGGCGCTCAAGACCGATGGCTCCGTCTGGGCATGGGGCTCCAACGCCAACGGCCAGCTGGGCACCGAGGCCACGGCCGATGCAGACAGCCCGCAGCTCGTGGGCAACGGCTACACGCAGATCGCGGCCGCCAGCCAGCACACCCTGGCCCTGAAGTCCGACGGCACCCTGGTGGCCTGGGGCAGCAACAGCGCTGGGCAACTGGGCACCGGCGTTGCCGGCACGTCGTCGCAAAAGGCGGCGGCCGTGGTGTTCGATGCCACCTACTCCCCGCAGCCAGGCACCGTGACCGCCACCGGGCCCATCGGGCGCCAGACCGTGACCGCCAAGGTGCAGATCGCCAGCGGGCATCTGGACAACGGCGTCAAGGGCAATGCCTTCGTCGTGGCCATCACCGCGGACGGCGGGATCTACGCTTACAACGGGGGCGCGTTCGTGTCCGCCAACGCGTTCAGCATGCCTGCCGCCTGGACCGGCAGCCTGCAGAACACGAGCACGGCCTTGTTCACCGACCAGGACCTGACGGGCGTGGCCGGCACGGCGTTCTTCGTCGGCTACGGCCTGGGCCCGACGACCTCGGAAAGCCTGGCGGAGATGCTGGCGAGCAAGCGCTACCAACTGGGGTATGTGGTCCGCTGACAGCGGGTGGCGTGGGCTGACCACCATGGGCACGAGCAAGGCCCGCGCAAGCGGGCCTTGCTTCGTCTGCATGGAATCCGCACGGGTCTGGCAGGAGGACTGCCGGTGGAGCGCGCGAACTGGCCGCGTGTTTGACCATCCCCGGTGCAGGCGTCCTGCCTGGACCCGTACGCGGTTGATCGCACCAGGCCAGGCGCTATGACTGCGGCACATGAAGTGGATGGGGCAATGCGATGGCTGGTGATTTGAAACCCTTGCCGAATGTCAGCGAGGACATGGAGCGGGAACTGGCCAGGGCCATTTCGCTGGACGATGGGGTGCTGCTTCAAGAGCTCCTCGGGCAAGGCATCTCGGCTTTCCCTATCTTTCGCGGAGATGAGAACGAAAGCGGCGATCTGGGCACTCTTCACAAGCCCATTGCGCAAGTGATCGCCATCAAGAATGCGTTGCGCATCGCCAGCACGTTCTGCACGCCACTTATGCATGCGCTGCACGGTTCTCGGTCCTGAGAGGCTGCAGCCAAGTTCTCCAACCGCAGGCAACTTGACCCAATCCGATGAAGGAAGCCGAAGTCAATGCAGGACTCTCGCCCACGCCGCAATACCGCTACGCGGATCGCGTCGGCAATCAGCTGTTCGTGGCTGGCCAGGTCCCTCTCGACTCCCATGGCCAGCTGGTAGGCCAAGAGGACCCGGGCGCACAAGCCTTGCAGTGTTTGCGCAACTTGGAGCGGCTGCTTGCAGTGCACGAATTTCAAGTCCAGGACATTCGACAATTGCTTGTGTATGTGATCGGAGATCAAGCAAGTCTCTCCGCGGCATGGTCAGCGGTCGCAGCTTGGTTTGGTGGCCAGGTTCCCCCAGCTACCCTGCTCGGTGTTGCCGGACTGGGCCACATGGGACAACTCGTAGAGATTGACGCCACGGTGATCAAGGCTTGAGCACATCGCATCACAAGCTCTTCAGGGTTTCGTCGAAGCTGGTCGCACGGCTGCGGGGATGGTTTAACAGGCCATAGGCCTTGCTCCAGCTCCCACAGCGTGTTGAGGTCGCCGGGGCGCTCTCCGGCCCGGGCGCCGCCGGTCGATGCGGCCACTGTCTTCTCGAGCCCCGAGCCATCGAGTGCCTGCACAATGAGGGCGAGCGCCTGCCGCTCCATGGCGTCGGTGTCCTGCGCGATGTCCGCGTGCGGGTTGAGCGATGACCACGCGCTCGCTGCGCGCGAGGAGGGCCGAGGCTACCGCGGAACCGACGTGGCCGGTGCCGCCCATGACGATGTACACAGGGGTGATCCTTTCGTTGCTGTTTTTTCTTCAACGGCGGGGGCGGCGGGGACGGCGGGACCTGGCCTTCTTCAACGCGAGCTCGGCCCAGGCGGGCGCATGGTCGCTGGCACCCTCGCGGCCGCGCTCTTCGCGGTCCACGCCGGCGTCCTGCACCGTGAAGGCCTGGCCAGCCAGGATGTGGTCGATGCGCAGGCCGGCATTGCGCTCCCAGCGCTTGCGCCGGTAGTCCCAGAAGGTGAAGGGCAGGGGCGCCGTTTGCTTCGCTTTGCGGTGCGCCTGGGCGATGGCATCGGTCCAGCCCTGGGCCAGGATGGCTGAGAAGGCGGCGCGCGCCTCTGGCTGCAGCAGGGCGTCGTCGCCCCAGGTGTTGGGTTGGTAGATGTCGGCGTCGGTGCGCACCACGTTCCAGTCGCCCAGCAGCACCACGGGGTGGCCCGTGTCCCACAGCTGCTGGGTGCGCAGCCGCAGGCGCTCCAACCACTGCAGTTTGTAGTCGAACTTGGGGCCGGGCTGCGGGTTGCCGTTGGGCAGGTAGAGGCCGGCGAAGAGCACGCCATCGATGGCGGCCTCCAGGTAGCGCGCCTGGGTGTCGGCCGGTTCGCCGGGCAGTGCGGTCAGGCCAGGCAGGGGCTCGTGCCCGCGGCACAGCAGTGCCACGCCGTTCCAGGTGCGCTGCGCGACAGCGATGGATGCATAGCCGGCGGCCTGCAGCGCTGCCATGGGGAAGTCGGCCGTGGTGCATTTGAGTTCCTGCAGCGCCACCACGTCGGGCTGGGTGCGCGCGAGCCAGTCCACCAGCAGGCCGATGCGCTTGTTGACATTGTTGATGTTCCAGGTGGCGACGCGCATGCGATGCGCTCCGGTCAGGCCGCCTTGCGCTGGGGGGGCGTCTTCTTCGTGGCGGCGGTCTTTCTGGCGACGGCTTTCGTGGCCGGCGCCTTGGCGCTGGCAGGCTTCTTCTTGGCGGGGGCCTTGGAGCCGGACTTGGCGCCGGCCTTGAGGCTGCGCTGCAGCAGGGCGGTGAGGTCGATGATGTCGGCGCTGGGCGAGGGGGCTTCCTCCTCGGGCTCGACCACGGTTTGGCCCTCGCCGGCTTTGGCTTTTTTCTCGACCAGCTTCATCACCTGGCGCCGGAATTCGTCTTTGAAGTCCTCCGGCTTCCACGGCCCCGACATTTCCTTGATCAGCTGCGTGGCCATCTTCAGTTCGGCGGCGCTCTCGTTCTTTCTGCCTGCGGGCGGCAGTTTCAGGGTGTCCAGGGCCTTGACCTCGTCGCCCCAGCGCAGCAGGTTGAGCACCAGTGCCGCGCCCGAAGGCACGAGGGCGGCCAGGTGCTGCTTGGTGGCGATGACCACGCGGGCCAGGCCGATGGTGCCGGTGGCGAGCAGTGCCTCGCGCAGCAGGGTGTAGACCTTGTCGCTTTTGTTCACTGGCGCGACGAAGTAGGGCCGCTCCAGGAAGGTGAAGGGCATCTCGTTGGCGTCGATGAAACGCTCGATGGCGATGGTCTGCGTGGTCTTGGGGAACACGGCCTCGATCTCGTCGGGGCTGATGATGACGTACTTGCCGTCCTCGTACTCCACGCCTTTGACGATGTGGTCTTTGGCGATCTCCTTGCCCGTGCGCTTGTTCACGCGCTTGTAGCCCACCGGGTCCATGGTGCGCTTGTCCAGCCAGTCGAAGTCCACGCCGTCGGCCGTGGCGGCCGTGTGCAGGCCCACGGGGATGTGCACCAGGCCAAAGGTGATGGCGCCCTTCCAGAGGGTGCGGCTGCTTCCAGTCGTTGCCATGGGGATCTTTCCGTACTGCAGAGCTTGCGGTGGCCAAAGTCTGCCGCACACCGGGCCCGACGGGCTGTAGGCCGGTGCTTACGCGAACAGTAGGCCGGGCACCAGTGACAGGGCGCCGCCCGGACCTATGCTGGGCGCATGGCCACGCAGCTTCGCCCCATCGCCGTGCATGTCACCGAGCCCGAGCCGGGGGCCTTCCAGTGGGCGCTGGCCGAACTTGCCGACAACCGCACCTGGAGCCCGTTGCAGGCCGCCGAAGCCCACCACGCCACGTACAGGGAGGCCATGGCCGATGGCCTGCTGGCCCTGCAGGCCCTGGCCGCCGACCTGGACCAGGGGCCGCGCATGCCTGCGGCGCACCGGCGCGCCAAAGCGGCACCGGTCCGCGGCGATGCGCCCGCCGGCAACGATGCCGCGGGCAAGGCCCGGCGCTCGGCTTTCGGTTTTGGCCTGGCGAACTGAGGGCGGGGCTGCGCGGCCAAGGTCTGCCAATGTCCGCTGAGAATGTCGGCACCCGGAGTTTTCTGCATGCCCGACACAACGACCCCCTTCAACACCTACCTGCGGCGCTGGAACGCAGCGCCAGATGGTGAACCCTTTGCAACCCATAGCGGCGAGCTGATGCCGGTGCGCCTTTACGGCCATACAAACGGTCGCCCCGCGATGCTCAAGATTGCCAGAAGCATGGAAGAGCGGATCGGCGGCCAGGTGATGCGTTGGTGGGCGGGCGATGGCGCGGCGCATGTGTATGCCTGCGATGAGGACGCGGGCGTGCTGCTGATGGAGCGGGCCACCGGCACGCAACATCTGCTGACCATGGCGCTGGAAGGCGAGGACGACGCCGCCACGCGCATTGTCTGCCGCGCCATTGGCCAATTGCACGCGAAGCGGCCTTCGCCGCCGCCTGGGGATCTGCTGCCCCTGGCCCGGTTCTTTGCATCGCTGGCACCCATGGCGCAGCGCGAGGGCGGCCTGATGGCCGAATGTGCCGTGGTGGCCGATGGCTTGCTGCGCTCGCAACGTGAGCCGGTCGTGCTGCATGGTGATGCGCACCACAGCAACATCCTCGATTTCGGCGAACGCGGCTGGCTGGCCATCGACCCCAAGGGCGTGACCGGCGAGCGTTGCTACGACTACGTCAACGTGCTGTGCAACCCCGACTTGCAGACCTGCACCGACCCCCTGCGTTTCGCGCGGCAACTGGACATCGTTGTCGACGCCGCAGGGCTGGAGCGCCGCCGCCTGCTCCAGTGGGTGATGGCCCATGCCGCGCTGTCAGCCGCCTGGTTTCTGGAGGACGGAGAGCGCGGCGAGGCCGACAACGAACTGGCTGTGGCCTACCTTGCCCGGCAGGCACTGGGTTGAACGCCCGCGCATTGCCGGGCCAGGTGCGAAGGGCCTTCGCGACCCCGAAATCAGTGCCAACAGGCCCTAATCAGCGGTTTGAAGAACCGGCTTGTGGCAGGCGGAGCCTGTTGCGCTGCAGGCCGCGCCATCGGCATGGCCCAGCGTCACGGGCACGCCGGCGGCAGACATGATGGCCGTGGCGGCCTTAGTGCTGGCCCTGGTTTCGGTGGCGGCGACGGCGACGGCGGCGGGAGCCTTTGCCACCTGTTGCTGCGGCGGGGCGTCGGGGCCATCACCACTGACCGTGTCGACGGGATCGGCAGCGCTGCGGGTGTTCCAGGTGATCGCGGCATAGCCGGCGGCGTACTTGGGCATGTCGACGTCGATGGCACCCTGGTAGGTCATGAGCGGGGCACCGCTCAGCTGGCGCACATAGAGCCACTGGCCCTGGTCGGTGCTGCCGCGGTTGGCGTCGAGCTGGCCGCCCATGAAGCGCAGGCTGCCGCTGCCATCGTGCACGACAAGCTGCTCGGCACCGTCCTTGACCAGGCGCGAGAACAGGGCGTCGACGCGCTCACCCGTCCTGGCGGCCTGGTACTCGGCTTCGCTCAGCGGGTCCAGGCGCACAGGCTCCTTGCCATACCGCAGCACAAAGGCCGATTGGGTGTGCAGGGGGGCATACCCCGAGAGCAGCAGCGAGCGCGTGCCTGCGGGGATGAAGATCTTGAACTCCTTGTGCGGCTGCAGTTGGGCGCCCGTGAATTCGGGCAGCGGCAGCGAGCCGCCGCCCGGGAAGGCGCAGCCTCCCGTGCCGAAACCGATGGAGCAGCCCGCCACGCCGGTAGGCGCGTACTGCTCCTTGAAACCCACCTTGGTGTCGAAGGTGTACTGGAAGGTGCCGGCTGCGGGAGGCAGTGCGATGAGGTGCGGAAGCTGGTGAACCGACAGGAAGTTGGCAGCCTGCGCCAAGGTGCTGAACGCCGCCAGGGAAACAAGAAACAAGGACCTCATTGATGAACCACTCCACTCCAAAATAA
>NZ_JBKDTZ010000405.1:0-27512 GCF_046339755.1 Acidovorax sp. | reverse complement strand
CGCCGGTGAGCGGGAACACGCGCTGCTCTTCGGTCACCTGGGCCAGCAGGCCGTAGTCGGGGTTGTTGATGAGCTCGCTCTCCTGGTTCTCCTTGATCGTCTCGATCGTCAGGCGCAGCTGTTCCTTGATCTGGTCGTGCGTGCTGCTGTACTGGTCGGTGCTGCGGGTGTGCACGTCGTGTGTGATCCAGACATTGCCGCCGATGGTGGCGCCCTTGCCCAGCGTGACGCGGCCGAGCACCGTGGCGCCGGCGTAGATGACCACATCGTCCTCCACCACCGGGTGGCGCGGCAGGCCTTTTTGCAGGTGCCCCTCCTCGTCGGTGGGAAAGCGCTTGGCACCCAGCGTGACGGCCTGGTAGACGCGCACGCGCTCGCCGATCACTGCCGTCTCGCCGATCACCACGCCCGTGCCGTGGTCGATGAAGAAGCCCGCGCCGATCTGCGCGCCGGGGTGGATGTCGATGCCGGTCTGCGCATGCGCCTGCTCGGCCACGATGCGCGCCAGCAGCGGCAGCTCCAGCCCATACAGCGTGTGCGCCAGGCGGTGGTGGATCATGGCCAGGATGCCGGGGTAGCACAGCAGCACCTCGTCCACGCTGCGCGCGGCCGGGTCGCCGTGGTAGGCGGCCAGCACGTCGCTGTCGAGCAGGCTGCGTGTTTCGGGCAGCGCTGCGGCGAAGCTGCGCGCCGCCTGCACGGCGCGCTTTTCGATGTTCTGCTCTTCCACCGGCTGATGGCGCAGCACGTAGCGCAGCTCCAGCCTTATCTGCGCCAGCAGCGCATGCAGGGCCGCGTCCAGCGTGTGGCCCACATAGAAGTCCTCGCTCTCCTGGCGCAGGTCCGGCGGGCCCAGGCGCATGGGAAAGAGCACGCCCTTGAGCTTGTCGACGATGTCGGCCAGCGCATCGCGCGATGGGAACTCGCGCCCACCCGGCTCCTGCGAGCGCTTTTGCAGGCTGCGCCAGTCGCGGCGCACGGCGTGCAGCGACTGCACGATGGGTTCGATGTTGAAGACGGCCATGGGGAATGTGGGAAGCAGTGGTTCAGTCGTGGGATCGGCCGCAGGCAGTCAGTTCGTCAGTCCTGGACCCAGGGCAGGCCGTGGAAGCGCCAGCCATCGGCATGGCCGCGCTGTTGCTGGCCGTCGATCTCGCCCTCGAAGCCTTCGAGCACGTTGAAGACGCGGGTGAAGCCGGCCTTGGCCGCCGCCTCGGCCGCCAGGGCCGAGCGCTTGCCGCTGCGGCACAGCAGCAGCACGGTGGCTTCCTTGCCGCCATGGCTGGACAGGCGCGACTCCAGCTCGCGCACGAAGCGCGGGTTGCGCTGCAGCGCGGTACCCGTGGCCCATGGCACGTGCAGGCTGTCGGGCACATGGCCGACGAACTTCAGCTCCTCGGCCGAGCGCACATCCACCAGCACGGCATCGCCGGCAGAGATGAGTTTCCACGCCACGGTGGGCGAAACGCCGCCTGCATAGGGCAGGCCAGAGGCCAGCGCCACCGAACGGGCGGATTCCAATTCCTGTGCAAGCACAGTGTCCTGGGTAGCGGATGAAGACATGGCAGGGGTCCTTGAGGTGAGGGGATTGCAGCCCTCGTAGGTGGGGCTGCTGTGCACATGGGTCCACTCTAGAACCCTTCCCATAAAACCCAAAAGAATAAAATTTGGTTTCTATAAAACCAAAACATCCTTGCAGTAGGTCAGGCTGTGTCTGCCGTCGCCAGGCCATGCAGGGCATGGCCAAAGGGCCGCAGGTCCAGGCGCTCCGGCAAGTCCAGCACCTGCTGGGCCAGGGCCTCGCCCACGGCGGCCGAGTGCTTGAAGCCATGGCCCGAGCAGGCCGATGCCAGATGCACTCCCGGCCAGCCCGGCAATTGGTCGATGACGAAGCCGTGGTCGGGCGTGACGGTGTACAGGCAGGCCCGGGCATCGGTGCAGTGCGCGCCCGGGGCCTGAAAGCGCGGCAGCACATGGCGCTGCAGCATGCGGTCTTTTTCGGCATCGGCCACGACCCGGTCCACGGTGCCGGGCGTGGTGGTCTCCTGGTACTGTGCTGTGGCGATCTTGAAGGCCGACGTGCCCGCTTCCGCGATGGGGAAACCATAGATCGAATCGTCCGGCCCCTCGCGGAAGGTCCAGATGAAGACCGGGAAGGCTCCGGGCTCGAACAATGGCGCGGCCGCCCCCGCGTCGAACCAGAACATCACCTGGCGGTACACCGCCAGCTTCGGCGCCCAGGCATGCTGCAGTTCCTGGCCCAGCAGGCCCGGCAGCCAGGGGCCAGCGGCCACCACCACCTGGCCCGCGCTGTAGCGGCCCTGGGTGGTCTCCACGCGCAGATGCTCGCCTTCGCGTGCCAGGCCGGTCACGCGCGTGCCGGTCTGCAGCGTGGCGCCATGCACCTGGGCCTGTTGCAGCTGGGCGCCGATGGCGGCCTCAGGCCGCACGAAGCCAGCATCGCGCTCCCAGTAGGCGAACTCGTGGTCGTTGAGCTGGAACTGCGGGTAGCGCCGGCGCAGGTCGGCATGGTCCAGCACCTCGTGGTCTATACCATGGCGGCGCGCGATGTCGATGGTGCTGTGCACGAAGTCGTGGCTGCGCCCCTGGTGCACGGGGGCGCCATCGCGCGGGCCGAGCACCAGGCCGTGGGTGCGGGTGTAGATCGATTGGCCCGTGGCGGCCTCCAGTTCGCGCCAGATCTCGTGCGAGCGTCGCACCAGGGGCACGTATTCGTCGCCCTCCCCCACCGCCAGGCGGGTGATACGGGTCTGCCCGTGCGAGGAGCCCAGGCTGTGCGGCGGCGCGTACTGGTCCAGCCCGAGCACCTTGGCGCCGCGTCGGGCCAATTGGTAGAGGGTGGCGGAGCCTACGGCGCCAAGGCCGATGACGATGGTGTCGAAGTGGTCGTGGGGCATGTGCAGGAGGCCGGCTGGAAGTCAGGGCGCCAGCTTAAAGGCCGGCATCCGTTCTTCCAAAGCCGCATTGCGCATGAACTCATGACGAATTCTCCGCCACCGCTCTCACTGCGGCCAGACCTTGCCCTTGTGCACGAAAGCGCCGGTGCTGGTCTTGTAGCCGAAGTGGACCTGCACGTTGAACGCGCGCAGCTCCGCTTCCGTGAAGTCCAGCGAAGGCGTGAACTTGAGGCTGGTGGCATTGTTCACCTGGCTGGCAAAGGCGATGCCCTCCAGGTCCGCGGGCACCTGGCTGGTCCAGCCGCCCTTGGCCAGACGGAAGAACCAGCTGTCCACCGGGAACGAGGTCCCATTGGCCGGAATGAGCGCCGCCACCCAGGTGCTGAGTTTCGGGTTGGCAGCGACGTCGGAGGCGGCCTGCGCCAGCGTGATGTCGAGCCGCAGTGGCTGGCCGGCAGCGGACACCACCGAGGTGGACACGGTGGCCGGCACCGGCAGGGTCGTCGCATTGTCTGGCGGGGTGACCGTGCCCGTGCCGCCGCCAGCGCTGGGCGCATCCACCGGGTCGGGGTAGGCGCTGGCAGTCCAGACGATCTTGGCGTAGCCGGCCGCGTACCTGGGCATGTCCAGGTCGATGGCGCCCTGCACGTCGTACAGCGGGCTGCCGCTGAGCTGGCGCACATAGAGCCAGTTGCCGTCCTTGGTGCTGCCCCGGTTGGCATCGAGCTGGCCGCCCACGAAGCGCAGCGTGCCGCCGCCGTCGTGGACCACGAACTGCTCGCTGCGTTCATTGACCAGCCGTGCAAATGAGGTGTCGATGCGCTCGCCGGTCTGGGCGTTCTGGTATTCGGCGCCGCTCAGGGCCGCCTCGCGCACGGGTGCCGAGCCATAGCGCAGCACGAAGGCCGATTGCGTGCGCTGCGGCGCATAGCCCGAGAACATGAACGAGCGCGTCCCCGCGGGGATGAAGATCTTGAATTCCTTGTACTGCAGCTGGTAGCCGGTGAACTCGGACAGTGCCAGCGAGCCGCCGCCAGGAAAGGCGCAGCCGCCCGTGGCATAGCCGATGGCGCAGCCCGTGACACCTTGCGGCGCGTACTGCTGCTTGAAGCCGATGTGGGTATCGAACTTGTAGCTGTAGGAGCCCGCTGGCGGGGGCAAGGCGATCTTGAGGGCCGACTGGTGCAGCGAGACGAAATTGGCGGCCTGGGCCAGGGGCGCAGCCGCAGCCAGGAGAAGAACAGCGAGGTACCGCATGGAATGGATCCAGAAAAAAAAGACAACGGACAAGGACAGGAAGAACAAAAAAGACACCGCAGAAGCGGCCTTGCGCAGGCCGCCGGGGCATGGCTCGGCCCCCATCCGTAGCGTATCTCGCGCCTGTCCAGGCGATGCCCCGATAAGCGGCACGGCATGGCCGCTCATCGCTAAACCGGAACGGCGCGCGCGTCCCGGTGCAGCAGGCCTGCCGCCATGTCGCCGATCTCTTCGCCCATGAACAGCATGGCGCGCCAGTGCGCGGGAATGCCCTCGATGCCGTAGAACGCGCCAGCCACCTGCCCGGTGATGGCGGCCGTGGTGTCGGCATCGTCGCCCAGGTTGGAGGCGGCCAGCACGGCGTCGGCAAACGAATCCGTGGTGGCAAAGCACCACAGCGCCGCCTCCAGCGAAGCAACGCAGTAGCCGCTGCCGCGGACCTGCTCGCGCGGCTTGCCGTGGTAGCTGCCTGCGGCGATGGCCTGCACCGCAGGACAGGCAAGACCTGCCTGCCGTACGGCCAACACCTCCAGTCGGGCGGCTTGGCCCCGCGCCGGATCGCCTTGCATGGCATGGGCGATCACCTCGGCCAGCACACTGCAGCACTCCACCGCCTCCGCCGCGCCGTGCGTGGTCTGCGAGCTCAGGCGCGCCTGGCGCAGCATGGCCGCCATGTCGGGAAAGTAGCGCAGCACCACGGGCGCCAGCCGCATCAGCGAGCCGTTGCCGGCGGTCTGCGGATCGGTGGAACCAGCCATGGGCTCGCCATCGGCCAGAAAGCGCGAGAGCGCGCCGCGCACGGTGACGCCGATGTCGAAGCAGGTGCCCGTGGGGCTGGGGTAGCCCCAGCGCCACCAGTTGGCGTAGCGGCGCATCTGGTCCTCGGCATCGAAGCCACCGCGGTGCAGCAGGCTCTGCGCCAGGCATATGGCCATGGAGGTGTCGTCCGTCCACTGCCCCCGCGCCAGACGGAACGGGCCACCGCCCACCATGTCGGTCAGCGGTGCAAAGCTGCCACGCGGGCTGAATTCCACCGTGGTGCCCACGGCATCGCCGCAGGCCAGGCCCACCAGGCAGCCCCGGTAGCGGCTTTCGAGAATTTCCACGGCATGGGGAGATAGTGCGGTCATGCGGCCTCCGATTACTTAGTTTAATTGATGAACTTATGATAGTTTCATTAAAATACTAAGTCAACAATCTTCAGCCACGGAAACACGCCATGCCCACGCCCTCCTCTGCCGAGCCCTCCTTCCCCACCGTGATCTGCACGGTGGACGTGGTGCTGATGACGCTCAAGGACGATGCCCTGCACGTGGTGCTGCTCACGCGCAGGAACGCCCCGTTCGCGGGTGCGCCGGCCCTGCCCGGCGGCTACATCCACGCGCAGGAGGACCGCACGGCGTGGGATGCGGCCGCGCGCGTGCTGCGCGACAAGACCGGCATCGTGAGCCCGTACCTGGAGCAGCTGGCCACCTACTCGGGCGCCGACCGCGACCCGCGGGGCTGGTCGGCCTCCATCGTCTACTACGCGCTGATCTCCGAGGAGCTGCTGCCCCAGGGGCGCGAGGGGCTGCAACTGGCACCGGTGGCCGCGCTGCCCGCCCTGCCCTTCGACCACGGCGAGATCGTGGCGCTGGCGGTGGAGCGCGTGCGCTCCAAGAGCCAGTACTCGTCGCTGCCGGTCTACCTGTGCGGCGAGCGCATGACCCTGCCGCGCCTGCAGGCGGTGTACGAGGCGGTGCTGGGCGAGCCCATCAACAAGGTGAGCTTTCGGCGCAAGATCGACGAGCTGGGCATGCTCGAACCCATCGAGGGCGAGCTCACGAGCGGGGCCGCGCACCGGCCGGCGCAGATGTACCGCTTGCGCGAGAGCTATCGGCGTGCGCTGTCGGTGGTGCAGCGCGGCATCAACTCCTGAATCAGGCGTGCAGCCACCGCGCGTGCAGCCAGCGCGCGCAGTGGTCCAGCAGGTAGCCGAGGGCACCGATCAGCACGATGGCGGCCATGAGCTCCGAGTACGCCAGGCGGTCGCGGGTGTCCAGGATGAAATAGCCCAGGCCGGCGGAGACGCCCAGCATCTCGGCGGGCACGAGCACGATCCACAGGATGCCGATGGCGGTGCGCACCCCGGTCAGGATGTGCGCGGTGATGCCCGGCAGAATGACGCGCAGCACCGTTTCGCGCCGGGTGGCGCAGATGCTGCGGGCCAGCAGCAGCCAGTGCGGATCGAGCTGGGCCACGCCTGCCGAGGTGTTCAGCAAAATCGGCCACACGGCGGCAAAGGCGAGCAGGAAGTACACCGGCGCATCGCCCACGCCCAGCACCATGACGGCGATGGGCATCCACGACAGCGGCGAGATCATGCGCAGGAACTGGAACACCGGCGTGGTGGCCTGCGCGAACAGCCGCCATACCCCGGTGAGGATGCCCAGGGGTACGCCCACCGCCACGGCCAGCAGCAGGCCCACGGCCACGCGCTTCAGGCTCAGCCATGCGTGGTGCCAGATGTCGGCGCCGGCCACCAGGTGCCACAGCGCCTCCAGCGAGGGCAGCGGCGCGAAGGCGGCGGCGATGGGGGTGCGCCGGGTCAGCAGCAGGCTGCCCGCCCACCACAGCACCGCGACCAGCGCGACGCCGGCCAGGGGCAGCACGAACCTGCGCAGGCGGGTCTCCACGGCGCTCAGGCGATGAGGGTTTCGCGCCGCGTGTAGTCGGACGGCACGCCGAACACGCCGGGCCCGCCCACGCTGTCGATGGCCTTGCGCACGAAGCGCGTGTCCACCAGGTCCTGTGCGACGAACGTCGGGTCGAGCCTGTCGAGGAAGCCGGTGTCGCCCTCTACCTTGGTGGCCTTGATGGAGCGCACCAGCTGCTCGGTGTAGGAGGCGTAGGGGTACGGCTGGAAGTCGATGCGCCGCTGGTGCCAGCCCTTGTTGCGCACGATGCCCTTGGCCTCGTAGTCGGCATAGTCGGTGGCGGCCAGCACCTTGGCCAGCGTGCGTGCCGGGTGCGGCGTGTAGCGGCGCTCGCCCGTGCTGGACAGCAGCGATGCGGTCTCCAGCCGGTTGTCGCGCGTCCACAGCTGCCCTTGCACGATGGCGTTGGTGACGCGCTGCGACCACTCGGGCCGCTCGGCCAGGTCGCGCTCGGCCAGGAAGGTGACGCAGCAGGCGTGGTCCTTCCACACATCACCCGAAAAGCGCAGGATCTTGCCCACGCCGGCCAGCTCGGCGGCGGCATTGAAGGGCTCGGCCACGATGAAGCCGGCAATGGCCTTGGAGGCCAGGGCCGAGACCATTTCCGCCGGTGCCAGCACGACCAGGTTCACCTCTTTGGGGCCGATGGCGGCTTCGCGCGGACGCGTCACGGCCGAGAGCCCTTCCTTGCGCAGCACGTCCTGCAGCAGGATGTTGTGCACCGAGTACCAGAACGGCACCGCCACCGTCTTGCCGCCCAGCTCGGCGATGCTGTTCACCTCCGGCAGGACCGTGAGCGCAGAGCCATTGATGTGGTTCCAGGCCACGATCTTGGCAGGGAACCTGGAGCCGTAGCGCACCCACAGCGTGGCGGGCGTGAGCAGGTGGATGACGTTGACCTGGCCCGAGACGAACGCCTCGACGATCTGCGCCCAGGAGCGGAACAGCCGGGGCGCCTCGGTCTTGAGTCCCTGCTTCTCGAACAGGCCACGGCCGTGGGCCACCAGCAGCGGCGTGGCGTCGGTGATGGGCAGGTAGCCGATCTTCACGGGCTGGTCGTCGCCCTTGAAAGCCTGGGCGCGCGCCTCGTTGGCGAACAGCAGCGGCGCGGCGATGCCGCCGGTGGCCAGGGCGCCCAGGCGCAGCATGTCGCGGCGCGTCAGGCCACAGTCGCAGTGGCTCGATGCGCAGATGTGCGGGGCTACGGGCGGGCGCGCGGTGGTGCTCTCGGTCATGGTGATCGGCTCTTTCAAGGGTGGTTCGTTCGGTCAGGGTGATGGGGTGGCGCCGGCATGCCGGGCATCGTGCAGCGCACCCAGTATCTGCAGCCGCAGGGCGCCGGCCTCGGGCGAATCGGCCCTGCGCGGCCGGGCGGTGTCGACCCGCCATTCGCGCACGATGCGGCCGGGCCGCCCGCCCATGAGCACGATGCGGTCGCCCACGAGCAGGGCTTCATCGATGTCGTGCGTGACCAGCAGCGCGGCGGTCTGCCAGCGGTGCACCAGGTCCACCAGCAGTTGCTGCATCTCGGCCCGGGTGATCGCGTCCAGCGCAGAGAAAGGCTCGTCGGCCAGCAGCAGCACAGGCTCGCGCACCAGGGCCCGGGCCAGCGCCACGCGCTGCGCCATGCCGCCCGACAGCTGCGCCGGGTACAGCCGGCCCTGGCCCTGCAGTCCGACGGCGGCCAGCGCCTCGCCCACCCGCTGGCGCAGGGCGCCGCGCGTGAGGGTGGGCTGGTGCGTGAAGTCCAGGCCAAAGCCCACATTGCGCTCGGCGTTGAGCCAGGGCAGCAGGGCCGACTGCTGGAAGACCAGCGCCGCACGCGGGTGCGGGCGCAGATGCGGCGCGCCCATGAAGTGCAGCTGGCCGGTGGTGTGGGCCGCGTCCACAGGCGCCTCCAGCCGGGCCAGCACGCGCAGCAGGGTCGACTTGCCGCAGCCGCTGCCGCCCAGCAGGCAGACGATTTCGCGCTGCCCGACAGACAGGGACACATCGGATAACACCGCTTCGCCCGGGTCCTGCGCATAGCGAAAGCCCAGGCCCTGGGCTTGCACCACGGGCGTGTCCACGGCGGTGGCAGTGGTACCGGTCACGCCGCGTTGGCCGCAAGGGCCTGGGGCAGCGCAGCCGGGGTGGCTGCGGCATCGGCCTGTTGCTGCGCCCGCCGCGCCAGCTCGCCGCGCAACTGCATGACGCTGGGCGTGACGATGGGGATGAAGGCCGCCTCGCGCCAGTGGCGCGCGAAGCTCAGCGCCTGGTCGCGGTGGTAGGCCCGCCCGCCGCTGGCCTGCAGCTCGAGCTGAACGGCCTGCTGCACGGTGTCGGCCAGGTCCAGCCGCAGCTGGAACAGCAGCGCCGGCTGCTCCAGGAAGCTCCCGCTGGCCAGGCCCTCGCGCAGCGCCGCCACACTGGCATCCAGGCGCGCGCGCTGGCTCTGCAGCGACTCGTCGAGCACGCTGCGCCCTCCACGGCCACCACCAGCCGCCTTGGTGGCCGTGGCCAGCGCGGCGCGCGCCAGGCCGATGGACAGCCCGCACTGCAAGCCCAGGAAGGCCGGGCGCACGCGCGGCAGGAAGGCGTTGGCATTGTCGTGCAGCAGATCGTCGGGCGAGACCTCCACCGCCGTGATAGCCAGCGACGCGGTGTTGCTGCCGCGCAGGGCGATCAGGTCCAGGTCGGCGCTGCGCACCAGGCCTGCCCGGCCCGAGGGCAGCGCCATGACCAAGGGCGGCGCATCGCTGCGGGCCACCACTGCCGCTGCCACGAAGCCTTCGGGCCGCAGGTTGGTGCACCAGGGCACGCTGCCATCGAGCCACCAGCCTCCGGCCCGGGCCGTCGCCTGGATGCCCAGCGACTCGATGCCACCCAGGTACTTCATGGCGTTGGACAGGCCGGTGGCGCCTGCGTGCTCGCCCGCGATGAGCACCGGCAGCCAGCGCTGGCGCAGTGCCGCATTGGGCGACTGCAGCAGGTACTCGATGAACGCCCGGTGGCCCCAGAAGGCGAAGGCGGCCGTCAGCGAGTGGCCGGCCACCTGTGCGATCGACTCGACCGCATCCCACAGCGACCCGCCCTGGCCATCGACCGCGAACGCCCCGGCCCTGGCCAGGCGTGGCACGACCTCGGCCGCCAGGGTGCTGTCCTCGTCCAGGGCCTGCGCGTTCTCGGCAAACCAGGCGCTGTGCGACTCATGCAGCATGGGGGGCCGCCTGTGCGCTGGAGGTCTGAAGGTTGCCGGGCAGGTAAGGCTGCAGCTCGGGGTTGACGGGGCTTTGCGCCAGGCTGTTGGCGAAGTTGCACAGGGTGGCCAGGCTGATGCCCAGCACCACCTCCAGCGCCTGCTGCTGGGTGAAGCCGCCCGCGCCCAGGAAGGCGGCGAGCGCGGCGTCCGGCACCGCCCCGCGCTGGGCGATCACGGTTTCGGCGAACACGCTCACGGCATCGAGCCGGGCGTCTCCGGTGGCCTGGCCGGCCTGGAGGGCCTGCGCCTGCTCCAGCGCAAGCCCCGCCTGCTTGAGCGCCACCGCCGTGTGCCCGGCCACGCAGAAGTCGCAGCCGTGAATGCGCGCCGCGGTGATCTGCACCACCTCGCGCTCGGCCAGCGTGAGCGTGCCGCGCGCATTGAGCTTGGCGACGCTGAGGTAGGTCTCCAGCGCCTCGGGCGAGTTGGCCAGGATGCCGATGAGGTTGGGCAGGAAGCCATTGTTGGCCAGGGCCCGTGCCACGAAGGGACGGCTGCCTTCGGGGGCGGAGGCTTCGGTGTGCAATGTGAGGCGGGTGGGCATGGCGGCGGGGTGTTTGCAGGGGTGGCGTGAAGGGGAGCGGAACGCGATGGAAGTCGAGGCTGGATTGTTGGCGTGCGGCGCCGCACACTCAATGACCGAAGATCGCCGCTTTATGCCTGTTCGTGCGCGCCGGTGGCGGCCGTTGCGGCGGCTGCGCGCCGTGGGTCGCGCGAACGCGCGCGCTGCCAGGCACCCGGCTGTTCGCCGATCACCCGCTTGAAGGCGCGCGAGAACGCGGCATACGACTCGTAGCCCACCGCCTCTGCAGCGCGGCCGATGGATTCGCCCTGCTCGAGCTGGCGCGCAGCCACCTGCATCCGGAGCAGCAACAGGAATTGCAGCGGCGAGCGCCCGCAGGCCTCGCCGAACTGGCGAAAGAACGCGGCCCGCGAAAGGTGCACACGGCGCGCCATGTCGTCCACCGACCAGGGGTGCGCGGGGGCCTGCAGCATGTCGGCCACCAGCGCGGCAAAGCCCGGCCGGCGCAGCAGCAGCCACAGGCCGCGTGCGCCGGGATCGCTCTGCGCCACGTGCCGAAACGCGTAGAAGAACAGCAGGCCGGTGAGCCGGTCCATCACGGCCGAGGGCTCGGTGCCGGTACGGCGCGCTTCCAGCAGCATCAGGTCGAACAGCGAAGCGGCGGCGGCCATGGAGGCGTCCGAGCCGCGCAGCACCAGCGACTCGGGCACCACATCGGCCACCAGTGCGCGCAGCGGCCCCTCGAAAGAGAAGAAGCCGCAGGCGAGCGCCGTGGACCCCAGGGTCGGGCCTGCGGCCAGCGCCTGCATGGCCATCGGCCTGCACTCGATGCCGGGGTCGGAATACGGCGAGAGGAAATGCGGCACGTCGCGCATCAGGAACACGCCGTCGCGCGGCACCAGCGCCACCGATGCGCGCCCGGGCATGTGCAGCCAGCAGCGGCCCTCAAGGATCAGGTGGAAGCTGGCCTGCGCATGCCCCGCGGTGGAGGCCTTCCAGCGCCCGCAGTACTGCCCCACGTGGAACAGCTGTGCGCCCCAGTCCAGGCCGTCGAGCAACCAGCCCACCACGCGGTCCAGCTGCTGGGAGTCGGCGTCGCCCGTGCCCTCGCCCTCTGGGGCGTGCGCGCCGATGGATGCTTGTTGTCGTCGTTGAACCGTGGCCATGGGCCGAGTCTGCTGCCCGGCGGCCTGCGCAGCAACGAACGAATCCTTCTGAACTTATGAGAAAGCTGGCCTTGGCGCAGGGGGTGCCCTACTCCAGCGGCGTGCCGGTGGCGCGCACGGCCTTTTCCACCGCCTCGCGCTGCAGCGTGGGCGCAAAGGTCTCGATGAAGCTGTAGGCATAGCCGCGCAGCCAGGTGCCCTTGCGCACGGCCAGGCGGGTGGTGTTGACCTCGAACAGGTGGCGTGCGTCGAGCGCACGCAGCTGGCGGTCGCGCTCGGGGTCGACGGCGATGGAGGCGACGATGCCCACGCCCATGCCCAGCTCCACATAGGTCTTGATCACGTCGGCGTCCATGGCCGAGAGCACGACGTCGGGGCGCAGGCCCTCGCGCGCGAAGGCCTCGTCGATGTGGGCGCGGCCGGTGTAGCCCAGCTCGTAGGTGATGATGGGGTACTCGGTGAGCTGCTGCAGCGTGACCGGCTCGGTCAGCGCCAGCAAGGGGTGCTCGGGCGGCACGACGATGCTGTGCGTCCAGCGGTAGCACGGCAGGGTGACCAGGGCTTCGTAGTGGGCCAGCGCCTCGGTGGCCACGCCGATGTCGGCTTCGCCGCTGAGCAGCATCTCGGCCACCTGCTTGGGCGAGCCCTGGTGCAGGTGCAGGGAGACCTGCGGGAACATGGCGCGGAAGTCGCGCACGACCTGGGGCAGCGCGTAGCGTGCCTGGGAGTGCGTGGCGGCAATGGCCAGCCGGCCTTCGTGGCTGGCGCTGTAGTCCTGCCCCGCGCGGCGCAGGTTGTCGGCGTCGTGCAGCAGGCGCTCCACGATGGGCAGCACGGCCGCGCCCGGCGGTGTGAGGCCGGTGAGGCGCTTGCCGGCGCGCACGAAGATTTCGATGCCCAGCTCTTCCTCCAGCTCGCGGATCTGGCGGCTCACGCCCGGCTGCGAGGTGTAGAGGATGTTGGCCACCTCGGTCAGGTTGAAGCCGCTGCGCACGGTCTCGCGCACGGAGCGCAGTTGCTGGAAGTTCATGGTGTGTCTCGCAAGCTCGTCAATGAAAAAGGGCGGCCTGCCGCCGCCCTTTCGTGTGCCGGGCTCAGAAGCCTGGCAGCACCGAGCCCTTGAACTCGGTCTGGATGAACTTGCGCACTTCCTCCGAGTGGTAGGCCTTCACCAGCTTGGCCACCCAGGGCTTGTCCTTGTCGGCTTCGC
Source organism: Acidovorax sp. (assembly GCF_046339755.1). Taxonomy (GTDB): domain Bacteria; phylum Pseudomonadota; class Gammaproteobacteria; order Burkholderiales; family Burkholderiaceae_C; genus Acidovorax. The sequence continues at coordinate 14,501 of NZ_JBKDTZ010000405.1, read as the reverse complement.
GCACGGCGATCAGGTTGACATAAGGACTCTTGGCGTTCTCTTGCGCAATCGCATCCTTGCCCGGGTTCAGGCCGGCGGAGAGCGCGAAGTTGGTGTTGATGGCCGATGCATCGAGGTCGTCGAGCGAACGCGGCAGTTGCGCAGCATCGAGCTCCACGAACTTGATCTTCTTGGGGTTGCTCACCACGTCCAGCGGCGTGGCCTTGAGGTCGGAGCCTTCACGCAGCTTGATCAGGCCCTTGTCCTGCAGCACCAGCAGCACGCGGCCGCCGTTGGTGGGGTCGTTGGGGATGCCGAACTTGGCGCCTTCCTTGAGGTCCTCAAGCTTCTTGACCTTCTTGGAATACAGGCCGATCGGGAAGTTGACGGTGTAGCCCACGGGCACGATCTTGTAGCCGCGGTCCTTGACCTGGTTGTCCAGGTAGGGCTTGTGCTGGTAGCTGTTGGCGTCGAGGTCGCCCGAGGCCAGGGCGGCATTGGGCTGCACGTAGTCGCTGAACTCGACGACCTGGATCTTGAGGCCTTCCTTCTCGGCGACCTTCTTGACCACTTCGAAGATCTGCGCGTGGGGGCCGCCCGTCACGCCGATCTTCAGGGGCTTGTCCTGCGCCATGGCGCCCGTGGCGAAACCGGCGGCCAGGGCCAGGGCAAGGACGGATTGCAGGAGGGAGCGCTTGTTCACGGAAAACACCTTTCGTTATGAGATGTTTCCACTATAGGGTTTGCCCTTTAAAACGCAAAAGAATAACTTTTAATTACCTTAGGTCCATTAGATATAAAGCCGTCAATCTGGCGTCAACCCCGCAGCGCCACGTTGTTGAGCTTGTCCAGGCGCTCGGGCCAGGAGCCCTCAGTGGCTGATTGCTGCAGGATGCGCGTCCACGCCACCCAGGCATCCCACTGCACGCGCTTGTCCCACGAGTTGCCCCAGGCGCTGAACTGCTGCAGCGCGCTGGCCGCGGCGGCGACGGCCTCGGCATTGCGGCCCGCGGACAGGTACAACTGGGCCAGCACCATCTGCGGCTCGCCTACCCAGGGGTTGTGGCGCACCGCGCTTTCCAGCACGGCGGTGGCCACGTCCAGGTCGGCCAAGGGCTGGTCCTGCTGGATCACCGACCAGTACAGGGAGATGGCCGCGGCCTCGTCGGTGGCCGACAGCTCGGCCGTGCAGCCGTTGAAGACGGGCGGCATGGGCAGCAGGCCCTTCAGGCCCGGGTGCTGCAGCGCCCGGCCCAGCGCATTGATCTGGCTGACCATGCGGCCGCTGGGACGCATGGGGCCGGGCCAGAGCGAGGCGGCCCAGTGCACGGCCTGCGGGCGGTGCTGCACGGTGGGGAAACGCGAATAGATGTCGTCCTGCCAGCTGAACCACTGTTCGATGGTGTCGGCCATGCTCACGATGGTGAAGGCCGCCACCTCGTAGGGCGTGAGCGTGTGGGGCTTGCCGTCCTTCTCCAGCACCAGGCTGCCATCGGATTCGAGTGCGCCGGCCAGCACGCGCTGCACGAACTGCGTGCGCGACTGGGTGCAGAACAGGTAGACCAGGTGCTCGGCCGATTCGCCCGCGATCTCGCGCACGCGGGCGCGTTCCCTGGCGGGGTCGAACTTCACCAGGTCCACAAAGGCATTGCCGTACACGCTGTGCAAGAGGCCGAGCAGGCGCACGTCGCGCGGCTGCTGCCACATGGCCAGCGAGCGTGCCACGCCCACCAGGTGGTGGCGGAAGGTGCCGGCCTTGTGCCAGTCCTGCCCCACGTTGCGCGCCAGCACCATGGGCAGTACGGGGGCCAGGTCGGCGTCGCGGGCCAGCCATTCCTCGTCGAGCAGGGGCAAGGCGCGGGCCAGCAGGTCGGCATCGAGCGGTTGCAGTGGCAGCGGCGTCGTCGTCACGGTGTCTCCTTATGGGTATGTCTTGTCCCAAGTATCGCCGCGAAGGCATGCTCGCACATCAATCCAACATACTGGATTAAAAATCCATTAAACTGGAACCATGGACATCCACACCCGCATTGCCCAAAGATTGCGCGAACTGCGCGACGCTCGCGGCTACTCCCTGGAGGCTTTGGCCGAGCGCAGCGGCGTGAGCCGCTCCAACATCTCGCTGATCGAGCGCGGCCAGAGCAGCCCCACAGCCGCGGTGCTCGACAAGCTGGCCGTCGGCCTGGGCGTGGCGCTGGCCTCGTTCTTCGATGATGGCACCCAGGTCACCGAGCCGCCCTCGCCCTTCATCCGCGCGGGCGACCAGCCCCTGTGGCGGGACCCGGCCTCGGGCTATGTGCGGCGCCGGCTCTCGCCGCCCGCACCGTCGCCGTTGCAACTGGTGGAGGTGGTCTTCCCCGCAGGCCAGCGCGGGGCGCTGGATTCGGCCGTGCACGACGCCGACATCCACCAGCAGGTCTGGCTGATCGAGGGTGCCATGGACCTCACGGTGGGCGAGGCTACCTGGCACTTGCAGGCCGGCGACTGCCTGGCCATGCGGCTGTCGCAGCCCATCGTGTTCCACAACCCCACCCAGCAGGACGCGCGCTACCTGGTGGCGCTGGCCACCCTGCCCTTCCAACCCACCCGGAGAACGCCATGAACGCCGTCACCACCGACACACCCATCCCCGTGCGCCGCCTGGGCGCCAACGAGGCCGCCGCCAGCGCCGAGGCCCTGGCCGAGGTGCTGATCGACTGCGTGCATGGCGGTGCATCGGTGAGCTTCATGGCCCCATTGCCGCACGACAAGGCGCTGGCCTTCTGGCGCGGCGTGGCCGAGGGCGTGGCGCGAAAAGAGCGCGTGCTGCTGGTGGCCGAAAGTGCCAGCGATGGCATCGTGGGCACGGTGCAGCTCATCACCGCCATGCCCGACAACCAGCCCCACCGCGCCGACGTGGCCAAGATGCTGGTGCACCGCAAGGCACGCCGCCAGGGCGTGGCCCAGCGCCTGATGACCGCGTTGGACGATGCCGCGCGCAGCGAGGGCAATAGCGTGCTGGTGCTGGACACCGTGACCGGTGGCGACGCCGAGCGCCTGTACGAGCGCGCGGGCTGGCAGCGCGTGGGCACCGTGCCGCGCTATGCGCTGATGCCCGACGGGGCGTTTTGCGGCACCACCTTTTTCTACAAACACCTTTGAGGTCAACGGGCTGACAAGGCCTGCAGCGCATCGAGCACCGCACGCGTGGCCGCGCCGTGCGCCTGGTCCGTGCGGCAGGCCAGGCCCAGCTCGCGCAGCAGCGGCGGGTGCAGCGGGCGCAGCTGCAGGCCGGCGTTGTCGGGGTCGTCACGGCGTACCTCGGGCTGCTCCAGCGGCAGCAGGGCCGCGCCCTGCCCTGCCGCCACCAGGCTGCGCAGTGCCAGCGGGTGGTTGAGCTCCATGCGCGGGCGCCCGTGCAGCCCGGCCTGGGCGAACCAGGCGGCAATCAGGCGGTGCATCTGCGTGGCGGGGCCGAATGACATCCAGGGGTGTTCTGCCAGCCACTCGGCCGTGATGCGCCGGGGCGCCTTCCAGCCCGGGGGCAGCAGCGCCACCATCGGATCGCTGCGCCAGTGCTGCACCTGCACCTGCACGGTGGCGGCCTGCGGCAGGGCGACGATGGCCAGGTCCAGAGTGCCCGCCGCCAGGCGCGCCATGGCCTCGGCAGAGCCGAGCACATCGAGCCGCACGTCCACACCCGGGCTCTGGTGCGCCAGCATGTCCACCAGGCGCGGCAGCAGGTGCGGGCTGACGCCGGCCGTGGTGCCCAGGCGCACCAGGCCTTCCAGGCCCCGGGCGCGGCGGCGCACCTGCTCCACCACCTCGTCGGCGCCAGCGAGCAGGCGGCGGCCGCCTGCCACCAGGGCCTCGCCCGCGGGCGTCAGGCTGGCCTGCCTGCGGCCGCGCACCACCAGCTGGGCGCCGAGGCGCGATTCGAGCTCGCTGATGTGCAGGCTTACCGTGGGCGGCGCCAGGTGCAGCGCCTGTGCGGCGGCAGCCAGCGTGCCCAGGTCGGCAATGGCCACCAGGGTCTGCACTTGGTCGAGGTTGAGGTTACGCATCAGAAATCCTGAATCCAGTCGTCATTGAATTCAACTTTACAGATGTCTGAGCCCGCAAGACCATCCCCGGATGCTGAGCAATGACGTTTTTTTCATCGTGCTGCTGTCCGCCGTGCTCAACGCAGGCTGGAACAGCGCCATCAAGATCGGCGGCGACCGCACCACCGCCATGGCCCTCACCACCCTGATCGGCAGCGCGCTGTCGCTGCTGGCCCTGCCCTGGGTGGCGCTGCCTTCCATGGCCTCGGCCTGGGGGCTGCTGGCGCTGTCCATCGCCATCCACACGGCTTACCACTTCGCGCTGCCGCTGGCCTACAACCATGGCGATCTGGGGCAGGTCTACCCCATCGCGCGCGGCTCGGCGCCCGTGATGGTGATGGCGGGTGGTGCACTGCTCGCCGGTGAATGGCCAGGTGCCGGCAGCCTGCTGGGGGTGTTGTGCCTGTGTGCCGGTGTGCTGTCGCTGGCGCTGCTCAAGAAGGCCGGCCCGAAAGCCCACCACCGCAAGGCCGTGGGCTATGCGCTGCTGACCGGCACATTGATCGCTGCCTACACCGTGGTGGACGCACTCGGCGCCCGGCAGTCCGGTGCCGCCATCGGCTTCGCGGTGCTCGTCACGCTGGGCGATGGCATGGCCACGGCGCTCATCGTGCTGTGGTGGAAGGGGCCGCGCGCCTTTGCCGTGGACCGCCGCGCGCTGCAGCTGTGTGCAGCCGCGGGCGCCATGCAGATGGGCGCCTACTGGACCGCCGTGTGGGCCCTGGCGCGTGCGCCCATGGGGCAGGTGTCGGCCCTGCGCGAAACCAGTGTGCTGCTGGTGGCGCTGGTCTCGGCCTGGGTGCTCAAGGAGCGCGTGGGGCCGGGGCGCATCGTGGCGGCCGTGCTCGTGTTCGCGGGCATTGCGGGCATCCGGCTGGGGGCGTGATGTCGCATGCAGTTGGTATAAAGAGGAATGCCTTTCGATACGCCTTCCAGCCTGCACACCCCCGCCCATCCCGATACCGTTCGCGCCCTTGAAGAACGCGCCTTCAATGCCTGGCCCGCGCGCCAGAGTGTGCTGCAGGGCGGCTGGGTGTTCCGCCTGTCGGGCGGCTTCACCAAGCGCGCCAATTCGGTGAATGCCATCGAGGCAGGTGCGTCGTTCAGTGGCGTGCGCGCCGCAGCCGAGGTACTGTATGCGCGGCACGGGCTGCCGCCGGTGTTCCGCATGTCACCCCTGGCGCCTGCGCAAGCCGACCAGGAACTGGCTGACGCCGGCTACACGCACTTCGACCCTTCCCTGGTGATGGCCAGCGCCGGACTGGACGCGGCGCGGGCCCATGCCGGCGTGCAGATCGATGCGACGCCTTCGGCCACCTGGCTCGATGGCTTTGCCGCGGCCAATGGGGTGCGTGCGCAGTACCACGCCATGCACCACGGCATGGTGCATGCCATCGCCCTGCCCTGTGCGTTTGCCAGCCTGCGCGATGGCGCGGGCCAGACCATCGGATTCGGGCTGGCGGTGCTGGAGCGTGGTTCCATCGGGCTGTATGACATCGTGGTCGAGCCTGCCTTCCGTGGACAGGGGCATGGGCGAGCGTTGGTGGGTGCGCTGCTGCAGTGGGGGCGGGATGCGGGGGCTGTGTCGGCTTATCTGCAGGTGCGGGCGGTCAATGAGGTGGCTCGGCGTTTGTATGCGGGGTTGGGGTTTACCGAGGTGTATGGGTACCACTATCGCATTCCGCCGTTGAAAAGCTGATGGTGATGGTCGCTGTGTGCTTTGGTTGAAGGCCGGGTCAGGTCTCGGTCCCGCGGCCTTGTTGCTGCGTGCCTTTGCCAAGTGCGGGAGCCGGGTCTCGGCCCGGCGGCCGAGGTACCTTTCTTTGCGTCGCCAAAGAAACGTACCCCAAAGAAAGGCGACCCCGCTGCCCGTGTCCCCCTCGCCGCAGGCGAGGGGGCAGCCTGCGATGCTCGGTCCTGGGGTGTGCCGCAGAACTCGCTACGTTCTTCGAACTCCGCTCAGACAGCTGCGGCAAGCTTGACAACGATGCGCGTGTCCTTCGGCACGCGCTCACCCCAGGCCCTGCGCTTCTCGGCACGGTCAGAAGGGGTGGATACCAACACGGGCCATTGCTTCGCTCGGCCGCGTGGTCCTTCGCTGCGCTCGGCTCGCCAGGGCGGCTGTGCCGCCCGTCGGCAGCTCGCAGCGCGTAGCCGACACCCGGCGCCGCTGCGCAAGCAGCAGCCGTGGGTACCCGCTCCCCACCCCTTCTGCAGGGCCTGGGGTGGGCGTGTGTGCCGAAGGACACACACGCTTCGTGATCTGGCTCGTCGCGGATGTTTTATCGGATTTCGAATAAAGAAGCGAGTTCCGCGACGCCACCCCAGGACCGAGCATCGCAGGTTGCCCGTAGCGAAGCGAAGGGACGCAGACAGCGGGGCGCTGTTTCTTTGCCTACTTTCTTTTTGCGCAAAAAGAAAGTAGGTGCGCCGCCGGGCGCACATCCCGGCTCCCGCACTCAATCAAGGCATGCGGCAACCACCACAGAGACTAGCGATGGCTCAGCCTACGCACAGCCCAATCCCCCAAACTCTGCACCGCCTGCACAAAAAAGATCAACACCAGAACCACCGCCAGCATGATCTCCGGCAAGAACCGCTGGTACCCATACCGGATCCCCAGATCCCCCAACCCACCACCACCAATGGCGCCTGCCATGGCAGAGTAGCCAGTCAAGCTGACAAACGTAATGGTCAGCCCAGCAACGATACCAGGCAAGGCCTCAGGCAACAGCACCTTCCAGACAATCTGGCTGGTGGTCGCACCCATGGCCTGGGCGGCTTCGACCAGCCCATGGTCCACCTCGCGCAACGCCGCCTCCACCAGCCGCGCCACAAACGGCGCCGCAGCAATGGTCAGCGGCACCACGGCCGCAGCCGTTCCGATGGAAGAGCCCGTGATGAAGCGCGTGAATGGAATGATCGCCACCAGCAGGATGATGAAGGGCGTGGAGCGCACGGCATTCACCAGCCAGCCAACGAGCTTGTTGACCGGCCCGTTCTGCAGCACGCCGCCGTGGTCGGTGAGGCGCAGGAACACGCCCAGCGGGTCGCCGATGAGGCCGCCGACGATGCCCGAGATGCCCACCATGATGAGCGTCTCCCACAGGGACGAGGCAAAGAGTTCCAGCATGGCCGGAGTGAAATGGTCGAACATGGTCTTTGCTCCCTCAGGTCTCGATCGTGACTTCTTCGACGGCCACGCCGCCGGCGCGCAGGTGTTCCACTGCACCGCGCAGGCGCGCGGGCTCGCCGCTGGCATACACGGCGAGCGAACCGAAGGTCTCGTCCTGGATCTCGTCCACCTGGCCGTGCAGGATGCTCATGTCCACGCCGAACTCGCGGATCAGCTGCGACAAGATGGGCTGGTAGGCACTGTCGCCCGAGTACGACAGGCGAAGCAGGCGGCCCGCGTTGCCGGGCGCCGTGGTGGCCAGTTGGCTGGTGAGCTTGCGCACGTGGTCGAGCACGCTGGCGGGCAGCTCCTGCGGCAATATCTCATCGATCAGGCTCTTGGTGATGGCCTGCTGGGGCCGGGTGAACACCTCCAGCACGCGGCCCTGCTCCACGATGCGGCCGGCCTCGATCACGGCCACCCGGTCGGCGATCTGCTTGATGACCTGCATCTGGTGGGTGATGAGCACCACCGTGAGGCCCAGCTCGCGGTTCACCTGGCGCAGCAGGTCCAGGATGGAGCGCGTGGTCTCGGGGTCGAGCGCCGAGGTAGCCTCGTCGGACAACAGCACCTTGGGGCGGCTGGCCAGCGCGCGCGCACTGCCTACGCGCTGCTTCTGGCCGCCGCTGATCTGCCCCGGGTAGCGGTTCGCCAGGGCCGACAGGCCCACCAGTTCCAAGAGCGGGTTCACTCGCTCGCGGATGGCGGCCTTGTCCATGCCTGCCAGCTCCAGCGGCAGCGCGGCGTTGTCGAACACCGTGCGCGAGGACAGCAGATTGAAGTGCTGGAACACCATGCCGATGTCGCGCCGCGCCTCGCGCAGTTGCGCGTCGTCGAGCTTGGCCAAGTCACGGCCATTGACGATGACCTCGCCCTTCGTGGGCCGGTTGAGCAGGTTGATGACGCGCACCAGCGAGCTCTTGCCGGCACCGCTCTTGCCGATGATGCCGAAGACCTCGCCCGGCTGGATGTGCAGGTCGATGCCCTTGAGGGCTTCCACCGGGCCTTGGGGGCCCGGGTAAATCTGGGTGATACCCCGTAAGTCGATCATGAAACGCAAAGGGCCGCCGTGCGCCTGTCTAAGAACCTGTTCAAGATCTTTTTGCAGCCGCGCAAGTCACTTTTCGGGATGGGATGCAAGGCGCGGTGTGCAGCCAATAGCTCGGCTATTGGCAAGCGCCGCAACGCCGCAGAACGCCCGAAAACCGAAGGTTTCGCCGAAGGCAAAAGGCACTTGCCCTTCGGGTTGGAGTGAAATCGGGCGATTGGACGCCCCGGCTGCTTGCATGGGCACGAGCCCATGCGGCGCATCCGAAGCATCCACTCATCCCGATTGCACTCCAACGCGGCTGTAAAAAGATATTGAACAGGTTCTAAGGGTCCGGCCCTGGATGAAAAGGATAAGGGAATGTACTATTGCAGCATAAAGAAACCAACTATCAAAAAATTGGGTAATAAGACAGTTTGGTTATTTAGACGCTGAAATCAGGCGGTCGTGCCCTGAACAACCCGCCCATTGACTCTGCGCGAGACCAGCACCCCCAGCACCACAACGCACACGGCGGCTATGGAGAAAACCTGAGCGATCCAGCCCCGGTCCACACTGGCCGCAACGGCCAGAACCCCCAGCGACTGGCCCAGGAACAGCAGACAGGCGAACAGCGTGACTGCCGTGCCGCGCGCCTCGGGCGCCATCTGTGTGGCCTGCACCTGCAAGGTGTTGTGCAGCATGTAGAAGCCCAGGCCGGCAGAGAAGCAGCCCAGCACCGCCAGGGGTACCAGCGGTGCCCAGGCCAGCAACAGCAGCCCCCCGCCGATCATCGTTGCGCCCAGCAATGCCAGGCCTTTCTCACCCAGCATGGCCAGCCAGCGGCGCGCCATGAGGCTGTAGACCAGCCCGCCCACGCCATACAGCACCATCACCCCGCCCGCCGCCGATGGGGACAGGCCAAAGCCATCGACCATGCGTGCCGGCACGAAGGCCATGGTGCCAAAGCCCAGGGCCCCCTCCACCGCAACGATGGCCAGCACCCAGCGCACGCGCGGCATGCGCAGCAGGCGCCTGGTGGTGGCCAGATAGGCCGGCAGAGAGAATGGCGCGGGCTCTGCCGTCGTTTCACCGGATGCGACCGCACGCGCCGCTGTAAGGCGCACCTGGCGCAACAGCATGGTCGCGGCGCTAAGGAACAACAAGGACAGCACGGCAAACGCTAGGCGCCAGCCCAGGACCTCGACGGCGAAGCCGCCGAACCACTGGCCGGCCATCATCCCCGAGACGGTGGCTACCATGAGCCGGGCCAGCGTTTCCTGGCGCTGCTCATAGGCCACGCTGTCCCCGATCCATGCCATGGACAAGGGGATGATGCCGGCCGCGGCTGCACCCATGAATGCGCGCGAAGCCACCAGCATCGGCAGCGTGGGCGCCAGCGCCGTGACGGCGCTGAACACCGCGCAGGCAAATGTGGCACTGATGATCACGCGCACCTTGCCAAAGCGGTCGCCCAGCGGGCCGTAGAACAGCTGCAGCACGCCATAGGCCACGGCAAAGGCAGCGATCACGGCCGAGGCATCGCCCGTGGTGACCTGGAATTCGCGGGACAAGGCAACCAGCATGGGGTCGCAGATGCGCATGGACGCCATGCTGGCAAAAGCCGCCACACTGATCAGGCGCAGCATCGTCGAGGAAGAATTCATAGGCGCCGATTGTGCGGCGCGGCGCGCAAGGCTGCTGGCGCAGGACGAAATGCCCCGGCATGTGGGGCCACAGGGCCAGGTGTCAGGCTTTTCCGGTGTTGAACCGGGTATCGAAGGTGGCGCGCACGTCCAGCCGCTGCTTGATGAGGCCGGCCGCCAGGTAGAAGTCGGCCGTGCGCTGCTGGTCGGCGATCACCTGGGCGTCGATGTCCTGCCAGCGCGTGGCGCGGCGCTCGAACTGCAGCTGCGCGGCATCGGCGGGGATGCCGATGATGCGCGCCAGCGACTGGCCAAAGGGCTTGGCGTTCTTGTACGACCAGACCTGCGCACGCTCCACACGCTCCTTGAAGTCCTGCAGCACGGCGGCCTTCTCGGCCAGGGCCGCATCGGTCGCGGCCAGGTAACTCAGCCCGGTCCACAGGCCACGCCCGTTGACCAGCACGCGCGCATGGCCGCTGGTCTCGGCCAGCGCGGTGTAGGGTTCCCAGGTGGCCCAGGCGTCCACCGAGCCCTGGGTCAGGGCCAGTTTCGCATCGGCCGGGGGGATGAAGCGCAGTTGCACGTCATCGGCCTTGAGGCCAGCTGATTCCAGCGCCTTGAGCGTGACGAAGTGCCCTATGGAGCCGCGGTTGGTGGCAATGCTTTTGCCCTTGAGGTCGGCCGCGGTCTTGAGCGGCGAATTGGGCGCCACCAGCACCGCCGTGCCATAGGCATCGGAGCGGCTCACGGCAAAGGCCTTGACGCGGCTGCCGGCCGCCAGGGTGAACAGCAGCGGCGCATCGCCGATGGGGCCGAAGTCCACGGCATTGGCATTGAGCGCCTCGGCCAGCGGGGCCGCGGCAGGGAACTCGCTCCACTTGATGTCGTAGGGCAGGTTCTTGAGTTCGCCAGCGGCATCGAGCAGGGCCTGCAGCCCGCCCTTCTGGTCACCCGCGCGCAGCAACACACGCGACTGGGCATGCGTGAGCACCGGCGAGAGGAAGGAACTGGCGGCGACGGACGCGGTGAGCAAATGGTGGAATTGGCGGCGCAGCATGATGGCGTTGGACAAGAAGTGATCGGATTGGACAGGCTTCATTGCAGCATCCGCGGCGCGCCAGGCCAACGAAGCCTTGCGTCCATGGATATGCGGTTTTCGCATGCAGCGCACATCCGTCCGGGGTCGGCACCCCGGGACCGCATTGCCCTGTCAGCCCAGGGCCGCTCTGCCGGCGGCCACGAGCACGCTGTCGTCTTGCGGCGTGTGGACGCGCCCGCACAGCACATCGCGCAGGTGGCGCTCCAGCGGATTCCTGCGCGCCAGGCCATGGTTGCTGGTGAGCGACAGCGCCGCTTCCACTGCGCGCACGGCATTGTGGGTGGTGGTGGACTTGATCAGTCCGCTGTCGACCGAGGGCACCGCAATGCCGGCATCCAGGTCGGCCGCCAGGCCAGCCAGCAGGCGGTCGTTGGTGAGCAACCGGCCCTCGATGGCACCCACGGCCTCCTGCACGCGCGGCAGGCTGGCCAGCGGCGCGCCCAGGCTGGCGGGGGTGCGCGTGCGCAGGAAATCGAGCAGCCACGCACGCGCGGCCCGCGCCACGCCGGTGTAGAGCGAACCGAGCAGCAGCACCATTTCGGCCTGTGTGGCGTGGTCGCCGCGTGACCAGTCCTTGGGCGGGCGCAGCTCCAGCGCATGCTGGGCCGGAACAGGCACGCCATCGAAATGCACGTCATGGCTGCCGCTGGCGCGCAGGCCCAGGTGGTCCCAGGTGGGCTCGATGCGCACCCCGGGCGCGCCCGCCCGCACCAGAAAGGCGCCAGTGCGCGGGACGTCTTCATCGGTCCTTGCCCACACCACGTACCAGCGCAGGATGGGCGCGCCGGTGGAATAGATCTTGTGCCCGCTGATGCGCCAGCCATCGCCGGCGCGCCGCGCCACCGTGGCCGGCAGCCCGCCGCGTGCGGGCGAGCCCAGCTCGGGTTCCACGCGCAGGGCGTTGGCCAGCGAGACTTCGCGCACCGACTCCTGCACCAGTTGGCGCGCCAGCGCCTCGGGCCAGGGCGAGCCCGCCCGGCCCATGGCGCGCTGCTGCATGTACTGCATGGTCAGCACCAGCGCAGTGGCCGCGCAGCCCTGGGCCACGGCGCCAACCACCTCGGCCAACTGGGCCAGAGAGGCGCCCTGCCCGCCCAGGTGGCGTGCGCCCGCCAGCGACAACAGGCCGGCCTGCTGCAGCTCGGCGAAGTTGCGGTGCGGAAAGCTGCCCTCGCGGTCATGCGCCGCGGCGCGCGCGCCGAACTCCACGGCCAGTGTGCGGGCCAGTTGGCCTGCCGTGAGCGGCGCGTTCACTGCAGCACCTCGGGCTGCTCGCGCACCACAATGTCGAACAGGCTCTTGAAGGTGAAATGCGCCCCGCCCGGCCCGCCGATCTGCGAATGCGTGTGGCGCGCCACCTCGGGGCGGATGGGCCGGGGCACGCCCGCGGCCTCGGCCAGCAGCTGGGTGTGGCAGGCATTTTCGAGTGCGATGTACCACCAGGCAGCCGCCTCCACCGAGGGGCCCGCCGTGAGAATGCCGTGGTTCTGCAGGATCACGGCCTTCTTGTGACCCAGGGCTTCACCGATGCGAAAACCCTCGTCGGTCTCCAGCACCACGCCGGTGAAGTCGTCGAACAGGGCGTGGTCCTCGTAGAAGATGCACGAGTCCTGCGTCAGCGGATCGAGCCGGCGGCCCAGCGCCGACCAGGCCTTGCCGTAGGTCGAATGCGTGTGCGCAGCGGCCACGATATCAGGCCGCACCTCGTGCAGCGCGACATGGATGGCAAAGGCCGCACGGTTCAGCGGGCCGTTGCCGACCACGATTTCGCCCAGGGAATTGACCAGCAGCAGGTCGGACACCTTGATCTGCGAGAAATGCAGGCCCAAGGGGTTGACCCAGAAATGGTCCGCCCACTCCGGATCGCGCGCCGTGATGTGGCCCGCCAGGCCATGGTCGAAGCCATGCTGGGCGAACAGGCGAAAGGCCACGGCCAGGTTCTCCTGCCGGTGGCGGCGCTCGGCCTGCACCGTGGGGCGCGCGGCGGGCGGGTCGAACCAGTCCTTGCGCTGGGGCACGGGGTTGCGGGCAGGCAGGTGGGGCGAATTCAGCAGCGTGGCAGAGGACATGGGACGGCCTAGGGAGCGGGTATTGCCTGCCACCTTAAGGCCCTCCAGCCATCACGCCAACGAAGAAAACCGCGCGTGCACATTCGGTTTCAGCATGAGGCAGGCGCCAGCGCCGATCCGCCTGTTTCCGCATATCGTTGCTACGCAATGGTCGTTGGGGCCGGCAGGCGATTGCCGGAACCTTGGGGTTCCCGCAGAACGACGAAAGGACTTTCTCCATGTCATTTCCAACGACCTCCGGCACACGCCGCCGCACCCTTTTGCGCGCCGGCCTGGGCGCCACCACGCTGGCGACCCTCGGCGCACCCGTGCTGGCGGCAGGTGCCACCGATCTGTCCAAGGTCACGCTGCGCATCGGCACCTACAAGGGCCTGTGGCGCGCCCTGATCGCGGCCAGCGGCCAGGGCCAGACGCCCTACCGCATCGAATGGCGCGAGCTCAACAACGGCGTACTGCACATCGAGGCCATCAACGGCGATGCGCTGGACCTGGGCTCGGGCAGCGAGATCCCCGCCCTGTTCGCGGCACGCCAGAAGGCGCAGGTGCGCTTCATCGCCGTGGTGCGCGAAGACCTGAACAACCAGGTCACGCTGGCGCGCAAGGACGCGCCGATCCAGCGCATTGCGGATCTCAAGGGAAAACGCGTGGGCTATGTGCGCGCCACCACCTCGCACTACTACCTGAGTCGGCAACTGGCCGAAGCCGGGTTGTCGTTTGCCGACATCAACGCGGTGAACCTCACGCCGGCCGATGGCCTCTCGGCCTTCGACCGGGGCGACCTGGATGCCTGGGCCATTTATGGCTACAACGGCCAGCTGGCGCGGCTGCGCTATGGGGCGCGCGTGCTCAAGACGGGCGATGGCTACCTGTCGGGCAACTTCCCGGTCTATGCCAACCCCAGGTCCATTCAGGATCCGCTCAGGCACACCGCCATCAGCGATTACCTGCAGCGCCTGCGCCGCGCCTACCTGTGGGCCAACGGCAACTACCTGGCCTATGCCCGCGCGCAGTCCGAAGAGACGCGCGTGCCCGTGGGCGACCTGATCGAGCTGTGGAACAACCGCAGCACCGACTACGACCTGCGCGCCGTGGACGATGGCGTGGTCAGGGGCCACCAGGCCGTGGCCGACAGCTTTCTGCAATTGGGCGTGCTCGACGGTCCGGCCCAGGTGGCGCCGCTGTGGGACCGCAGCTTGGGCAGTGCGTTCACGGCCAAGGGCAACGCACAGTCACCCGCCTGAGTCTCCCGTGGTGGCCGTGCTGTGCAGGCCACCAGCTGGAAATCAGGCGAACTCCAAGCCCTTGGCCGTAAGCCCCACCAGATCGATGCGCACCGCATTGGCATCCAGGTGCGCCGCCATCACCACCAGGTCTGCGGCCGAGACCCCGCCGGCCATGATGTCGGTCAGGATCTTGAGCTCGGG
>NZ_JBKDTZ010000404.1:0-46486 GCF_046339755.1 Acidovorax sp. | reverse complement strand
CTGGGCTCCCTTGGGAAGCTCCAGAAATCCCCATAGGTTCGACAATAAGTTGTACTCTGGGGCGCTGCCAAGAGACAGACGCTTCGCCAATTAAGTTGTACTCTCCTCGTAAAACGTGCATCTATCCCCAGTCCAACAGGTTCGCGTGGGCACTTCCCCATCCATTCCTGCCAACGAGTTTTGGCCTGCCCCCCGCATATCGAGCAGCCTCGTGACTGCTTCTCCAAAGCGACCGTCCCTGCTCCAGAGCTTGCGGTTGTTTCTGATTTTCCGCTCAGAGAGTCCATGCTTATAGGCTGCGCTTTGCCATGAAATTCCAGTCGAAAACTTCTCCATCACACAGTTAAAAATTGAGCGATCATTTTGATAAGGGTTATCGTGAAGTGGTGTAACGAATGGGGCAATCGAGCGCCACTGAGTGTCGGACAGCTTTGAATTTACGTCTTCCGCCCTCTCTAGTGAGCGCAGTCCTTCTATTACACGATCAAACCTACCGTCCGCCCGCCAGCGTTCAAGAGCTCCTAGAATTAATGCGTACGGAATATTGTTTATCTCTGCCGCCTCCTCCAGTGAAGTAAATCCGGATTGATCAAGCCGCAGACATTCAAGGATCTTGCGATAATTCTGAGAAGGCACTCCTCTTCCATTTCTCGGTCCGAGGATGGTCTTAATTGCATCCCACTCTTTCTGTGAAAGCTCTTTATATTCAGAATCAATGGCGGCTTTTGAGCTGAATTGCTTTTTGTCTCTCGAGTTTGCGCTGGCTGCACGGAGCTCGCCTAGAAGATCTGTGATACGGTTTAGTCGACCGTCAGTCTGCCATCGTCTAAAAGCACTGATCGCGCGGCTAATACTGACATTGTTCATCTCTGCGGCTTTTTTCCAACTCACCTTAGATGTGAGTCTAACGAGCACCGCGTCGGCGATAGCTCGATCATGGTGTCCGGGCCTTCTAGTCCAGACAATCGATTCCAAAGCACCAGAAATTCGGTCCCACTCCGCTTGCGTCAGCTTTTGATAGTTGGGGTTGGGGCTATTATTGCTATGTCCGTAGTTTCCTTTCAACCTTGCAAGGCGCCTGCGGTGGGTGCTTGCAAACTCAAATGGTGATTCATGGCAGCACAGCTCGTTGAAGACCAATTTCGTCACGAATAAGGTCCCGCCTATATTCAAGCCTTTGACTTCAAAAGTTGCAGTTGCATGCGGTAGTTCGAAGTGTATATCCCCTTTTTTTGCAGATTGGAAAATTCCTCCCCAAGCGCGGCGTGCGGACGGAAAGCAATAGAACCAAGAAAGAATTTCTATCGAATTTTTGAAGTAACGATGGTTTTGTCTGCCAATACGTGTGCTGAGCTGAACTCCAGCTTCGCCAGATGCATCCGAGTAAGTGCAGATGTCATCAATAGATTGTGGTTTGAACAGCTGGGGTAAAAGAAATTTGTGAGGAATTGAGAACGCCCGAATAAGGGCTAGTGCCGGAATTACATAGCGTACATCGTGGTGCATCACTTCCCAAGTCGAATGTTTTGCTACTGAAGTCTGCTTTGCTCCAAAGGCATTCAGATACTCATTGAATGATGAAGTCATGAGCGCTCGAAAATCGAAAGTGCAAATCGTGTAGTCTCCTTCCGCCTTTGGAAGACCTCTTGAGCCAAGTTCGGCTATAGGAATCGAAAGAATTTCTCCCTCGTCCGAGCAGGCGGCTGCTATAGCCCGATCCAAATTGATACTAGTTGCTATTTCCATACTGGCGATATCGCTATCAAAGATCTTTTCGTCCACGGCGCGCATGGGCGTCCCGCCCGCCAGTCTTTCGAACAGATGCGTCCGACGCCTTGAATGCTTCGACTTGGGCGACAGTTAGTGGCATGTCCGATCGATTGTGCCGAAAGAACTGCCACTTGCCCGCAAGGTTGAGCAGCTGTCGCACAGTGAGAATCTCACCACGGCTGAGGGCTTGAAGTGCTTTCTCCTGAACTTGTAAAGCTAGTGGTTGGTCCACATCAGCAGGACTGAGCGGCACTTTGCCAGGTCTTCTATAGCGGAAGCTCAAGCTTGGCAGACGCGTGCAGTGCAAAAAAGCGTCCATCAAGATGTACTTGACTGGAGCATAAGGTTCTCGGTTGCCGTCTCGCATCATGAGAGCGGGCCAAGGGTTCTTCACCTCGGCGAAATCGCACCCTGCGCTGGCGAGAAAGCTGGGTCCATAGAGCGCGCGAAGCTCGAATGCAATCCTGGCTCCTGCGACTTGCCCGTTCGAGCGCGTAAGCTGCAGCTCCTGGGCGCGCCTTCGGTAGATGCTTCTCCACTCTCCGTGATGTGTCCATTGATCTGAGCACACAGCGGCGGTGGTTTGTGCGATCCTCTGAAGAACGTCGGGCGGGCACGCAGGAACGCTGCCGGTGCTTTCTTGGCGATGAGGAAGAGGCATTCGCAATTGCTGCGCAAATGACCGCGGGCGAGAGGCCGAGCACAACAATGGTGCATCGTGAACCAGGCAGACGTAGACCCCCGGGAAGCAATGCGACCGGTGCCAGTATGTTTCACCTCTGGACTGCAGATCTTCCCGCACACATTGCTTACAGAATCTGAACTCAGGAAGCCCGTGGGTGACCGATTTCACCAACGATGATGTCGATCCTCTTTCCGGCGGGCATCCCGCCAGGATCTTCTCCTTGCAGCGGTTTGCCTCCTCGGCAGTCATGTACGCCACCACATACGGGAACACCGTGTGTTCCCAAAGCAGCTTGTTCATATCCATCCGGGTTTGCTCCGCTATCGTCGGCAAGTTGGTGGGCAAAAACGAGGAGTAGTTGCTTCGGCCTGCGACTCCAACCAAATGAGTGAGCAATCGCTTGGGAGCAAGCCCGTTATGGATCATCGCCCGTGCCAGGACGCTGACGATGAGCTCATCTGGATATGGGGAAGGCAGCCTCAGGCTGCCCACAATGCGTCCTCTGGCTCCTTCATTAGGTCAAGCTCAAAGAGCTTTTCGACGATCGAAGTACCGGCGATGGCGGCAGCCACAATAGCGTGCCTGAAATCATCTGGCCGACCATCGAGGCCTGGGTAGGTTGGGATCAAGGGTTCATCCGGCGACTTGCTCGCTGGTCTACTCCGCACCTTGGCGGTCTTCTTCGGCGGTGCGGCTTTCTTCGCCAACTGGGCTACCGCGTCGAACATATTCTTGGCGGTTCCCTCGCTCTCGACCGCTTCGGCAAGCGCCTGGGCGTCGTCATTTGTCATACCCATCGACGTTGCTGCGTTGACGAGTCGAGGTTTGAAATCAGAGGTTCCGGGTCGAGCAGAGGCTGCACGCCCTGTAAGCAGTCGACGACGACGCTGGATGCTCTCAATGGTGTCTTCGATGCGAAGCACCTTCACGTCTTCATACTTTATGAGAGCCTCGACATCGTTCTCCCGAAGGGCTTTGATGACTGGATGGACGAGCCCGAAATGGTCATCGAACACTGAATGGACAAGTTGCGAACTCAGTGTGTGCACATCGTCCAGAATTGCCCGCGCCTGTACTGCGGCAAACAGTTTGATGGCGATATCCAAGATTCCTTGTGTGCAATAGTAGAAAGCATCGAGAAGGTCGTCGTCGAGAATTTGAGGTGTACTTGTCCAGCAATAGACCCACATGCTGCGCATGAAATAGACCCATTCGCCTTCGACATCCCTCGGAGCGCTGGTTTCTTCGTCAGCTACGGTTTCGTAGCGTGGCAAGGGCGACCAGTCGCCCAAACCGGACCTCAGACTCCGACGAATTTGACGCAAGTCTGCCGAGAGCACTTTCTCTGCCTTCGGAGTTCCGACAAAGATAATTGGGGTCTTGGACTTGTTCGCCAGAGTTGTCAGCGCGGTCATCACAAGTTGATCGGACTGCCTGCTGTTGTTTGCGGCATTCTGAACTTCATCAGGGATAAGCAAGCCAACACAATGCTTGTTCATCAGAGTTCGAACTGATGACTGTAGTGATTGCTCTGTAGCACGTTGGTGCACATGATCGTCGATGTAGGTGTTGCCAGGTATGAGCTCTGCAATGGCTTCGATGATCGAAGTGAGCAGTGCCTTGACACCCTTGCTGTCTTTGGGCATCTCGAAATGCAACCATGGGATCTGGTAAATATCCAGTTCAGGGTGGTAGATTACCCGCGGATAACGCGCCAAGCATCGCTGGATGGTGGTGGTTTTACCCATGCCAGACACGCCGATAAGCGCTCCAGAGAGCTTCGGTGTAACCGTCTCATATGTTTGCCGGAAGGCATTCGGATTCAATGCATCGTCATAAATTTCCTGGTACAACGCAATGTGCTCAGCAGATAGCGGTCGCCGTCCGATATAGCCATCACGCATTAGAGAGTCCAGCGTCAACGCCAGTTCAATATGAGCTGACATCGGGAACATCAGGTTGGCTAGACTAGGCAACTCCCTGATCCGGTCATGGCGCGGCCATTGGCGTGATGACTCATCGAAGGCCGGAGAAAAGCTGAGCGCTTCCACAATTTCCTCCTCGCTCAGCGGTATCGGCAACGCCTCGATAAGCTTGTTGCCTTGGTACCGCTTTTGCAATTGAGGCCGATAATTCGCTTTGACAACTTGTTTGTACTGTTTGGTCTGGCGCATATCATTGCCCTTCTAAAGAATCTTGCGAAATTCAGCCATACGTTCCGCAAGTGTCTTGGGCCGAGGGGCGGCCAGCACATCGCGCGCATCGCCTCCCAGCGGGGCCTCATGTCCAAGCTGTTCCTCTCGGATTTCACGACTAATCGGGACTACGTTCGAATTGTGGCCTCGGCTCTCGCCGGCATGCTTTTCAGCAAACTGCTCGGCACAATCAGGGCTGCTATCTTTGCGAACTCCGCCCAACTCGGCTCGTTCCTTTTGAAGCTCCTGTGCGCGTGCAGGCGCCGTGTCTTTTCGGCGGCTCGACCGGGAAACTCCTTTCGTGGCAGCTTCCATCCTCTTCTTCGCTGCAGCGACCATGGGCTGCGTCTGCTTGTGAAGCTGATACCTGTTCTGGCGGTTTATCTCAGCGCCCTCCGCCTTCAATGCCTCCGCATCGGCGAAATGCTGATGCACTTCCTTAAAGCTCATTCCTTTAATTGCAGACTGTCCTTGGTCAATGTAGCGATAACAGATTCTTTGCCATTGGGCGAGTAGAGGATGATTTCGTCGACGAGTCGATAGTCGAAGGCCAAATCCGCTGCATAGCGCTTCTTTCGACCTTCCACCAACCATCCCCGATCCCTCGCCTCAGGGCAGGAGTAGTGCAATTTTTTGAAGGCAATCCCATTCCCAGTCACCGTGGCTTTGCCCCGTGGCAAAAGCTCTTCTCTGAGCGACTCGAAATCCATGCGGTCAAGAGATCCCATACGGCGGCGCACGCTGTGATCGAATAGTTCAATTGGAATGGGGCGCACTCCATCGCTCGTTTGGCCGAGGCTCAACGGATAGTCCTTTTGAAGCGACTTGTTGTGGCAAATAATGGTCGCGACAATCTTGGTTTCCAGTTGGTGAATGTTCAGGCATGCTTCCTTATCGACATTCTTTGCTCTGCGCTTTCTGGCATCCGCATCTGGCGTATATCCTGGTGTGTCTGGGGCAATGATCTGATGAATCAATTTGAACCCACATTCGACAAGTGGCTTCCAGTCTGGCCGCAGCCCAGGTACGTTTGAAATCGTGCAGCGCAATGAGCGAGCGATTGGGCGGGCTTCTCGGCTGATAAGCTCACCTTGGTCTGCCAGAAATTGTTCCGGTGGCACGCCATGCGCTGGCCAATCGTCGGGATCGTAGGGAAGGCCAAGTCGCGCGCACAGTTGCTCCTTGTCTTCACCGATACTGAGAATTGCCTGCATGGCTGCGGTATAAGACGCGTTTTCAAACCCAATATACCATCCGACGATGAGACGGGTGTATCGATCAATGATCAGATAGAGCGTTGGCTTCCCAACAATTCTTGTGGGGTCTTCAGACGAGACAAGAACGACATCAACGATGGTGGCATCAAACTCGTAAATGTGAGCAGCCCCATGGCAATCCTTTAATACGGAACCTTCGGTCGCCCTGTCTTCCTGAGCGTAGCACTTTTCGCCCTTACGCTTTTTAAGTCGCTCCTCAAGAGGATAGTTCTTCTTAAGGAAGTACTCGATTTGGCGGTATGTAGGGCATTCGCTCCAATGCCGAAGATGACTTTCCCCATTGCCATCTTCATAGCTATAGTGACGCCTATGAAGCTCGCCCAGCGTTGCATTAAGGCTCCAAGTGCTCTGCGGCACCAAGTAAAGCTCTTCAAGGATATTGCGCATGTTCTTCTGATCCGTCTCACCAATCTGGTAAGGGTGCAGCGCCACGTCTTTTGCGTCTTCCAGATCCCCTTTGCGCGCCCGCTTTCGCCCCCGATTCGCGGTACCACTCGCAGTGCCGCAAGAATCATATTTTCCGGTGAGCGCATTCAGCGTTTGACCGCCTTGCCACCAGCGGCGCAGGTCGTGAAGAAGGGTTTTGGGCGTACCGCCACCAGGTTGCAGGGAGCGCTCGATAAGCAATCGATTTCTATGTGAAGGTTCAAAAATCCCTGGGTCTTGGACAAGCGATTTAATTCGTGCGTAGGCCCGGTCTGCGACCGCCAACCTCGCGGCAGATGGCTTTGCACTAAGCGTCGCCATTTTCGGCTGATGGAGATCTGTTTTCTCACGGGTAGGGGTGATCTTGGGCTTTGGTCGACTCTTGTAGTCGCAAGCCAAGTCCTCGTAGAGTATTCGGTAAGGAAGAGCTTTCTCTTCGTCGAGTTGAATAAGCCACGCATGCGCCAAGACCACAGTAGAGGCATCCTGAGAAGGAACCTCGTCCACGATGTGAAGGATTCGGTGGCTGGAGCCGTCACAGTGAAGGACGACATCATTCCTCATAAATTCGAGACTCATTTATGCTCCTCCCATCGAACGTAAACGTCCTGGCAACGCAGTGACCCGGAAAGTTGATAAAGGTGCCCGCTCGGGTGTGGCATTGGTGAGATCCATCGACATCGTGCGGTTGGCCAGCAGCATTCTTGCGACGCGTAGACCAGTGCCAGCAGAAACACTGCATCGCTGGTCATATTTGGTGCAGTAATCGACCAGTGATCCCTGAAACTGCGTATGCGTTAGGTCATTGGTCATGCGCATCTGATGCTCTTCAAAGAACATGCGCAATGAATCGCTTTCCTCAGGGTCAATTTGTGCCTGACGAATCCAGAATAGATTTTTGACCTTGTTGTGGGGAATGCGGTCTGAAATTATAAGAAAATATGTCATCCCCGCCATTGCGCAGAATGTGCGTTCAATCTCCATTCGTTCGACCACTTTGGGATCATTCAGATCCTTTTGCGTTTTTACGCTGTATGCAAAGTATGCCTCTTTCCCGTCAATAATTCTTGTCACTAAAAAATCCAAGGTCATCACGCACGGAACGTGGGTGGTCGGATAGTAGGGATGGGGAACTCCGAGCTCGCAGGCAATTTCGAGCGTGATGTCGCGATCAAGGGGGAACTGCTCACGAATGTCAATGTTGTCCATTCGCCATTCCAGCATGACGAACGTCTTGTGCTCTCCCAAAGAAAGCAGTTCGTGATTTCTCTCTGTTAGATAGCTATAGGGGTAGGCAGTTTGACCTTGAGAATAGAGATCTGTTATTTTTATCCAGGGAGTATAGGTTGCCAGCTTGCCTTTTCCTCTTCCTTCATTCTGGAATCTGATAATTATCTCTTCGGTCCATTTTTTTATGCCTCGACTCATTGTCCTGGTTTTTTCGTGTTGTGATTGGAGTTTTTATGGCTCTTGCGGGTCGGCATTTTGGGGTTGGTGGTGTGGTGCGGAGTTTATAGGTGAGTTTGAAGTATTATATATTGATGGGATGAGTTTTTTGGCTAATTTGGTAAATCTATTTTGATTATTTGCAATGATGGGGAACGCATTCCCCAATTAGGTTGTATTTGATTATTGGGGGGCGGCCACGCGGTGCCCAGCCTTGCGCATGGCTTTGGAAAGGCGCTTAATCCGCCCAGAAATAGGTACACAGCAACTTTCGAACGACTACCAAAGCGATCGAAGGTCTCTTTGCTCTAGCAGCGCAGCAAGGGTGACCACGTTGTCGCCACTGCCTGAACCAGACCTCATGGTGTGAGATTCGCTGACGAGGCTCGCTTTGCCTGATTCAAGAAATCTGTTCAACAACTGGTCAACCAGACTGGTGCGGGGAATGAGTACATAGCGGACTTCGCAGTCCAAGCCGGCGGCAATTCGGGAGAGCGTGTTCAAGGAGATGGATCCGTCCACTTCGGACTGCTCCAGTTGGCGAAGGCCCTGAGGAGAGATGTTGATGCGGCGGGCGAGAGCTGGAGCAGTCATGCCAAGCGCGAGCCGGACAGCCTTGATCCATCCGCTTCGTGGAGCGGGGGAGTTCCTCAACACGGCGAACTCTCGCAATTGGCAGTCGAGCTCAACAAGTCGAGATAAGTCCAGGCGGTTTTTCAAGGTATCGGTGGTGCTCATAACAACGCTCAGGTTGCGTGCAATGCGCCGCATGACAACCAATAGCTTTCCTTCTGCGTTGGTTCGGTCACAACTTGCCGAAGCCCCCTGAAGGTTCGCTATCTTCGCACGCTCCAACCACGATGAGACCAACTAGTCTCCTAAAATTCTCGACACATGCTGAAGCTTGACCCTCAAAATTTCGAAAATTTCAGTGAAGAAGACTTGTTACGCCTTCTGGGCGCTGGCGGCTGGGAATCGATCCTTCCGCGCAACCTCAATGACGCCCAGTTGACCTGCCTGTCGGATCAGCTTCGAAGGATGCTGTCGACAGACAGACCGAGAGGGCCGGACGGGCGAGTCAACGCTGCCGTTGCGATGGCCATACTGCTTGTTGCCAGAGCTCATAGATCAGAGCTGGCCGAGCAGGGTAGCCTTCAATTGGAAGGCGACTTCGAGACCTTGCGCGACGTGATGATTGTTCTGAGCATGGCAGCGGACCGGGAGATCGTGAGTCGGGTACTTGACCGTCCTGGCGACGATGATGCATTCAGTCTCTTCGACAGCATCGACGAGATTGCAGCGAGTCGGGTCACCGCATAGCTTCTACTTCGCGCCCTTGCTGTGATGGTCAACCCCGCCCTCTATCCTGGACCTGTGATTTCGTTCGCCTGGGCGGAGCCGCAAGGTCAGCACCTGTTGAACTTACAGGTTCAAGGGTGGCGAATCTGGCGTCGCGCGTCGATTCGAAAGGAGCAAGGGCAGTCTGTCACCTGAGGCTTCTGACGGTGTGGAACAACCCGCAGGTTGTGTGAGCCTCATCGTTTGGACAAGCCTTAGCTTTCCATTTGCGTGGGGATGGCTCTGGGTGCGAGATGCGCGATGAAACTTCAGCTATCTTCGCACGCTGAATCCTGAATGGGACCAACTAGTCCCCTAGAAAGTTGAAGAGCATGCTGCTGTTTGATAGAGAAGAAATCGGCCACTTCAGTGAGATGGACCTGGCCCATGTGCTTGAGGCTGGCGGCTGGGACGCAATTCTTCCGCAGAGCCTCACGGACAATCAGTTGGTGTGCTTGACGGATCAGTTCCGTGCGATTCTTTGGGGGGAAGGTTCACGGGGGCCGGACGGAAGTCCGAATGCGGCCATCGCGATGGCAATGCTGCTGCTGGCAAAGGCTCGTGACTCAGAGTTTGCAGAGGGTGTCGATTTCGACACGGAATCCGACATGGATTTGCTACGGGAGATACTGATGGTCCTCAGCGTAGCTGCCGATCGGGAACTGGTGAGCCGACTGCTGAAGCGTCCAAGCGACCAGAAGGATCTCAGCGTCCTGACTGGCATCGAAGCCCTTGTGATGCAACACGATGGCACATCGCCGATGACTTCAGCCTCGGCTACGAGCCATCCTCCGGCAGGAGCTTAGAAAGATCAGCCCGCACCGACTTCAACACCTTCTCGACCGATGCAGAGTCGAAGCGTCGTGCATATGCAACCGCGAGGAGTGTCATTGGGTGGATGTGCAAGCCCTCTGCGAGGTGCTCAATCATGCCGATGCTTGGAAGCTGATGTCCTTGCTCAATGCGGCCGATGTGCCGACGGCTGACGCTCGAAATCAGATCCTCTTGCTTGAGGTCGCGAGCCGCACGCAGTACTTGGAGCGCGCGACCTACTGCAGCTTTCGGGGGATCTGACTTGCGGGTTGGCATTCAGTCGATTTCCGCTGAAAGCGACCAAAAAGACCACGACCAACTAGTCTCATTGGAAGGAATTTTTTGTCAGAACTAGGCTGATTGGTGATGCTGTCTCTCATGACGTTGAGTGGATCAACGAGATGCTGAGCTATTTCCCCTGTTGAGGCGGCGAGGGCACGGCCCGCAAGCCCAGTGCAGAATTCTCGTCGTGGGAGCGGTATTGGAGGCCGGCAAGTAACCGCAGGCTGCGCACGTATTGGTTTTATGGCGAAATGTTCAATTCTGGGCCCACGGCAGTGAGGTGAAAGCGTGACCCTGCTATTTCTTGATTTTGATGGAATACTCCATCCGGAGTTTTGCCACGCCTCACGACACTTCGAGTGTGAGCCGAGCCTGGCCTTCGCGATTAGCGCCTTGGATGTGGAGATTGTTGTGACCAGCACTTGGCGCCACAACTTGGAACTGAAGGAGATCATGGGAAGGCTGAGCGATCCCGTGTCCTCGAAAATCGTTGGGATGACACCCAGGTATTCGCAGTTAGCCGATGTGCCGCACAAGCTGGCGTTGTACGAGCGAGAAGCAGAATGTTCTGCTTGGCTCTCTGCCAATCGCCCCGCCTATACCCGTTGGGTTGCTGTCGACGACCGGCCTTGGCTATTCAGGCCGTTTTGTCCCAACCTATTTCTGGTCGATGGCAAACGTGGCCTCGACGAGCAATCGTCGCAATCGCTGCGAGCGAGATTGAATGAACTGTCCCGGTAGGCGTGCCGGGTTGCGGCACGCCGGTCTGTCACTTAATCTCGAATTGAGCGCGGTCCTTGTTGGCGATCCACAGCGGTGCCTTGCCGCGGCCAGTCCAGGTGGCTCCGGTGGCTGGATCCCGGTACTTCGGCGCAACGGTAGAACCCTTTGCCGCGCTCTTCGCGCGACCTGCAGGAAACACGTCAGATGCAGTGAGACCGAATTCCTTGACCAGACCCTGAATGGTGGCGAGTGCCTCGCTCATCTCCGACTTACGGGCGGCTTCGATCTGGGCTTCAAGGTTTTGCTTTTGAGCGAGAAGGTCTTTGTAGCTTGGCATGTTGGTTTTCAAATGAAATCAAAGTTGGTCAGTCGCGGATTGTGGCGACCGGTCACGAGTTGTTCTGTAGGCGAAATTCGCATGCGCTGCGAACAGCTTCTCCCTCAACTCTCAATTATGCAGCGTTATCGCTGCCCGCTTTAGTACTCAAAATATAGCGGGCTGCGCTCCCCATGAAAATCCTAGTTCTCTCAGCCCTTCACATCGAACATGCGCCTTTCAATCCACCGCTTGAGTCCGCGTCTTCTGCCGATGTGGTGGTTCTCGCCGGTGATATTTACCAAGGGGTGTATGCCGTTTGGTGGGCCCGCCTGACGTTTCCAGACAAACCCATCGTGCTGGTGGCCGGCAACCATGAGTTCTACCGTGGTCATTGGGGAAAAGCGCTCGACGCCATTCGCGAAGCCGCGCACGTGCACGATGTGCACTTTCTGGAGGACGCCGCGGTCATGGTCGGCGATGCGTGGTTCCTGGGCGCCACGCTCTGGACGGACTTCGAATACTTCGGCGCAGACCTTCGTGACGCGGCTGAACGGGCGGCACGGAGCTACTTGGCCGACTATCGCCTGATCGACGGATGCACGCCGCAGGCCAGCATTGATCGCCAAATGGCGAGCCGTGCTTGGCTGGAGAGCGACTCGCTGCACCAGCTGCAGGGAGCCGGCAAGTGGTGGTGACCCGTCACTATCCGCGCAAAGAGTCCACCCCGAATCCGTACCGGAACGAGCTGAGCACTGCGGCGTTTGGGTCCGCGCTCCCCGTGCATTTCTTTCACGGTGTCAATCTGTTGATCCACGGGCACACCCACGACTCGTTTGACTACCGGGTTTCAGGTTGCGGGTTCGTCGGCAACCGTGTACGAGAACCCGGACCTCAACCCTGGCTTGGTCATCGATCTCGAAAAGGGCGCGCGGTGAGGGCTCACCGACCCGTCGGGAGCGCATGCTTCCGCGTTCTTTTCCGGAGCAATGGCATGAGCCGCAAACCCACCTTCGCGCTGGACGAGGTGGGCACTGCCGAGCTGCGTTTACGACATGCGCCTGATGCTTATGTCTGCGTTACGCAGAAAACGTGAAAGATCTGCATGCTTCGCCCCATCTTTGGCAATGACCGCCCAGCGCCTGATGTGCAGACACAACCTCATGTGGAGCTGCGGCACTGGCGCATCGTGCAGCGTATCAACGGAAAACTGCACATCGTCGCGCAGCTTGCATCCGGTTCTTTCAGACTGACGACCATGCTGGTCGCCATCGATCTGCACCATGCCACGGTCAGGACAGAGTCCGGCCGCTGCTACCACCTGTGTGCGCCTCCAGAAGAGGATGAATTCCTGCGCAGCGCGATGGACGCCTGCACCGTGCGGGGGCTGGCATTTATGTCGGGCGATGTGAGCGAAATCATCTGGACGGCGATAACTAGCGGCACGTGGTCTCGCGACGAAGGCGATCTGCTACCACCGTTATAGCCGTTGTGACAGATGCAAGTCACACAAAGATTGTTATGCCTTTAAACCCACGAGCCCTCAAGGTGCGAACTCAACACTGCCATCGCGCATGCATCGATCGCCACTACCGGGTTTTCATACCGCCGGAGATGGGGTGGAAGGTGGGAATGCGTGTGTATTTTCGCTGCGGGCGGCGGGCAAAGGCGTCCAGATCAGCACCAAACCAGAGCCGCTACTGAACGGCCGACTGGTATCCAGTCGTGTCCGTCGATCCGTCTTGGCCCCGTTGGTCAAGACGCGCAGGAGGCCCCGAGGAAGACGGTGGCATCGACCGCCCCTTGAAGCTCTTGGAAATCGCCGCTTCCATTCCGGCGGCCTTCGTGAGTTCACTGCGCCTGTAGAGGCTGGCAATCGAATGTCAGTACAGAGCCCTCCCAGTCTTGCTCTTCTAAAGGGAAGATCGGCGAGAAGTGCAGCTTCATACCATCAAGCAACCGCTTGACCTGAGGAGGGGAGGCAAAGTATGTCGGTGCCGTTCTTTCAGCTTCAGCGACATTCGAGTAGAAGGTGTGCTTGATCCGCTCTTGAATTTCAAGATCTTCGCCTTGAACGAGTACGTCCTCCAATTCGCCGAAGAGAAACCTCTCCAGGATGTACTTGTCGACGACTGGCACTCCATTTGCGGGGATGCCCACATGTGTCGCTGTGCTCACGACAACGAATGGAAATACATTGAAGTCCTGTGGTAATGCTATTCCAAAGCGTCTTGCCTGAGAGACAAACTCCGCAGCATGATCCATCAGGCACTGAGATTTGCGTTGCGCTTGCTCGGCGGCGCCCAAGACCGTGCTTCGATGCATCGCCACCCCTTTTGCCTCTGTTGGCTCCAGTATGCATTTGGACTCCGCCAAGAAGACGGTGGCGCCGATGACGAAGAGAAGGTCGATTTGCTCAGAACGACCAACGCTCGGCTTGAATGTGTAATCTTCCCTGATGCTGATTGCATTGTTGGCGAGTACCTCTGAGGAAACGATTGCTTTGTGAGCGATAGCCCTAACATGCGCCTCAAATGCTGGTCCCCGCTCTTTCAGTTCTATTCCAGCCTGCCTCATCCAGACATCGACCAATCGGCGCAAATTCGGTGTGACTACTGCCGCGAAAACGGGCGCAACGGTTGTAAGTCCCACAGGTATGAGAGGAGAGGCCCAGATCTCCTGCCCTGGCTTACCACGGAACGTAAAGAACTCAACGAGCTTCCGTCCGTCGGCGGTCTTGATGCCAACCGCATCGTCGAGCGCCTTGACCAACGCGCCAATCTGCAGCACCGGCGCATGCTCTGGCAGCCCGGCTTTTAAAGAGGCATCGGGCTCTGTCGAATTCGCCGCTTTGCCGGACAGCGATGTGACAAGCACTTGCGCCGCTCGCGAGATGACCATCCATGCATCGAGGATCTCTGAAAGGGTGATATCACCAAGGGCGGGAGTCTGTTTCGCAAGCAACTCACTGTAGTAGGGCTCACTCGCAAAGCCACGCAATACAAGTAGCTCCTCTTGCGTCCGAGTCACTTCCCCTGGCTTTGACAGTCGAATGACCTGAGTTTTTCCTTCGTGCTCTACAGCACGGACTTCTCGTATTCGCGGAAGAAGCCCTTGCATGGCCAAGCTGCGGATCTCGCTCTTCGCTACGACAGCGTGCCCCAGTGAAAGTGAAATGCGTCTCACAATACCCAGTGCGTGGCCTCGCTTGGCGTCAGCATCCTCTGGCACAAATGTTTTTACCCCTCCCTTATCCGTAACTCCGTAGTCATTCCAAAGGCAGTCATCCCAGAGATCTTCAACAGAGTGGAACATGACGCCTAGATTGAGTTCGAGCAAGATGTCATTCCACCTGACTTGATTCATGCGGGGGGAGCCAGCCAGGGCAGGATTGCCTTGCAGAGCGAAACGCACTGGAACTTCGATGCCATCGACCAAGCTCGCAAACACGTCGTCGGGAGCCCACTTAGTCTCCCCAAAAAGCGTGAGCTTGACCGCTGCGGCTATCTCTTCGAGCTTCTTTGCACGATCTACTTCCCGATGCTCATCCGCCAGCTTTTCCGCTTCCTCGTGAACTCTGGCGCGCACTACTAAAAAGTTGAAGTTGGAAGCGGCTACATAGGCTCGCAGCTTGGTTGTTGCGGAAAGACTTGAGGTTGAAGACTGCGCCAAGCGTGATCGAATGCGCTGCAGTTTTGCGTAGATTAACAGCGCTGCGTCATAGATACGCTGATCAGACTCGTCTATTGCACCTGCTGCAGCGAACGCGTTTCTCCAGCCGCTAGGTGTGAAAGCATTGCGCCTTGGCCCGACAACCGCACCAGATCTAACTCGCTTAAGGAAATCACCCACGTCAATCACCCTTCACACTCTTGGCCTCCATGATAGGGGCGGCTCAACTGATCGCGATGCTTCCTACAGGCCTTTCTGGCCAAACGCCGAATGAAGCGGCGAGGCGTCTTTCGCCAGCCACTTCATACCCAAAACGGCGAGATATCTTGTGCGCGCACCGAGGCGTATGCTGGCGCCGCATTTGTTCCCGTGCGTCCGGAGTAGTCATGGTCAACATAGCCCTGGAAGCTAATGCCATCGCCAGTCAGGAAGTGACTTGGTGCATCCTTCAACGGGCTGCCACTCAACCGCTGTCACAGCCAAACATGGCCATACACGCCATGGCACATCGCACTTTGTGTACTTTGTCCACTGAGCGCGGGGCAGGTGGCCGAATTGAGCCACTGCATCACTGGGTGGCCAAGACGAAGGCGACGCGAACGGCCTGCAGCGGCATGCAGGCCGTACCGATCGTCAAGCTGATCGGCTTTGGCGAGGTGTGCGACGGGCTGGTGCTTCCCACGCCATTCGGGGTGGCGTGAACGGTCTGCCCACGGGCTCGAAGATCACCTCCAGCCGCCAGAGCCGCCATCAAGCTGTTTGTAGTCATGCCTTTCTCAGCGTGCAGTTTCGATGGCCTTTTACGCGGACGTCCTGGCAAGCCTGCAATCGCAGGAATCGCGTCAACGCACTTCTCGAACATCTTGGAGTCGAGCATGTTCGCACCGCTGACCAGCATCACCAGCGGGATGCCTCTGGCATGTTCAACGATGTGCCGCTTGGAGCCAAGCTTTCCTGTGTTCGTGAGTGTGGGCCCTGCCTCCTGGCTCTCGGGAGCCTGGTACCGAGGCGCTATCAATGCTGGCCCGGCTCCAATCGATCTGGTCATGTTCACGCGAGCGAGTCAGCATGGCCTGGTGCAACTGCTCCCAACACCCGCGGCGTTCCAGTCGCGCAGGCGTCGCCAGCAAGTCATGCCGCTACCGTATCCCAGGGATTGGGGGGAGGTCTTCCCATGGAATGCCTGCTTGCAAAACGAACAGGATGCCGTCGAGGGCGGCTTCATCGCTCACTGCAAGCTTGCGAGCACCGCCGTTGGCAGATGGCACGCGCTGCGAGGGCTTCTGAGGAAGTGGTGCTAGCCACCTGACTCGTGTTCGTCCTTGAGAAACTTTGACAATCGCGAGTCTGACGGCTCAAGCATCTGCACTTTTCCATCCACCAAGCCAGTCACCGCAATTCCCGCTCGGACGTCGGATTTCACGGCCTCGCTTGCCGCGCGTTTCACGAGGCGCGTGAATTGAGCAGCAGTCAAGCCGAGGATTGTGAGCTCTGTTTGGGACATTCTCATCAGGCTACGACCGACGAACGCCTGGGTCAAGTTGACGGCTTTGTTCCGGCTGCGCCCATAGTTCAACCCACCGCTGCACCTAAGCCACTGCAGGCGCGGTTGAGCTGTTGGCAACCGATCTCACTGGCAAATTGCTCAGCAAGGTGTACGCCGGGTCGATACGACCAAACCGACGCAAAATCTCGGCATGACTACCGCGTCCATTGGCCACACTGTGCCCTATCTTCCAGCGTCCTCCCCGCGCAGCGCGGATGTAGTTCTCTATCTAGACCTTGATGGCGTGGTTCACCACGAAGCAGTGCTTTGGCATCCACGCCGGGGCATCTACATGAGCCCACACCAAGCCGCAGGGCATGCCTTGTTCGAATGGATCCACATCCTGGAAGAGGCCCTTGAACCGCATCCGGCGGTGGCGTTGGTGTTGAGCAGTACTTGGTGCATCCGACCAGGGTACAGAGCCACGCTCAAGCGGCTATCTGCCTCCCTGCGGTCCAAGTTCATTGGTGGGACGTACCACAAGCGTGTTCATGGCGTGGATCCCTGGAATCTTTCCACGTTTCGGGCCATGCCCCGGGGCGTGCAGGTTCTGGAGGATGCGCTTCGCAGGAAGCCCCGGCAGTGGATTGCGCTCGATGACGATGTGGAGGACTGGCCTGATTCGGCTCGCCACAACCTGATTGCATGTGACGGGGCCACCGGCCTTTCCAGCCCAGCGGTCCGACATGAACTGAGAGAAAAGCTCCAGCGCTGCCAGGAAGCGGTGTTAGTCCCCCAATGCGTCCAGCACCCTCTCGACTAGAAGTGGCAAACACGATCTCTCAGTGAATCGCGAGCAGATGACGAGGCGAACGGCAAGCAGCGCCCGCCGTGCGGTGTCTATCTTCTAGGGAAGGTCTGCGTCGCGTGCATCGATCCCTCCGCCGGCGGAATTCTCCCCCCGTCCCGACCGAGCCGGCTTGGTGTAACTCGTCGTCTTCGTAGCACCCGATCAGGAGACTGCCCACTTACCTGGCGACGTTCGTGCGATCCGTGAATCCCAGCACGATAAATTCTTGCCGGGGCTGGCACTTGAGCCTTTCCCAGGTCTCGGTGCGGCCGAGGCATAGGGAGCATCGGCACGCTTGGGCCCCCCTCCAGGCCCATATTGCAGGCTGCACCTACCGATTCCCTCGCTCTTTCGTCGAATACTTCGTTTAGGACGTTCCTTTTCGATTCGACAGCTTCTTGTACGTTAAGGCCCTGAAATGCTTTGGGAAATAAATTCGTTGGAATCGGAGCGGGTTCACGTTAAGTTCACGGGGGCACCGTGTTGATGTGACCGACAGATTTGGCTTTCGTCCTGGGATCGAAGGTGCGGAAATCGCCACCATCGAGACTCCCGACGCGTCAGGGTACCAACGGAGTGATGTTCTGAAGAGAGTTGTTCTAGAGAACCTGAGAGATCGGATCGCCGATGCAGTCGCGGGCCTCAAATCTTATGAGGTCCCGGCATTGTGCGCTCGCCTCGGGCTGCAAGACGGTGTATCAGACACTGACAAGGAAGAAGCCTTCAGGAGCAAGCGTGTTTACACCAAGGCCAGGCTCGCAGGAAGGACGGTTGAGGAATTAATCGACATCGGCGGCAGGGTTCTCCTTGAGCTGGACGCGGATCCCCTGGAAGAGCTTCTCTCGGAACTGACGACGCCTGCAGCGCATCTTGTCAGCGATCTCGTACGGATGGATATCCTGAAAGGGCTGAACTCCCTAGAGACACTCTTTGGTGAGAAGTCCATCATTGACACACTGGCGGAAATTTTCGGCGAGTCGAAGATCAAGGACGATGTTGGCGGGTACCTCAAACTGAGTAGTCTTGAGGGCAAAATTGAGCAGTGGTACATCAAAAATCCTGACTGGTCTCATGAAACTCTTTTGATTGAGTGTGGGGCCTTGACGTGCTCCCAAAAGCGCTTCTTTCAGCTAGTTCATCAGGTCGTTGACCCCGCAGTTCGCAGGGACGCCGAACAAGCGGAGCTGGCCGCACAAATTGACATCAGCCTCAAGCGTGATGGCTTCAGTCTGAAACCCGTGGAAGCCAGATCAGGTTATCCCGTTTATGGGATCCGGCGGGCAACGACAGGTGTAGGCGGTGCGATGAAGAATCTGATCTTCGCATCGATCGGCGAGAAGCCAGAGATCATCTTGCGCGACGCTGTAAGCAATGACGTGGAGATTGTTAAGCACGCAGACAAGGTTCTTGTATTCGACCGTCCATTACCCGCGAGTGGCTTGCTTCTTTACACCGATCTGGTGAATTGGTGGGCTGATCTCAGTGGTGAAAAGGATGCCCGATCTGCACTGTACAAGAGACTTTTTCAGGCGGTGAAGATGTCCAGATCTCCGGGCGAGATTGCTGTTTTTAGAACCTACTATGGTCGCTACGGGACACTGCTGGGGGACAAGCTTCCTGCCCTGGTTCCCCAGGTGTACCTGCACTACGATCCATACTCGCAGCGCGCACGTGGCAAAGAGGTTGTTCTTCCGAGGCAGCGAATGGACTTCCTTTTGCTGCTAGAGAACGGAAACCGTATCGTCATAGAGATTGACGGTCAGCACCACTATGCAGATCAAGATCCTGACAATCCACGGCGGTACATTGCAAGTCCGCGTCGTTACGCGGAAATGGCTCGGGAGGATCGACGCCTACGACTTGCCGGATACGAGGTGTATCGGTTCGGCGGCAACGAGTTCGCCGGTGTCGACATGACATTGGGAACAGTCGATCCTGATTCGGAGACTGTTGTGGCGGACTTGATTGACCAAATTTTCAAACGACAGGGAATTCTGTAAAAGGCCTACGGGCATACCGTTAAAGGCAAATACTAGAGGGAGGAAAAATGAAACTCGTTCAAATGCGGTTGAGCAACTTCCAGTCATTTGGTGAAGACGCGACCACCATAGACCTGGACGACATGACGTTCTTTATTGGACCGAACGGAACCGGCAAGACAGCTGTGCTGCAGGCTTTGGCGCGGATGTTCAGTGTCGATTCCTCGCTCCGGAAAATCCGGCGCACCGACTTCCATGTATCTGCTTCTGAAACGAAGGAGGATGCCCCCGATACCCGGGATCTGTGGATTGAGGCGGTTTTTGAATTCCCAGAAGCGGCCGATGAAGAAGGCCTGCATGCATCAATCCCTGCGAGCTTCGCGCACATGGAACTTGAGGACGCGGAAGGACCGCCACGCGTTGTCTTCAGGCTTGAAGCGGAACTAGATGAAGACGGCGAGATTGAAGAGAGTCTGACCTTTGTCGTCAGTGCGGATGAGGATGGCGATCCAATCGAACAGAGGCGCGTTCAAAAGCAGGACCGCAATGCAGTTCAGGTTCACTATCTGCCTGCCCGCCGCGACCCTGCGGATCAGATTTCCTACGC
Organism: Acidovorax sp.; assembly: GCF_046339755.1. Classification (GTDB taxonomy): domain Bacteria; phylum Pseudomonadota; class Gammaproteobacteria; order Burkholderiales; family Burkholderiaceae_C; genus Acidovorax. The sequence continues at coordinate 26,621 of NZ_JBKDTZ010000404.1, read as the reverse complement.
GGCAAACTCAATGCTCGGGCGGGTCCTGCGTGCGGCTGTATGGAACACTGAGAAGGAGGCAATCGCAGGCTTGACGGCGACCATCAGTAACACGCTCAGCGGCAATGCAGCAGTCGCGGGTGTCGGATCGCATCTGGCTAGCCATTGGAGTTCGCTGCACAAAGGGAGCTTCTATGCCAGCCCTTCACTTTCGTTCGAGAGAAGCGAGATCGAGGGCCTACTGCGCCATCTTTCCGTTGGATTCACTCCAGGACACGACGAGGACCTTGTTGACTTCTCTCGGCTCAGCGACGGCCAACAGTCTTTGCTTTACGTGTCGCTGGTCCTCGCTGTTCAGGAGATTGGCCGTAAGGTCTTATCCGGAGAGTTGGGCAAGGCATATGACGTGGACAAGCTGCGTCCTGCGATCTATACCCTGATCGCGGTGGAGGAGCCAGAGAACAGTGTTTCGCCCCACTATCTGGGTCGCATCGTGAAGGCGCTCACCACTTTCTCCGGGCACGACGATGCACAGTCTGTTGTTGCGACACATGCCCCTTCGATGCTAAAGCGCGTCGCCCCGGAGAGCATCCGCTACCTCCGTCTGAACAGTGGCCGTGAGACTATCGTAAAGAAGATCACGATGCCGAAGGATGGAACTGATGCCTACAAGTATGTCCGCGAGGCCGTGCAGGCGTTCCCGGAGTTGTACTTCTCGCGGCTGGTTATTTTTGGTGAAGGCGATAGTGAGGAAATCGTTCTCCCGAGATTGCTTCAAGCGAATGGGCTGGACGACGACGAAGCTTCTATCTCTGTAGTCCCGCTTGGCGGGCGTCACGTCAACCATTTCTGGAGGCTGACGCATGCCCTTGGTATTCCGCACGTCACGCTGCTCGATCTAGATTTGGGCCGATACCAAGGCGGCTGGGGCCGAGTGAAGTATGTGGCCGATCAACTTCTGAAGTTCCCACCCAAAGACAGCAAGCTCACTCAGAATCACATCGACAAACTGGAAAAGTGGAACGGTCCCAAGAAGATCCTGGAGCACGGTGATGGCTGGTTCAAGTATCTAGAATCTGTCGGCGTCTTCTTTTCATCACCCTTGGACCTCGACTTCATGATGGTTCACCATTTTCCGGAGGCCTACGATGTCGATATGAGCGTGGCGGAAGCGCCCGACGAAGAAACCATCGTTGCTGTGCTTGGAAAGAAGCACGATGATTCCACACAGTACTCAGAGGATGAGCGTGCTTACTTCGACGACTACCATCGGCGTTTTAAGCTCGGAAGCAAACCAGCCTGGCACTTGAAAGCGCTTTCCTCGCTGGAGGATGCCGCGCTGAAGGCCGAAACGCCAGATGTCCTTGAGCGCATGTTCAAGGCTATCAAAGAGAAGCTGAAGGATCTTCCCGAATGATCCCCCCTGAGCGATGGAAGCCTTCTGGCGGGCTAGGCCTTGAGCCCAACGCAATGCTCGCAGCGATGGAGACTAAGCGGAGCCTTGCTCTCACTGCGGGCCCAGGAGCAGGCAAGACGGAGATGCTTGCTCAACGCGCAGACTTCCTGTTGCGCACCGGCACGACGCGTTTTCCACGTCGCATTCTTGCGATTTCGTTCAAGGTCGATGCTGCAAAGAATCTGAAGGAGCGCGTCCGCACACGGTGTGGCAGGGAGCTTGCCTCACGACTTGACAGCTTCACGTTCCACGCATTCGCAAAAAGAATCATCGACAAGTTCCGGCCCGTCCTTCAGGGAAACAATAAGCTCAATCGCGGCTACACGATTGGAGACCAAAGAGTTCATCTTCATCAAATCACGTTCAAAGACATGGTCCCTCTTGCGGTGGAGATTCTGGAAACCAGTGCGATTGCGCGCAACGCAGTTCGTCAGACCTATAGCCATGTGTTTCTGGACGAGTTTCAGGACTGCACTGCTGATCAATACAAGCTCATACAGGCGGCATTTGCGGGCACAGGTGCGGCACTGACGGCGGTCGGTGATACCAAGCAACGCATCATGGCTTGGGCAGGTGCGTTGGAGGGGATTTTTGAAACATTCGCAGGTGAATTCGACGCCGTCCCACTCAATCTTTATCAGAACTTCCGCTCCAAGCCGAGACTGCGCCGCATGCAGAACGCGATGGTTAAAGTCATGGATCCGGGTGCGGCTGTCGATGACTCCAAGATTGTTGGATCAGAGGGCTCTGTGGAGATCCTTAACTACGCCGATAGCCAAGAGGAGGCCGAGCAACTGGCCACCCGAATCGCGTCGTGGATCGAAGATGATGGTTTGGACCCTTCAGAGATTGCGGTCCTGGTGTCGAAGCAGATCAATCAGTACTGCGACATCCTGCAGGTGGAATTGACCAAGCGCGGGATCCCTTTCCGGAACGAAGATTCGACACAAGAGCTTTCGTCAGAACCAGTTGCTGCCCTGATCGTTGACTTCTTGCTTGTTGTTTCGGGGAAGCGCCAGCCGGCCGCCTATGGTCGTCTCATTGAGCTTGTCATGTTCAGCGCAACCGGCCCGGATGCTGAGTACCTGGCGCGGGCTCGCTGGGACCGTTTTGTGGAGAAGTGCAGGAAATCTGTTCTGGTTGACGGCGTAGATTTGAAGGCCGAAGGTGTTCTGGAAAAGCTGACTGACGATCTGCTGGCTCACCTCGGGAATAAGACGCTTGTTGGCCTATCCCCGGACTATGAGAATGGCACGCGCCTCAAGGACTTGATCGCTACGACAGTGGATCGGCTTCGGTCCCTCTTCACAGAGGAAAATGACTGTGTGACAGCACTATCCCGCTTTGCCGGTGATGGGGCGGTTAAGGTCATGACGATCCACAAGAGCAAAGGCCTGGAATTCGATACCGTTATCGTGCTTGGCGTCGAGCAAGAGACTTTTTGGGGTGACGCGGACGCGGAAAGATCAGGTTTCTTCGTTGCGATCTCCCGCGCCAAGCGTCGCCTCTATCTGACCGTTGCCGGCCACCGGCGAGAACCTGAAGGTGCACGGTATTGGCGAAAGTCCCGCAACGGGCACGAAGAGTTTCTTGGCTATGCCGGCGAGGATGGCGGCTCATAGCGCCAGGCCCGAGTGATTCCGTAAAAGGCGGTCACTTACTCCTTGATCCTGAAGCTTAATTTTTCGCGTGCAACCTAGTGTGCTGTCCCGCTGATACGTGAGCAAAGTCGATGCAGCTTTTCGAGGATCGAATCTGCGGTGGCGGTCCACTTGAAGGGCTGGCAGTCAACGTTGTGGGCTGCGACGAATTGATCGATGCGCTGCACAAGTTGTTTGACGCTGGTAAAGGAGCCGCGGCGGATTGCCTTGTCGGTGATCAACGCGAAGAAGCGCTCGACCTGATTGAGCCATGAGCTGTAGGTCGGGATGAAGTGCATGTGCCAGCGCGGCCGACTCGCCAGTCACGCCTTGATCTTCGGGTGGCTGTGGGTGGCGTAGTTGTCAACGATGCAGTGCACATCCAGCTGGGCGGGAACAGCCTTGTCGATCTCACGCAGGAATGCGAGGAACTCCTGGTGCCGGTGGCGCGGCTTGCATGCGGCCAGAACTGCACCGTTGAGCACGTTCAGCGCAGCGAACAGCGTGGTCGTGCCGTGGCGCTTGTAGTCGTGGGTGACCCCTTCGATGTAGCCAAACCCCATTGGAAGCATCGGCTGCGTGCGCTCCAGCGCCTGGCATTGGCTTTTCTCGTCCACGCAGATCACCAGCGCGTTGTCCGGCGGGCTCAGGTAAAGACCGACCACGTCGCGCAGCTTCTCGATGAAGAACGGATCATTGGACAGTTTGAAGCTCTCGGTGCGATGCGGCTGCAGCCCGAAGAGCTGCAAATAGCGCTGCACGCTGGTCTTGGAGATGCCGGTTTCAGCGGCCACTGTGCGCACGCTCCAGTGCGTCGAGCCGTTGGCAGGCTTGGTGTGCAGCGTCGTCTTAATCAGGTGCGCCACCCGCTCGTCGTCGATCGTGCGCGCCGGGCCAGAGACATCCTATGGGGAAATACTCATTCGTTTAAAGCGCAGTGTCCGGATCTACGCCCAGGCCGTGGCCCAGGCATCGGCCATGGCCGGCGTGTGGTAGCAGGCGGCCTCGAAGCTCTTGGTGCAGACGGCGCGCTCCAGCAGCTGGATGTCGGCCTCGTGCTGGCGGGCAACGTGCACGTCCTCGAAGAAGAGGACCTTGTCGCAGCGCTTGTCCAGCACCAGCTCGGCGATCTGCGCGTCGCCGCCCAGTGGACCGCTGCGCAGAGGCTGCACCCAGGGCAGGTCGCGCGGCCAGCCGCGCGACCAGGCCATCTCGTTGAGACGACCGCCTGTGGTGCCAGTGGCAAAGCGCTCTTTGGTCTGCGACAGCAGGTCGAAGTGGCGGAACGCGAAGTCGACCATGGCGGCCTTCAAGGCATCGTGCGCGATGAGGGCGACGGACTGCTGGTCGATGGAAGGCACCATGGCCGGCGGGCGCTGGCGCAGCGAGGTGCCGGCCTGCAGCGCGGCCTCCACGGCCATCCATTCGATGGCGGCAGCCACCGTGAGCAGCAGGGGCTCGCATCGTCACGCCTGGTCTCGAAGCCAAGCTCAAGCAGCCAGTTGTTGTGGAGAACGTTGCCGGCGCAGGCGGCGCTATTGGTGTGAACAAGGGCTTGAAGTCACCTGCGGATGGCTACACGATTGTGATGGGAATCGTGTCTGACGTTGTGCTGGCGCCTCTCACAGAAAGTGCTGTGACGTACACCTTAAGGACCTGGAAGCGATCGAACCACTGGGCACGAGTGGCCTGGGCGTCGTGGCCAAGCCGTCCTTGGGGATCAACTCGTTTTCTTCGCTGATTTCCTATGCCAAGGCCAACCCAGGCAAGCTCAGCTACGGAGCCACTGGGGCTGGATCCCTTCCCGCACTCGCCATGGAGTCTTTGAAGCAACGCACTGGAACGAAGATCGAGTTCATCCCATACGCGTCGGCTTCGAAGATTGCCCTCGATGTCATGGGAGGGCACTTCGCGGGGAACGTCACAGCGGTTGGGGTGATGAGCAAGGATCGGGACATTGGCGCGCCGGAGATTGGGGCCGCGGGAGACACACCCGAACTCACAGGCATGGACTTCTACTTCTGGACCGGACTCTTCGCGCCAAAGGGGACGCCTGCCGATGTGATCGCCAAGGTGAACAAGGCATTCGCGGAGGTGTTGGCGGACGAGAAGGTCAGCGCCAGGTTCAAGGACTACGGCGTGAAGATCAGCCAGTCAATGACCCCTGCGCAGTTCTCAGCGTTTGTGGCTAAAAGCAATACAGACTGGACGGCCGTCGTCAAAAGCAGTGGGCTTAAGAAGAACTGATTCTTGGTAATGCCGGCCGCGCTGGGTGATAACTGGGCAGACGCTACGACTTAAATGGCTTGCCTCGCGCTGGAGGCCTCCAGCTTCACCACCTCTCTTTCAAGACCATGGGCAGCGCATAGAGCATTCAAGTCGCTGGCCGCTGCGTCGACTTGAGCACTCGCCCATCGCAGCGTAGCGACGAGCTGATCATCTTCATCCACATGGACATCGAATTCTCGTCCATCATGATCCGCCCAGCTGTAGAGCACGGCCATGGCGTCGGTAGATGCTCTCGTCTCACTCAACGGGCGTGCGCGGAGGTCTCGACTGAACTGATAGGTGATCGCGTTGGTTGGCATAAAAATTTGCTGGTTGATCAAGGACCTCAGATGGCGGGTCATCGGACAGCACGCGATTTGCTGGCCGCCAGTTCCCTAGTCAGGCGGAACAGTTCGGCCTGATATCGCGCGTCATCGAGTGCATCATGGTTGCCCTTGAGTGAGGGGCGGAGAATCTTGGAAATGGAACTGGATTTCGTCTCCTGCCATTCGCAGGAAGTGGCACCCATGAAAAATGCCTTGATATCCAGCGCGGCGAATCCAAATGGATTTGTGCCGATGAACCGATGGAAGTAGTAGTTCACGAATGACCAGTCGAACGCTGCATTGAGCCCGACAAAGACAGGAGCTGCGCCGCTTGCCACATGGGTTGAGATCCAGGAGGCGAACTGGCTCATCCCTTGGGTTGGAGGCAGGCCAGTGCGCGCAAGTTGTTCCATAGAAAGCCCGGTTACCGCCAATGCTTCGGCATCAAAGTTGCCATTGAGCGGCTTCAGCTCCATTGAGAACGCGGTGCTTGGCGAGTCCACCAGGCAGGCTCCGAGAGTCAACATGCTGAACTCGCCCGGGATGGGTCCGCTGGACTCGACATCTACTGATACAAATACTTCCTGCTTTTTGCCCATATGGCTCCTTCGCGAGCTCAGTAGTTGTCTGGAGAATCTGTCAGATCGCCTTTATCTTGGTGCCTGCGCGAGGATCTCGGTAGCCAGGCGCAAGTTGCGCATTGCTGGACCCATAGAGGGACAGGGCATCGCGCAGCCACAACGCATACTCCATACCACGTAGGCTGTGATCTGGAGAGCAGTCAACGGTCCATCGGCGCAACATGTAGCCGGCGTTCGCAGCTCTGACCTTCAAGCGCATGACGCCGTGCTCGTCAAATGGATAGTCCATCAGAACTACTTCCGGGCGAGGATGAGCGGGATGTGGTACTAGCTCAAGCTCGATGACTCGGCTCCACTGATCATCGCTTTCAACACTCTCTTCTCTCGTAACCTGACTGTCACTCAGGACCACAGGGTTGTCCATTCGCGTAAAGACGAAGTCCCGAAACTGCCTGTGTCTGCGGTCGAAAGCACGGACGTGCCAGCGGATGCCGATGTCGACCAAGGCCAGCGGAACGATTTCCCGCTCGGTGCGACCGCTCTCCACCGATGTATACCCCAGCCGAACAGCTTTGCGCTGATGTATGGCCCGGGTGATAGGCGCGAGCACCTGCATATTTGGCTGGCTCAATGGGACCGGAAACTCGCACCGGAGCATGGGCTCCAGCACGTCACCAAGCCCCTGACCGAACCCCTGCGAAAGCGCCGTCAGGACGCGTTGAGGGGAGTGTTCGAACAGAGGGACGAAGTTCTCAGCTGGCCTGTAGACCTTCGACCCAATATCGAAAACGACATTGTTTGGAGCAAATTGCCGATAGGCGGCGATGTCGCGGGTCGCTGCCGCCGGACCCGTACCAAATCGGTCGGAGACATCCGCGCGGCCGAGTTCGCCAAGAAAGTACAGACGAAAGTCGATATGTGCTAGCCGCTCAAGCTGCGTCCTGTTCAGGCTTTCAAGGGGATCACTGCGGGCGGGGTTTGGGGATTCGGACATGCCGCGCATCATATCGTCTCCAGTCCGTTTGCAAATCTTTAGGTTTTTATGGTCTAATCAAAATGATTACGTAGTGCAGTCCAAAAAGTTGCTGTTACAGTATCATTGTGATCGATATTTGCTCCGCGTCGGTCTTGGAGGTCGTCTCCGGCCAGGCGTATTCACCTTAACTTTCGTTCAGTGAGGACCCGATGACGACCAACCCGACCCTTTCCAAACGTGTTCTCGATTCGTTGGCTGCGCGCAGCGAAACCGAGCAATGGGAGGAACTGCTTGCCAGGCTGCTCAAGCGCCTGGAACTCGACCCGGCTGATCGCGCGGATGCAGAAGTTCAATACGATCTTCTTGCCGACCAGATCGCCCGGAAGCTGAGCCTCCCCAGGCACGATGTGTATGTGTTCCCACAAGGCTCGATGCGTACGCAGACCACGATCAGCCAGCGCTATCCGGTGAAGTTTGACCTTGATATTGTGGTGAAGCTGACCGGTCCGGCCTACGACTCCCCACTCCCCGAGGTGATGTTCCAGGCGTTCGGGAAGGCGCTCGAAGGCAACGAGAGCGTCACCGGCGACCCTGTTGCGAAGCGCCGCTGCTGGCGCCTCGACTATCCCGGCAAGCCCTACTACTTTGATGTCACGCCAGCAGTCCGGGACCAGACCGGTCGGCCAGGCTCCAGCTTGTCTGTACGTGACCCTGACACAGGGTGGGCTCCATCGAACCCCGATGAATTTGCAGAGTGGTTCTGCACACATGCTGCCAAGCGCTTCCAGTTTCAAACGCTCCTCATGAAGGCGTCGCTGCGGGAGAGCGCGACGGTGGCGCCGCTGCCGAGCGCTCCCATTGGGCTCGACGACATCCTGCGCCGTAGGGTGCAGCTGATGAAGCTGCACCGCGATACCACCTACTGGTCCGCGCCAAAGGAACGGAAGGAGGCCATGCCAATTTCCGTGATCATCGTGACGTTGGCAACATGGGCGTACGCAGACTTGCTCGCCACTCGCCCTACTGGTTTCAAGTCGCCCATCGAGGTTGTTCTGGCCCTTGTGGAGGCTATGCCTAACTACATTGGTCGTGACGAAAAGGGCTGGCGCATCGAGAACCCGAAGCTCAATACCGAGAACTTTGCAGACCGCTGGAATTCTGACGGCGGCGCGCGCCATAGCGAGTTCGTTCGCTGGCACCGTGCCCTTGAGAGCGACCTGGAAGCGCTGCTGGGCCAAAGTGCGCGCGTGCCCAGCGACGACAAGATCCGCAGCGTTTTCGGCGGGGCCGGGCTTGAAGCCTGGAAGGCCATCAAGCCGAAGTCCGACGTGCTCGGCGGGCTCATCAGCAGCGCGAGTGCCTACACGCGGACGAACCCCAGCCAACCGATCAAGTCTGGCTCGTATAACACGCTGGGCTGATAGACGTGCATCGCCTCCCATCCCAAACAGCCAGGTTCGTCGTCGAAGAATGGCTCGACCAGGGGGCTGGATCGGCGTGGGCGCGGCGCGTACAACTGCTGCCCGGGGAAAAGGGCGTCGCATGGCAGATTGAGCTTCAAGATCCCACCTTGTTGATCAGCAGTGTGCGCCTGCTGCTCCCGACAGAGTTTCCTGCGGTTCCATGCAGGATTTACGTTGACGAGGGGTACTTCCTGAAAGTGCCGCATGTTGAGTCCGATGGTCACCTTTGTCTCGGGCAGCGGTCCATGCCCGGTGATTACGACGACCCCGTTTCAGCCGTCGTGCGCGCGCTTGGCGCGGTGAAAGAGCTGCTTGAGAATTCACGGGATGCCGGTTGGGTTCAGGCGCAGTTCCATGGCGAGCGTGCGTCCTACTGGCAGCACCTGGAAAAGGCAAAAGACTCAAGTCGACGGCCGGCACCGAAACGAACGTTAGTGGACGCAAGCGGGCTTCGTGGCTGGGCAGAAGGCTCGATCGCCGCCTATGTGCCAGCTGGATCCAAACATCGCGTCTACAGGCTGCAAGTCGCTTGCGCGGGAAATGTCGACCCTCACAAGCTGGCCACACGCCATCAATGGGTGGATGGATCTGTGGTGCGTGGCAAGGCACTTTTTGTGCGGATGCCAGGGACTGAGCTTTGGACGCCGTCTACTTGGCCGTCAACTTATGACCAGTTGGACTCGCTCGTCGGTCGGCTCACCGGGCATGAATGTTCGGTAAGCAGTTGGCTTCAGAAGCTCGGGGTGCCGCAGTCTCATTTTGTGGATGGACATGACTGTGCAGCCAACGGGTCCAAGATGCAGGCTCCGCCTGGACGACGCCCGATGCTCGTGGTGTTGGTCCAAGACGATCTTGCATACGGATTCCAGCTTTACCCGTCGACGCTGCCTACCCCGGGCAAGCCCAACATGCAGCCCATCGGCACGAGCCGCGTTGACTCGGATTGGGCACTGGCCCGGGACCACCAGCTCGAAGCGCTGCATCGGCGCCGTGGCAAGCGTGTGTTGTTGCTCGGAGCCGGTTCGTTGGGCAGCCCTTTAGCTGGCTCTTTGGCTCGCTCCGGCATCGGCACATTGGATATCGTGGATTCTCAGCTCATGGAGGCTGAAAACACGGCGCGGCACACGCTCGGGATGAGGGAGGTCGCGAATGGCAAAGCCCAGGCTTTGGCGTCTCGATTGATGCAGTCCATCCCGGGGATCCAGGTCAACGGACATCTCGCCGATGCCGCCACCTGGGTGACGAAGCATGCGAGTCCCGGCAAATATGATCTCGTTGTGGAGTGCACCGCCGAGTCATCCGTACGTGTGTTCCTCTCGCAGATGCGCGCATCGTTCTTTGGCAACGCGCCGTTGATCCATTCTTGGACCGAACCTATGTGCAGCGCTGGGCATGTGGTCTTGTCTCAGCCGGAAGTGCCGTGGCCAGCGGATGATCCTGCAGACTGGCTGGTCAATGCGAGCGATCTTTCTGCCAACGACACCCGTATTACTTTGCCGGCCTGCTCCGCGGGGTTTCACCCTTACGCCGCTGCAGATATCGAGTTGGTTGCTGCATTCGCTGCCCAGCGAGTGATCGCCGTGCTTGACGATCCACGGCATGCCTCGACTGTGTGGTCGTGGGTACGATCCAGCGCATTTTTTGAGCAGCTGCCGATGGCCGTAAACACGAGGTCGATCGTGCCGGAATCCAGGTTTGCTGCCGATAGCGCATCTGTGACTCGCAACCTTCGTGAAGTCCTGAGTCCGCGATGAGCGCAGCGCCCTTGGTGTTCCGATTGGAGGGAGCGTGCTGGACCTTGAGAATCCTGCCAACGGTCGTTCACTTCCTCGCACAGTATGCACAAACCAATCGCCTACAGCGGGAGTCGGTTGGACAGTTGTATGCGCGAGACCTCACCGGAAATAGCATAGATATTGAACTGGCGACACTGCTTCCGCCAAAGTGGTCCTTGCGCACGCGAGTCAAGTTCAACACGCAGCAGGCGATGGAGGAGCGCGAAGCGAAGTTCAAAGAAGGACTTCATTGCGTTGGCCTTTGGCATACCCATCCTGAAAAGACTCCCGAGCCTTCGCGTGAGGATCACGGCTTGGCGCGCGAACATGCCTTGGCCGCGCGACCTCAGTTGGCAGGACTGGTGTTCGTGATCGTTGGTAACGCCCCCGTTCCTCATGGGCTTGGAATATGGATCGACGATGGGGAGCTTCTACGACGCTGCTGGCACGACACGCCGGACACTCCACCAAAGATTCCCACGCAAGCCCGCATGAGAAGCAAAGGGCCTCACAACGACGCTACTCGGGCTTGACATTGGCAGCTTCGGCCACTTGCTTCCATGCCGAAATGTCTTCCTGCATCAGCTTGCGCAGTTGGTCAGGCGCAAGGAGCTCTTTGTATCGCCGCTATATGCTCATGGTGAGTACGGTCTTTCTGTCAATGAGTGATCGGGGGCGGACCGATCGCCTTCAAGCGTTGTCCGGCCGCAAGGCTTCTGAATCGGACAGCGAAGACATGCGTCAGGAGCTGTTGGACTTCATCGTTGGCGGGATGAAACAGGGTGTCAACTCTTAGAGGTTCTTTGAGCCCGGTCTACATAGATCCCTAGCCTGGTGAGTCACGGCCCGTTGCAGCGCCCCAGGCTGGTTGAACAACACCCGTCGGCTGATCTTATCGACCAAGCGGCTCCAGACAAGTACGCCCTGATGCGCGATACCCACCTGAAGCGTAGAAATCGTGCTTTGAAAGCGAATGGCGAGGCGCGCCGAGGGGAGCACGCGGATTAGTCTTGCTTTGTGCCGCGCCTCGTCAATTCCTCACGATGCTCATCGCGATACCTGCGGTGGGCATTCGCAATCCCCAGGGATAGGCCTTGGGTAAACCTCTTTCAAACTGATAGACAATCAACTCTGGGTGCAGGCGCCTGTCGTAGCCCATCCCCAGACGGATGCTGAGGCTCGCAGGGGCTGCGGCTACCAAATGAATCTTTCTTACTCCCTGCGCTTGAAGCTGCTGAACAGCGTCGCGGAACTGTGCAGCCATCGCATTTTGTTTTTGCTCCGACCAAAATCTGTCCGCAAGCGGTTCGCTCACTCGCAGGCGCACAACGGAGACAGATTCACCAAAGGTTTGCGCGATGTCTGCAGCGTTTATCGCATAGGACGCCTCCACAACAAGCACTGCTTCCGGCAGATTTGAAGCAGTATCGAGACCTTCCAATGGCTGAAAACGAATGGAGTCGTCAATGCCATCGAGTCCGCGCCAATTCCTGGCGCTTCTATCCCAGTCGTACAGGTGGACATGGGACTCATCGTCGAGCAGCATGCCTGCCAAGCACAGGGCCGGCACGGCGGCAAGTCCTCCAACGGCCACCTGAACATCACGTTTATCAACCCCGTTGGTTAATGACTGAAGTGTGGGTTTCAACGAGGCCATTTGCTCCAGCATGTAGTCCGTGTCAACGCGTGCATCCTGACCCTGGGGGCGAAAGTCGATCAGCAAATGGCGCCGGTCGCCACGGAATGCTGGAAGCACTTTGCTGACCGCCGGGGTGTCAGGGCTGGAATGCAGCCCTCGTAGTTCAATCACAACAAGCCTGCGGCGTCGCTCACGCAAAGAATCCCATATGAGGGTGCCAGCGCCGGTGACGATGAGACCAAATGCGAGGAATGAAAAGGGGATGGTGACCCAGCTTGGAAGTCCCTGACCCGTACCAAAGGAGAACGACCAGTTCTCGTTGTCTGACTGCAGCGCTAACTTCAATGCCCAGTCAGATGCCAGGGTAACACCCGCCAGCACCACACCGTGTTTGAGAAGTGCCAAACCTACAGACCGAGGCCTGGTGTACCAGTCCAGCAATCGATTCACTATCTGTTGAATCCAGCTCATTACTTCTCCCTCTGTGTACCGGCGTGCTACCCAACTGTGGACATGTCGTAGAGCGTTGAAAACCCTCACTCTTTACGGTTGCAGAAAAGTCCATAGTATTGTCTGGATTTTTGATTTTTTATTGGACCGTGATGTCCATGGCTTGCGGTGTGATTTCGAGTGCGCACCCTGATGCTGGTGAGGAACATTCCGGCGCTTAAGGATCATGACCCGTGCCCGACTCGGACGTCCCAACTCACTGGCCGGGTGTGATCTGGCTTGAGCAGCGAAGCTCTATATGGGATCTTGTTCCAAGTTCTTCATCCTCTAAGCTTGGCAAAGGGTTTGATGGGCAGCATGCTAGCGCTGGGCTGGAGGTCTTCTAGTCTTGCTTGGAGGTCACGGATGCAGAGCCGTGTCTCGGGCACCTATGGCCTTTTTGGCGCCTTCCTGAAGCCTTTCTCGGCCGGTCGAGGTCGAGGCCCGCAGAGGCCTCGCAACATATCTTGGACGAGCCAGAAAGGGATCACGTTAATGGGTGATGCCGCACACCAAATGTCTCAATTTGCGGGCGCCGGAGCAAACGCGGCGATGCCGGACGGTGCAGAGCTGGCACTTTCGATCATAGGAGCGCAAGACGTTCACAGTGCCATTGGCATGTACGAGAGGGCAATGTTTACACAGGCACACCACTACTTAGACGCCCCAGCCGAGGGCCTTGAGGTATGCATAAGTGCAAACGGAGCCGAGCAGTTTGCCCTGCAGATGAGCGGTCACGGATGACGCGGTAAGGACGATTGGCAAAACAGCGCTATACGGTTTGTGATTCGGCCAGTAACATCCCGTGCGGAAGTAATTTGTAACAGAAATGCTGTAGTTATATACAGTACCATCAATGCCAAGGAGTTCGCAACTGATGATTGACCTCACGTTTTTGTCAATCGAACGCATCATCGTCCACCACATTCCCCCGCGAGCGGACGATAAGTCGTTCGTGGCACCTACTTGCGCGACGTCGCTTGTTACGCTGCCCAAGGCAGGCCTGGACATGTTCGCGAAACGGATCAGTCAAGCACTCGGGCACCACTCGCATGGCATCCAAGCTCAGTTTCACAACACCGGAACGCAAAGCTTCTTCGCCAATGCGGTAGACATGATGGAAGGGAATGACGCCCAGTTCATCGCGAGTTCCGCCATCGTGGCGGTAGACTTGACAAGATCTCAGCAATCAAAAAACTTGTCCGCAAGCAAGCTAATAGTCATATCAGGCCATACATCGAAAAGCCGGTTTCCCTTCTCTGCGGTTGTTAAATCAGAACTGCAAGACGGGCTCACCGAAAAGTCAAACAAGGGAAAGACCGTCGTGGACTACTTGACGGATATTTTTTTTGCAGAAAGCCAGAAGCTCTACAAAATCGGCTTTGTACAGAAAACGAATAATCTAGGCACGAAGACGGCGCCTGAGCATTTCGCGGTTCATCTGTTCGACCATCTTATGACTGGGACGGAGACGCGCGGTGCGGCCTTCTACTTTCATTCGGAGTTTCTTGGAGCCGACGTTGCTTCCTCGGACCGACATCGAACAAGGGAGTTTTTCGAGAAGACTAATGAATTCGTGCAGTCTCAGAATATTCCAACTTCCAAAAAAATCGCACTTGGCGAAGCTTTGCGTGCTGAACTACGAAGTAACAAAAAAACGCTCAGTGTGAAGGGATTCTCCGACGATCATTTTGACCCTGCAATGCAGAGTCAGTACATCGTCTTTATGGATAAGGCGAACATTAGCAAGCATGCTATTACTAAAGATACTGAATATATAAAAACCAGATTGAAGCGCCGCAGAAAAATAGTTTTCACCACCGGAGTGATGATCAGTACACCCGCTGATCAAATATCCCTTGTCTCGATCGAACCGTCTTCGGATGGTTCCACAGTCGTGAAAATCAGTGGAACAGTAGAGAGTCAAGAGTGAAGATCTCCCGCGACCAGTTTCTTGCGGAAATGCGTGACGACGCATCTCTACTTGAGTTGTGGGCGCGTGAATCAGTGAAGCTAATCTCCGAGATGGTCAAGGCCGAAATTGGCGCGCAGCGCTACCACGGCTTCTTCAAAATCGAGCCTCAATATCGGCTAAAAACTGAAGAATCTGCACTCAGGAAGTTCGATCGATGGGACACACTGGCATCATCAAAAGAAATGCATGATCTAGTGGGGGCGAGATTTGTAGTATTGCTCCGCGCTGACTTGCAGGTCGTGGAAGATATTATTAAAAATCATTCCGGCTGGAGTGCCATTCGCACTCGGCATTTTGAGTATGAGGTGGACGACGATCCCGATGTCTTCGACTACCAGTCGATTCACCTAGTGATTAGCGGAAGCAGAGGTGCTACTATCGGTGGGTATGTTCTTTCCGATGATGTAAAGTGCGAAATACAAATTCGCACGATCATGCAACATGCCTATGCAGAGTTGTGCCATGACAAAATTTACAAGAATTTTCGTTCAATCCCGCAGAGCGCGAAACGTCTCGTGGCTCGATCAATGGCATTGATGGAGTCTACGGACTCAATCTTCAGCGAAACGGCAAAGCAACTTGAAGAAATATCCGAGGATCGCAATAAGTGGTTGGAATATCTTGCCGAGGTATATGGAGTGGCCATTCAGCGTAGCCCAGCACCGGTCGATGTTGTATGTGCAGTTGTATTTGATAGATTTCGTCATCTCTTGGAAAACGTAGGGATGAGCCACGTTGGAGACGCTGTAGAATCTAACGCCGTTCGATCGCGGATAAAGGCCAGGCTTGATGATAAGCTGTTCAGTAGCGCAGGCTGTGTTCTCACATATTGGCTTGTTGATAAGCACTTTAACGAAACAAAGCACTCCTGGCCAGATGAATCTCTTCTGCCAGGCCTGAAGCTCGTATGCGCAGATTTAGGTTATTCATATGACTAGATATTATGACAACCCCTGACACCACCCGATATTCCCCACCTGCCACCCAAGCTGAACTCGTCGTCGCTTGGCTAAGGCGTGCAAGGGAGTCGCAGTTCGCACACTAT
Organism: Acidovorax sp.; assembly: GCF_046339755.1. GTDB lineage: Bacteria > Pseudomonadota > Gammaproteobacteria > Burkholderiales > Burkholderiaceae_C > Acidovorax. Next base: position 11,009 of record NZ_JBKDTZ010000404.1, on the reverse strand, counting down.
CGCGCTTCCAATAGATTGGCGAACTATGGACGCACGTTCGGCGTTCCAGTCATCGTAATCACCGCATTCGTGGGCGCCTCGGCATTCGCGTCCATCCTCTCTCAAACAGTTCCGCTCTACGCCAAGGTGATTGCAGGATTGTTCAGCATCGCCGCCACGGTTCTTTCTAGCCTGCAAACCTTCTTCAAGTTTTCGGAGAGGTCGGAGAAACACAGAACTGTTGGAGCTAAGTTTGGGTCGATCCGACGCGAACTGGAATCGCTCCATGCTCGGGGCGAGGTCAGCTCCAGCGAGCTGGCCGCCGTCCGGGAAAAGCTAGATAAGTTGGCAGAAGAGGCGCCTAACGTCGATGCACCCATTTTCTCGCATGAAGCCAAGGAGGGTGACGATCCCATCTAGCGTGCTGCCACCATCCCCAAAGATGGTCAGTGAACGTCGGGCTGCGACGTCGTATTCCGTCATCACGAGGCGTTCTCTTGGTGCGCCCCGCGTGCGACATTTCGCTGTGACTACCCGGGTTTGGGCACACTCCAGCGCCGCGATTGGCTTCCAATCAACTTTCTGGGCTCACCTATTGACTTCAAGCCCAACGCCTGCGACCGTGTGCCGGCTCGGGAGCCCCCGCAGATCTCACCGGGTGTACAGCTGCTTTCTGGCTTGCTCCTCAGAAAGGCGACGAAGCCATTCTGAGGGAATTCAATTCCACCGGATCACTCGCCGGGTCTCTTGCCAGCAAGCAAGGAGGCGACTGCAATGCAGAATCCAAAATCCGAAGACGCCGGAAGACTCTAGAGTGACTAGTCTTTGCCACGCAGAGTGTTCAGCCGCTCATCAGCCAAAGCAGTGCTCTGGTGGCCATAACAATTACCATCGCGTTACGTAGTGAATAGAACTGGCTATGCGCCAGCGCCCAGGAGCCGCACCGACGCTTCCGCTTAGGTGCCATCGAACTTTCGTTGAGTGCTCCATCGTGAATAGCGGCAAAGACGCTTATTCCGGGCGCGCTGAACACTGAGTCTATGTCGATCTGACCACTCCGCCGGCACCAATGGCAGGTCATCAGTTGCACTTTTACGGCAGAGTTCGGCCAGGAGTGGAAACCAGTGAGAGGCGGCTTTGAGGCAGGCCATTGAACCGGTTCTCCCCTGTTCGCACTGGTGTTCGAACGGCCCTGTCCGGTGCGAAGCAGGTGCTTCCCTCCATGCCGTGCTTTTTGTGACCCTGAACCGGCACGTCGGTTATCGTAGGCCCTTACTTCGTTCTAACTACCCCCTCACCGTCAGAGAATCTCGCATGTTCAACCTCGAAGGCACCCCGTACATCCTCGATCCTGTTGCCACCGCACAGGTTCGCAAACGGCTTGACGCGATTGAAGAGCGCGTCGCCCTGCTGCGAAAAAACGGTACGCTTACGGAAGGCACACTGCGTGACTACTACGGCGAAAAGCGATTCGAACAGGTGGCCGAGTCGAATGCTATCGAAGGTAGCCCCTTGACCGTTGGCGAAACCGAGCTCGCGGTCGTTAAAGGAATAACGATTACAGGGCATGACCCGGCGTACACGAAAGACGCGGTTTCACTTGATCGTGCTCTGACTAAGATCGTCGATCTTGCCAAGAACAAAGCTAGCCTCACAGATATTCCTCAACTTCAGGAGGTTCACAACCTCTTGTTGGGCGATCGACCAGGGGCGGGCATCTTCCGGCGCGAACGGGTTGTGATTAGCGGTGCGAAGCACACCCCCCCTCGTACTTGGGAGGAGGTGATGAAAAACATGGAGGCGTGGCAAGCCTGGTCAAAGGTAAATGAGACATTGCCAGCACCGATTAGATCAATTGTGTTGCACGCTTGGCTGACGCACATTCATCCGTACATCGATGGCAACGGGCGCTCCGCGCGTGCTATCGGAAATCTTGAGCTGATTCGTGCTGGCTACCCACCGATCATTATCAAGAAGAAGGAGCGCGAGCGGTACATCGACGCGTTGGCAGAGTCCGACGATGGAGGCGATATTCGTTCTTTTGCCGAGCTGATTTTCGACCGTATTGAGGGAGCACTCCTTGGGCTAGAAGGTTCGGCCAAGCGGAAGCAGGGCTTCGACCCGTTCCTAGAGAAAATCCGTAATCGCCAACAGAAAGAACTTCGCATCTGGGAGATCACTGTTCGGCTGCTCGCTGAGATCGTCGAACACAATATGTCCTCTGCGCTCGACTCCATCGGTGGCAGTTGCCACGTTCGGGTGTTCGATGATGCATTGGACCTCCAAGACTACATTGAGGTGTGCTCGAATCACGCGGTGGCAAGGAGTTGGGCTTTTGACTTGAGCGTTGTAGTTCCAGGCATCCCGAAGCTCGAGAAGCTTGCGTACATTGGGCACCGTAGCGATCAAATGCTGCAGAAGCTGGAGCGACAAGGCGGCCCATCCCTGTTCTGGTCCAGGAAAAATCCCGCGGGATTCCCAAAATGGGTGAGCGATACAGTATCGCCTTACGCCGTTGAATTGACAGCCAAGTCCGGCAACGGTGACAAGTGGTATGCGAAGCTCGCAGACGGCAAAATTGTTGAAGTTCAGACTACGGAACTTGCCCATCGGATTTCAACTGCATTGCTGCAGGAGATGCAATCTGAGTGACGGGGGTAATTCGGCACTTTCACTGCCTGCGGCAGCGTACGTGGGTTTGCCGTCGCCCGCGACGCCCCCTCGTCATTCTCGAACGTCACATTGGTGAGGAGACCTTGACGTGGGGATTTTGGCGAGTTGGCCCCTGAGATAGCCTAAAACCAGTTATGCGAACGTGCGCCGACTGCGAATCGATGGCTGCGAAAGAGCCTGTCTCTGAGAGCGTCCTGGAGGTTGCATTCGTCGCTTGTTCACTGTGCCAACACAGCAACTGTCCGAAATCTTCGGCAAATCATTTGAAATTGTCCAAAATATTGAACGCCCGTCTGGCTAGGGCTTAAGTCAAAGAACCTCGACACGCATAGTGCGCTAACGAGGAAGAGCAGATTACCGTAACCGCCTCTGACAAAACGCCAGGCAAAGCTATCGCCGCTTACCAGCGAACCTTTGTAGTCGATTTCGACTCGCGTGACGACGAGGCTTATTCCGCGTTTGGACAGCTCACCGAATTTCAGGCCCTTCGACTCCAGAAGCTCGTGGCGGGCGTGCTCTAGGTAATTCAGGTAGACCCCGTTGTTCACTACGTGGTCCATATCGCACTCGTAGTCTCGGACCTTCAGTTCAACTTCGAAGATCTTCGCCGCTTGGGTTGGGGTTGGGAGGTCTGTCATGGAAGGTCCAGTGTCCATAGGTAGTCAACACGCATGTGTGCTGTCCATACCATCACCACGCTGGTATCCGTAGTTCTGTTTTGCCTTCGCTTGCGTGTATGCTCCACACGCGGATCTCATCGACCCAACGATCGGAAGCATAGTGGTGACCCATCCAACGCGTCCTTAGAAATCACATGCATCTCGCATTTGTGTGGCGAGCATGGCGGCATCGTGTTCCAGATCCGCGATGCCCCCGGCCAGTTGCTGATCCCTGCGCTGCTCAATGCCACGGAAGTCACCAGCATATCCAGCACCGCTGCCCGTGCCGGACATCATGTATCACCAAACCAATTTTCGCTGGTGAACCCCGTCGCACCTCGTGATCATCTCAACGACGAGTCCGCTTTGCCCCGATGGCGGTCTCAAGCTTGAAGCGCAACACCGCTTATTGAAACGGTTTGGGTTCAGAGAATGTTAGCGCCCTGCGGCGGCCCAATGGCCTGCATGAACTGCATGAACTGCTTGAACGCCTGGTACGGTGCCTTCCATCCCAGAGTCTCGCGTGGTCGGTTGTTCATCATGTTCGCAATCGAGCGCATCGCATCCTGATCGTGCACGCTCAGGTCTGTTCCCTTGGGCAGGAACTGGCGCAGCAACCGTTAGTGCTCGCGCAACTGCCACGCTGCTGGGGACTGTGTGGGTCACAAACGATACCCGCTTCCCTGTTGCCTTGGCCAGCTCCCGATGGCGCGCCATCTCCCTCGTTGTTGGTCAGCGTCTGGCTCATGGGTCCTATCACGTGGTTGAGTTTGGCCGTAAAGGCCGCCAGGGCCGCCAGGGCCGTCTCGGCCGTTGCATCGGGCATCTTGCACAGCCAAACCAGGCGCGTGCTGCGCTCGACCAGCACACCGACTGCTGACTGGTCGTTGGCGCCTTTGATCAAGTCCCCTTCCCACTGCCCAGGCAACAGCCGGTCATCGTTATCGAGAGGGCACACATGGATGCTGACCCGCAAAGTGCGGCCGGCGGCCACTGCGCCCCTGGCGCATCAGCGCGATCAGCTGTTCCTTGAGCCCGCGCGTGGTTAGGCATAGATAGCCTTGTAGATCGTCTCGCGAGACACATGCCGGCTGGAATCCTCGGGGTACACGCCCTGCAGTGTGCGGGTAATTTGCTGGGGAGATCAACGCCAAACCAAAGGATCAAAGACCACGCGCCACACGGCGCCCAGGGGGTGTAGCTTGGGCAAGGGCCTGGGCATGCTAGCTCACGGCAAATGGTGCTGGGACTGCACCCATGGAGGCGGTCGATGGACAGCTGGCTGCAGCCCCTGCTGCAAAAGAGAAGCAACCGTGAGGCGATCTTCTGGCTGCAAGTGCGTGTATCGTGAATTCATTTGTGCAAATCACCTGGGGGGCAGGTGTTGCACTCCAAGTTTGAGACCGCCGACCGCCCTGCCTTGGCAGCTTTACTGGTAAATAGAAGGCTTACGGCATGGCTCGATGAAGAGGCACGTGAGCAAGGAGTCCAATTGTTGGCCGATACGATATTGAGGCAACACTAGAAACCTGCGGCCTTCGCCAGGGGCAAGAAATCCGCGACACCGCCAACGTCAAGCATTTGCCATTCACGACCGTTGTGTGCGAGTACCCTTCCATCCCGGATGCAAAGATAGTTTCCAGTGGAAGAGTAGCTACGGCAATCGACGTTATTGATCCGAACCTGAGTACCAATCGATGGCAGAAACGTCGGCAAGGCATGCTCAGCCCAGTTGAGAACCCTTGTACTGTCGCTGTTTTGTTGCGCGTAGCTTGCACCGATTGCAGACATGGCTGGCGGACTGCAAAGAATGTGGTGCGTGACGTCCCTGCAATGAACCATTTGCGTCGGCCCATTCAGCATATAGTCTGCCCAGACAAAGCCGCCCGCTACCAATCGGTTATTACGCTCATTCACGTTAAAGAATGCTTGATAGAGGTTGGCCTGCTGACGCATGCCATCCGAAATGCCCGTGCTGTCTCGGCCAGTTAGAGGGCGCCCCACGTTATTTTGCTGATTGACTGGAACGCCAATATCATTGACCAGCCCGTATTCCGTAAAAACGATAGGTAGATTTGGATAACGAGTGCGAAGTGGAATCAGCGTGTTGTCGAAAACAGGCTGCCAATAGGCTTGCTCAAGCTCAGCCACCGACATGACGCGGGTTGGTATCGGCATTTTCTCCAAAGTGTTGGGATATGCACTGATGCCGATAACATCAAATCCGAGATCACCTGCAAGCATCGGAGCCCACTCACCACCTCGAAAGCCTGCAGGTTGCATCAGCACTTTAATTTCTTGGTCGTAAGTGACTCTGCCGCTGTAAGCGGATCGCACTCCAGCCATCATACGATTCAACTCCGTCCCGAAATGTACAGGCAGAGTTGCGGTGGGGCGCGCACGGAAGAGCCAATCAGTTTCGGTGCCGATTGAGTAAAGCTCTACACCCATTTCTTGAGAAAGTCGTGCATATTTTACTGCGATGTCTGTATATGTATTCCAGAATACCGCCCGTTTTGCGACATGCTGGGGATGATCAGGAGCCCACCAGAAATCAGCAGGATCAAGGCACTGCATCATCGTTTCGCCAGCTTCGACAAAGGGCTTGCCCATCACAAACCGCGGGATAGGCGCGTCCGCACGCCGGCAGCGCGGATCACCGGGAACGGCGGATCCTTGCATATCCCCGTCGGGCTGCTCAAAGGCAAGAGTCAAATACGTCTTGAAGCCTAGGGCATGTGCCCTGGCAACGAACGCACGCAGGTCTGCGTCATCCCAGGTGGCAATTTCATTCGCCTTTCCCCCCACTGGTCGGTACCGCAGTCGAACAGCAGGATCTGAAACGCTGTCTACAAACATTGCCACGCTGATGCCGATCCACTGGGCATTAATTTTCCGCAATCCATTAAAGTAGTGGTCGGGTACGGCCAATACGCCAGCGCGAATGCTGTTGAGCGTCTCGACGATGGATTGCTTATCTAGTGAGGTAGACGAGCTATCTACTACCGCAGAGGTGGGCATAAGCGATGCGCCGCTGGCAATCACTGACGAAACCAGTTCCCTCGCGGCCCCAACGACCGTCGAGGAGGACGGTGTTTGCACCAGGCCATCCGAAGTAAGAATGAATGTGAGGTCTTCGCTAAAGCCAGAAACCTCGCGCAGGGAAGAGTCCAATGAGGGCCTGAACTGCAGCAACCGAGTGCTGTTCTCAAGCGTGCGTACTAACCAGAATCCAGCTTTAGGCAGCAAAGTCCCGCTAGGTAGTTGAACGTTTGTCAACTCCACCCGAGCAACATCATTTGTGAACTTCTGGCCGTCTGGCTGTGTGAAACTAGACCTTGAAACGCTGGTCCGAACGTCTTGCACCTTCAGTTGGCCACCGGTTTGGAATGGACCTGGTACTGAATTTCTTATGCCTTCGGCACTGCCGCTGCTGAAATTGGTGGCCATATGCGCCCCCGTCACCCCCACTAAAGACTTGTCCGCCGCTGATGCCATTCCGGTTGCCACGATGAATGAGGGCAGCAGGAGTCGAGAGATGATGCTACGTAGAGAGTCGCGCATTTTGTATTCTTGGTGTTGCCGTTGCGGATAGGAAAAGTCCCGTGCGGATTTCAGCCCTGACTGGAAGCCAACAGTTGGGTGGTCTGCGTCAAATTGTATCGAGCGCCTAGAGTTTGCCCCAGGGCAGACAACCAAGGCCACCCGAGCGCAGGCCCGACGGGCAATCCGCACCACACCTCAGCAAGCAAGTAGAACCGGCCATCTAACCGCCATCGAGGTAGTGAGTGCACTTGCTTCTAAATCAGTTGAAACTCAATATGCCTCGCACACTGCGGCCGTTGAGGTCGCTGTAGGAGATGGCCAGTTCCGCGCTGGTCGGCACCGCTAAGTTCTGTGGCGGCGCGGGGATGGTCGAGTTGATCGATGTGGCTGCGACCGCGGGATATGTCAACGGGTTGACGCGCACATTGGGATATGCCGCGGCGGCGCTAACGCGCCCTTGCTCGAACAGGTAGGTGTTGTCCAGGCGCAGCGGTGCGCTGGCCTTGGCGGGCTTGGCAATGGTGGTCTGAAGCGCAGCCGATGCCTTGTTGCGCAGCGTGGCGGCGATGTCCACTGTCGTGAGCGACAACGTGACCTCAGGGTAGTTCGCCGAACTGCCGGCGGCCAAGGCCGCTGCGCTTTCCGGCAGGGCGGCCAGGCGTGCCTGGTAGGTCGCGATGGGGGTCTTGCCGGCTTGGCCGTTCACGGTCTTCCAGCCATCGTCAGCGAACACCTGCAGTGTGTAGGTGCCGCCTGCCGTGAAGCCCAATGCGTTGAAGGCCTGGTCCAGCGCCGCGGCGTCCGTGTTCTGCACCCGCGTGGCATTGAGCTCCGCGCCATTGGCTGTGCAATCCGCCGTGGCGGCTTCAGCAATGGAGGCGGCGCCAGTGCTCCAACAGGCCTTGAAGGTTTCATCCACCGGCGGGTTGAGCGCATTGCCGGGCTTGCCCGCGAATTCTGGCGCAGTGGCCAGCAGGCGCGGCGACACCAGCTTGAAGGCCGTAGCGATGCCGGGGCCAGAGAGGATGGCGTAGGTGGCCACGCCGCTTGGGTCCGTCAGGTTGTAGCGTACCTCGCTGCGAAAGCGCCGCGCAGGCGACTGTGCGGTCCCATCAGCGAGCTTGAAGCGGTTGTACACCGCGCTGATCGAGGTCACGCCAAAGCCCACGATGCGCTGGTTGCCCAGCAGCCGCAGGTCCTGCGAATTCTGCGGCGCGGCGCAGGCGCCCGCGACGGTGGCGGTACCGGCGCTGCTGCCTTGCACCAGGGTCTCCTGGATACCGCGCTGCACCATGCCGTCGGTGAAGGTGAGGTTGTAGCGCACGTCGATCTCGCGGCGGGCTGAGCCGTCGCTGTTGGTGGTGTTGCGCTCGGCTAGGACTTCGATGTCGGTGCGTTTGGCGCCTACGCGGCGCGACAGGCTGGCGCGGACTTCGGCATCGCCGTCGAAGCGGGCGATTTCGCCGCCACGCGTCACGCCGCTGTGGAAGTAGCAGGCGTCCAGGTTGGCGAAGGCCTGCGCTCCGCTGGCGGGAAGGCTGGTGGCGTAGAGCGCGTCCTGCGCGGCCAAGAAGGCGGTGGCCTTGGCGATCGCGTCGCTGGAGGTGCAACTGGTGGGGTGCACACTGCAGGCGAAGTCAGCCAGGGCGCCCACGCGCAGCAACTGGTTGCCGGTGACGGGGCCGAGCACGTAGACGGAGCTGCCCTCCACGCCCACGTAGTTGCCGCTGGAGTAGGGGCCGCGGAAGGAGAAGCCAGCGGCCGTCACGCTGGGTTGCGTGCCGGGAAACACGGCCGGTAGGGCGGTTTGCGCCCAGTCGAACAGTTCGTTCGCGGTGGGCACGCGGGGCGCGGCATGCAGGCTGGCATGGCCCAGGGCAAGGGCCGCGAGCGCTGCCGAGGCGGCCAGGCGGCGAACTTGGGAATGGTTTTTCGTCGGCACAGTTGCTCCTTGGAAATCGATGCGCACAGCGCACCCTCACCGAAAAATGTATGCAACGGTTACTACGATGGAAATGATGCAAATGCATCATTTTTGGGGCGGCGGGCGCATACCTTCAGCAGTCGTGCACGGGCCTACCGTTGTCGGCAGGGGCTGTTGCGCGGGGGAAACGAGGAGCGGCGGGAACAAAACCCGCCAGTTGAGCGGAGAAAGTCGGAGGGGGGCAAGCGGTGCCTTATTCCGCGATCAGGCGCAGTTCTTCGATTAGGCCGGCGATGCTGTTGACGTCGAGCTTGCCGTAGATGGCCTGCATGTGGTTACGCACCGTGCTGGGGGCGCGGCCGAGCTCGGCGGCCACGCCCTTGTGCGTGTGGCCCTGTGCCATGAGCCGGGCCACCGCCAGTTCGCGTGGCGAGAGGGCGTCGGCCCGGTGGCGCGGGCGGGAGTGCAGGAATAGCAGGTCGCGCTCCACATGGCAGGTAACCACCTTATGGCGTCCGCAGAACACGCGCTGCCCCCCGGCGAAGTGCTTGCGCAGCGCATCAGGAATGGCCGGCGGAGTCCAACGCTCCCATTCCAGCCGCATCGCCTCCTCGAAGGCCGGGTCCTGGTGATAAAGCATGCCGCGCGCATCAGCAATGGCGCTGCCCTGGATCGGCTGTTCCGCCCGGTTCAGCCGTGACAGGTGCAGCATGCGGTTGTGCTTGAGCGACTGCTGCAGGTGCGGCATCAGGGCGGCCAGCAGTAGCCGCTCTTGCTCGGTGCCCTCGGCCTTGGCGCTGGCGCGAAACAGTGTGACCCATTGTGCCAACCCTGTGTCCAAGTCGAGGACGGAGGTGATAAAGAAATTGCGTTGATCAAAGCGGTTTCCGTACTCCAACAGGGGGCGCTGGGACGGCGCCGAGAACCAATCCGCGGAATTGAACGACAACGTGGCAGCTGGCGCCCTGGACACCGCGACCGCTGCGGTGTCGAGGTGTTTGACCGCCTCATAGGCGTGCAGCATTTCGATGGGTTGCCGGTGCAGGTGGATGGTGTGGATATCAATACCGGACACTCCGTGCTTGGCTGTGCCCCACATGGAAGAGTCGAATGCCAATTCGGTGCGCACCAGCCCCAACGCCGCATCTTGAAACTGGTCTAGCGGGCACTCAAGCGAGAGGCGATAGAGCGAAAGCAACAATAGGCTGTATTCGTGGGAGATGGCACGTTGCATGTTTATTGGAGCCCATCTACATCGATAAACTGATTTACGTCGCCGTAACCAATTGCTACATTTTCGGCTAAAAGGGTGGAGCTAGCTATCACACGAACGGGTGACGTGTACAGACCAAAGTGCGCGCTACGTTTGGCCAATCCCTGGTGCCAAGCAGCACAGTTCAAGGTTCGGCCAAAGGAAGCACGCATACATGCAATGAACCCTTGATTGCAGTGTAGTCGCTGGATGTCGGTGAGTTGATAGCGTAGCTTTGGTTTGACGGATCAGTTCTGGCGGTGCAAGCAGCACCGCCATTCCTGGCTCGCTCTGGCTGTGCAGCCCGTCAGCAGCGAGGTTGTGCGCAGCTTCACCTTGGTTGGTCAGACATGGTGCCAAGTGCCGCAGTGGTTTCTGTCGTCTGGCGATGCGGTGAACCAAATCGCATAGTGGTGCATGGGAGCTGATGGTCTGCTGTGCCTAAAGCTGTGCAACTAGGTGCAGGGCGTGCGTGTGTTCGATTGGCAAGCTCGCGCAACTGTCTCGCTGACCTTCTGCCGCACGCTATTTGGTTCGGGAGCATGGATCAAGGTAGCGATATCTCGACCTCGTCAAGTAGGAGATGTGTGTTGATGAGTTGATACCGAAGAGGTGGGTTGACGGGTCCAGTCTGCCTGCAGAGGCAATGCAACACGAGCTTTCCTGCTTGGTCGTGGCACATAGGAGAGTAGAACTATTTGTGAATTGGTTTCCGCTGGAGTAGAACTATTTGTCAAAAAGCCCGCTATCCAACGGATAGTGCTGACAAATTGAACAATAGATCTCCGCTGACTTGATCATCTCGTGCCCTCCTTGGCCTGGGGGCGTACTAGGGGTTGCCGCTTTTTCACTCTAGGGTAGAACTCTTTGTTAACGAATTGACCCTGAAGTCGGCCTTCCAGGGTACAACTTATTGTCGAAAAACGGCCAGAGCACAACTCATTGTCGAAGAGTACAACTTAATTGTCGAACACCA